>JBBDMR010000022.1:0-29181 GCA_040878225.1 Acidimicrobiia bacterium
CGCGACAGGTCACAGAATCCGGCTTACAGATCGACTCGCATCGTCTAAACCCCCTTTAACCAGGGGGTTTAGGCCATTTCTAGGCGTTCTTGGATCCCTCCGTTCGAACGTGGATTCAACAGGGGCGCCGGCCCGAGCTGAGAGATAGACGTCGCCGCGCTGCCGAAAATGGAGGCGAGGCGTCCTGTCCCGCCGGCGTACGGGGCAAGGGTCGCACACCGTCGGCAAGGCCGCAGTGATGAGCGACGGGCGACTCGCGTTCTGGCTTACCCAGGCTGATCTCGTCCTCAACTATGCGAAAGAGGTCGTTCCCTCAATCGGTTCACTCGTTTGCTCGATCATCGAGTCCAGGTCGACCAGTTCGAGCAGTCGGCGCACCTGCGACGATGGTTCTCGTATGGTGATCGTCTCGGGGCCTTGCCCATCGACGGCAGTGAGGAGCGCTCGCAAGCCGCTGGCGTCAATGAACCACAGCTCGGGGAGTGAGTAGACGATACTCCTGGGATGACCATCGTTCACGCTCGGATGGTTGTAGACATCGAGGTGCTGTTTCAACATCGGGCCGGTGAAAAGGTCCAGTTCGCCTCGCACATCGATCACCCAAACGGACGGTGCTTCGGCTCTCAACGCAACGTCCAAAGGGGGAGGGTCGTAACCGGATGATGGGGTGGTCAACACATCTCCTGCTTGCCGTCTCTACATAAGTGTCGTCTGGGTGCCCGGCAAAGGTAGGGCCATAGGTCCCATGTCTCCAGGTTGGTTCGCACCGCTTGGCCACGGCGTCGGGCGATCTCGTTCAACGGATTTTCAACAAGAGGCCGTTGTGTCCCTGGTCGGCACGCTACTGGTGACAGATTCCGGCTTACAGATCGACTCGCATCGTCTAAACCCCCTTCAACCAGGGGGTTCAGGCCAATTAGGGTGAAGAGATCTGCTGCATTTCAGCTCAGGAGCTGATCGTCGACCAGGTCTTCGAGGCCGACCACCCAACCGGCCGGGAGGTTCCAGTGGCGTGCTCCGCGGATCATCGTCCCCAGGTACTCGGCTGAGGGCTTCCCGGGTTCTGCGCCGGCGGGATCGGTGACGAAGGCCAGGCAATCGTGTTTGTTGCCGGCGCGGTCGACGGCTTTCATCTCCCACGTCGGTGTCCGGCCCTCGCCGGCTTCAATGCGGACGAGGTGGTCGACCTCAGCCTTCGGAACCTCGAAGACACCTCCCCACACCGTCGAACCGGCCGACTCCACGAGGGAAGCGACAGGCCCGGCCCCATTGGCAACGAAGACGAGCCTGGTCTCGGGAAAGTGGGCGCTGAACAGGAATCTGGCGCCGGGCGCTGCCTCCGTCAGCTGCCTGGGGTCGAGCAGGGAGGCGTATGCGAAATAGAGCTGGGTATCTGACACCGATGCCCGAGTGTAATGTTCTCCAATCCGATCTTCTTTATTCCCCGTAAACACCACCCCGCCTAGCGTTGCGTCCATGAAGAGGTCGGTTGTGGTGTGCCTTCTCGTGCTGTTGGTGTCGGCTTGTGCCGGTGAGTCGGCCACGACTACATCCAGCGCCGACCCCGGAGACACGACCGTCGTCACCTCCAACAGCACGACAACTCTTGGTCCCGGTGAAACGACCACGAGTTCGGGGGAGACGACAACGACGTCGGACCGCGAGCTCGCTCCCGATTTCACTCTGGAGCTCGGGGACGGCGGCACTTACACCCTTTCCGAGGGGGCTCGCCCGGTTTATCTGGTCTTCTGGGCGGAATGGTGACCGACCTGTCGACGGGAGTTGCCCGTCGTCGACCAACTTGCCGCTGAGTACTCCGACAGAGTCGATTTCGTCGCTCCTGCCTGGAAGTCGAGCTTCGAGCTCACCGAGGCGAGGGCGGAGGAGCTGTTTCTATCCGGTGAGATCAAATGGGGCCTGGATGCCGAAGAGGCGATTTTCGCCCTCTACGGGGTGCCCTACCAGCCGGTGACCGTGCTCATCGCAGCCGATCAAACCGTCGTCGATGCCTGGCCGGGGATAAGGGCGGAGGAAGAGATCAGAGAGGCACTCGAGAACCTCATCGATCTGACTGGGTAGAACTGTGGGCTGTTGCGTAAATGTGTGCGCGAGACGCCACAGGTATTTATGAGACGGGCCACTCTCGCTACGATCGGCGTCATGCCGATTGAGATCTCTACCGAGGAACTACTCCGCGACCTCGAAATGCAGCTTCTGGACCCCGAATTCAGGAGAGATACGTCACGTGTTCTCGAATTGCTTGCCGACGAGTTCACCGAGATCGGGACCCGGGGGCGGCAGTATGACCTGGTGTCGATCGTGCGGGAGATGTCACGGGGCCGCTCACAAGAAGTGGTGGTCAAGGACTGGGAGGTCCGGGAGATCTATCCGACGGTGATGCTCTGCACCTATCGGACCACCGGCCCGACCGGCCGGGAGGTCCTTCGCAGCTCGATCTGGGTGAAACGGTCGGGTAGATGGTTTATGAGCTTTCATCAGGGGACCCCCATCCCTGATTCGTGGTAGAAGCCACACGGGGCGACAACTGATGGCTATCGCCCCGACCGGACCCCTCTCGTTGTGAGGCAGTTCGAGCTTCTTCTCCTTTTCACCTGTGTCTTTGCCGTGGCGTGGCCTGCGGTTTTCGGGGTCCGTCCCAGGCGGGGAATTGCATCCGGCCTGATGTTTGTGGTGTTGATCGCACAGCTGCAGATCGAAGGATACCGCTGGCAGCTGATCCCCCTCTATGTGGCAGCGGTCGGCCTGATCGTCGGCGACATCGTCTTTCTCGATCGCAACCTCAAGTGGTCGAGCCGGATCGCCCGTGGGGTGTTCGGGCTCGCCGGCCTCCTTCTCGTGTCGTCGCCCGCCTGGTTGTTCCCGGTTCCGGAAATGCCCGCCCCCTCCGGCCCGGAGACCGTGGGCACGGTCACACTCGAGCTTTCCCTCCCTGAAAGCGAGGAGGTATATGGCCCTCGCCCCGGCCGGAACCGCGAGCTTGTGGTCCAGGTCTTCTATCCGGCGCTCCCCGATGGCGAGACCACCTCGGGCATGATCCATCCAGATTGGCCGCTGATCGACCCGGAGCTGGCCCGCTCGGTCGGGCTTCCCTCGTGGTTCCTGAGCCACCTCCGGTATACCGAGACCCACACCTACGAGGACTTGATCGTGGCGCCGGGCACCTATCCGGTCGTGGTCTACAGCCACGGATGGCAGGGCTATCGGTCACTGGCGCTAAACCAGATCGAGAATCTCGTTTCCAACGGATACGTTGTGGTCGCCCCCGATCACACGTATTCGGCGGTGGCCACGGTCTTCGAGGGCGGAGACCTGGTCCCTTTTTGGCCAGACGCCTTGCCGGCCGGAGAGGACGTGAGCCCGGACGTCTATGACGAGGCGGCCGCACTGCTGGTGGAGACCCAAGCCAACGATCTGTTGGGGATCCTCAACGCCCTCGAGGAGGGCGAGGCGGGACCATTCGGGCAGGTCACCGGGAGCATCGACATGACCCGGATCGGAATATACGGCCACGGTGTCGGCGGGGGAGCGGCGGTGAGCGTGTGCCTGACCGACGAGCGGTGCGACGCTGTCCTCGGAATGGACCCCTGGGTCGAGCACCTTCCCGATCGGACACTCGCAATTTCGGCGACCAGGCCGGCGATGTTCCTGCGGTCGGCGGAGTGGGATGAATTGCCCAACGACGCCATCCTGCGCGGTATCGCAGAGCGGAGCGTGGCAACCACCTACTGGATCGGAATCGACGGCTCGGGACACAACGACTTCCTAATGTTCCCTTTGTTCTCGCCACTGGCCGATGAGATGGGGCTTCGGGGGCCGATCGGTGCCGGGCGGATCATCCCGATCATCAACCAGTATCTGATCGGATTCTTCGACGTGTTCCTCCTCGACACCGGGCTGGCTTCGATCGACACGGTCACCTTCGACGAGGTGGCCCTCGAGGTGCTGCGACCCGACGAGGAGCCACCGGACTCCTAACCGCCGCTGGTGACCCGACCACCAACGTTTGCCGCGCTCACGCGGCCAGATGACGCCGCCAGCTGCGTCCTCGTCCTCGACGAACGGCCCGGTGGTCAACGTCGACGCGTCCTTGCTGGACGACGCCCCTGACTCGCCCTGAACATCGCCATCGTTGCTGGCCGGAGCACTAGTTCTCGGGTTGCTGCTGGGTGTCCCCGGTGATCTGCTGGCCTGGCACATCACCGGCGAGGATGGCGTCCAGCGTGGCTCCAAGTACCAAGGCGTCTGCCTCTCCGATGATCTTGCCGACGACAGTCCCGGAGGCGTCGAGGAAAAACGTCTCGGGGATCCCGAACACCCCGTAGGCGATAGCGGCTCTGCTCCCCGGGTCGTGGAGGTACATGGTCGAAGCAGATCGCCCCGCCTGATCGAGATAAGAGGCCGATGCTCCGGCACTCTCCTGGTACGAGATTTGCACGAATTGAACCCCCCGGTCGGCGAAGGCGTCAGCTGTGGCGACGAGGTCGGCGTGCTCGTTCCGGCACTCGAGACACCACGATGCAAAGAAATTGACGACCGTCACCGTGCCGGTCAGGCCGGTGGTGTCGAAAGTCCCGGAACCATCGAGGAGCGGGAGCTCGAGAAGCGGTGCCGGTTCCCCGAGGAGAGGAGACTCGACGAGCCCGGGGTCGGTTCCGAACCGGCTGGCGAGAACAACCGAGAAGATCACAGCTCCGGCAGCGATGGCGAGGCCCGCCCACTTGACTGCGCTGCCTCTCATGTGCACGGCTCCCCGGCTGAGGCCAGGGCGAGGTCGCCCTCAACCGATGATCGTGTGGCATCTTCGAGATCACCGTCGGCGAGGACCTGTTCGAAGAGTTCCACCGCCTGGTCGTTCTCGCCGGCCCCGCACCACAGAACCTGGCCCTTCAGGTAGAGCGCCGTCTGGGAATCCGGGCTGACTGCGAGGGCCTCGTCGAGAAGGGTGAGGGCAGTGTCCACCTCACCGTTCCCGTCATATGCCATCCACCCCAGGCGGACAAGCGCGGTGGTCGCCTCGTCATCAGTTGACTGCCCATCCTGGGCGACCTGGAGATAGTGGGGGAAGGCGGCCCGGTAGTCGCCCGTTTGGAAGTAACGCTCGGCGAGGGCCAGTCGCATCCCGTTGATCTGGGGATTGTCCTGGTTGGCCGCGATCACGGCTTCCATGGTCTCATTGCTGACATCGTCGAGTTCCTGGACGTCGACATCGGCGGCGCCTTCGTTCGGGCCGGCCCGATCCTGGAGCAAAGTGCCTGCAACCACCACAATTGCCACAAATCCGCCAATGAGGATCAACCCTCCCACCAGGCGTCTGGTGCGGGTGGCCTGTGGGCGATCGTCTGGCGTGCCCCGGCCGGGGTGGGATTTCCACCAGAGGACGACCGCGACTCCGGCCACGAGTGCTGCAACCGGCGCAAGCCAGAGGAGCAATGTCGCCCCGGAAAGGGGCGGATCGAGGAGGACAGCCCCGCTGAATGAGCCGAGCAATTCGTCGATGATCTCCTCGTCGGTCGCACCCCCTGCAACCCGTTCCTCGACGAGACCCATCATGTCCGTCGCCATCTGAGCGGGGGAGTCGGCAATTGCCTCTCCCTGGCAGACCGGGCACTTGATCGATGAGCCGATCCGTTCCACCCTGTCGTCGGGCGACTCGTTGGTGGCGACAAGGAATACCAGCGCGATCGCCATCGCCAGGGTCAACCCTGCGATCAGCAGGTTCTTCAAGCGCTCAGACATCCGCCGGGGCACTTTCGGTGATGAGGCTTCGCTCCGAGGCCCGGGCGGCCATCGCCCAGAAGCCGCCGCCGGCGGCGACCAGACCTCCGAACCAGAGCATCCAGATCAGGGGGGAGGTGTCGAGGGATAACGTGGCGCCGATATTGTCGAGGTCGCGGAGAGTCAGGTAGAGGTCACCTCCCGGCCGGGTCAGGACATCGGGCGTGATGATTCCCGACGCCTGAGAGCCGTAGAAATTGTTGGTCGGCTCCATGATCGCGACAAACTCGTTGTCCTTCAGGACAGTGATTCGGGCCCCCCGCACGATTCGCTGCGGCTCCTCGAACTGGAACGGCCCTTCGTACACGAGCTCGTAGCCTGCGAATTCGACCGACTCACCCGGCTCGAGGACCACCGTCTCGTGCAGGGCGAGGTTGGCCGCAAAGGCAATTCCCACCGCAACCAGGACAACTCCGATGTGGCTTACCTGCCCGGCCCAGAATGCGGTGTCGCCTCCGATCACTTCGCGAAGGCCGCCGGTCAACTTGAGCTCGCGTCTGCTGGCGCGTCGTCGCGCCTGTTCGAAAAGGAGTCCGATGATCGTGCCGATCACGAAGATGGCGAGGACCACCGCCAGCACCACCCATCCGATCCGGCTGACGAACAGGGCGACTGCGAGTCCGGCACCGACTGCAGCAACCAGCGGCATGCGACTCCGTCTCCAGATGACACCGGGCGACGCATTTCCCCACGGCGTGATCGGGCCGAAGCCCATCACGAGCAGCAGGGCGAAGGTGAGCGGAACTGCGAGCCGGTTGTAGAAGGGTGCTCCCACTCCCATCTGGGTGCCGGTGAAGGCCTCGACGAGAAGCGGGTAGGTGGTCCCGATCAGGACCACGAAGGCGTAGAGGGTGAGGAGAAGGTTGTTGGCGAGAAACGCCCCCTCCCGACTGACGAAGCTGTCGATACGCGGCGCCGAGCTCACGAGGTGGGAGCGGCTGGCAAACAGGGTGAATGATCCGACGAGGACCAGGGCGAGGAATCCGAGCAGTGCAGGGCCGATGGCACTCTGGGTGAAGGAGTGGACCGAGTTGATGGTGCCGGAACGGGTGAGGAAGGTCCCGAGGATGGTCAGAGAGAAGGCTGAGATGATGAGCACGAAGTTCCAGGCTTGAAGCATGTCGCGCCGCTGTTGGACGATGGCGGAGTGGAGGAAGGCGGTGGCCACCAGCCAGGGCATGAAGGATGCATTCTCGACCGGATCCCACGCCCAATACCCTCCCCAGGACAGGACTTCGTATGCCCACCAGCCTCCGAGGACGATGCCGGCGGTGAGAAAGCTCCACGCCACCAGGGTCGAACGATGCGACCTCCGGAGCCACACCGGTCCCGGGACGCGTAGGGCGAGGGCACTGATCGCATATGCGAAGGGAACCGACATCCCCACATACCCCAGGTAGAGCATCGGAGGGTGGATTGCCATCAGGATGTGGTTCTGGAGGAGCGGGTTGGGACCGGCGCCTTCGAGTGGTGCGTCTATCGAAGAAAACGGCCAGGGACTGGAAGCGGCGCACGCCTGCTCCACCGCCTGCACGCACACCTCGAAGGGGTTAGAGATGGTGATCATCATCCCGAAGAAGAAGACTGAGATCACACCGAGAACAGCAAGGGCCCCCGCCCCGAGACGATCAGGACCTTTCCGGTACTGCAGCAGGACGAACCATGTGAACCCGGCGAGCACCAGGCCCCAGAGCACGATCGAGCCTTCGAGAGCACCCCAGGCACTCGCCACGTTGAACGGGAACGGGGTGGTAGAGGCGTGGTGGTTGGCGACGTAGGAAATTGCGAAGTCGTTGGTCAGCAGCGCCAAGAGGAGTGCGACCATCGCGACAACGGACCCGCCGAGGAGAAGTTTTGCGGGCGGCCCCAGGTCACCGACACCGGTGGCCGACCTGGCGGTCTGCACCCCGCGGTAGGCAAGCAGGATCGCCCCGAGCAGCCCGGCGAGGATCCCCACGGTCCCGAGGAGGGAGAGCGCCATCAGTTGTCCTCGGCCGGGGTTCCCTCTTCCGGTACGACATAGTTCTCGTCGTGGCGGATGAGAGCATTCGTCGCGACGTAGGTGTCACCTTCCCAGGCACCATCGAGGAGCACCGGGACCGTTTCGTCGAACAGCGGGGGAGGAATATCGATCAACTTGACCGGTATCGTCTCGCCGCCATCGGAGACCTCGAAGAGAAGGTCTTCACCTTCCTCGGAGACGCTTCCCTCCACCACGGCACCGGCCAACCTGAAGTTCTCCCCGTCGGGGAACTCAGCACGTCGTTCGACGGCTTCGGTGGGATAGAGGTAATAGGTCAGATTGTCTCCCAGGCCGACGAGCGACATGGTGATGATGAGAGCGATGATCCCTCCGATTCCAGAAAGAACCAGAGTGCGGTGCTCCATGTCTACAGAGCCCTCTTCCGCCGGAAGTGGAGATAGACGACGTAACCGAATGTGGATCCGTAGACCACCGCGTATGTCACGACTACGACAAAGGCGTCAGACATCTTCGATCTCCTTGAGGCGGGGGGACGACACCGAATCTCCTGCCGGTGCCCTTTCGATCACGCGAGCAGCTTCGAGGCGGGCCACATAGGTGCGCCCCATGAACAGCGCCGCAAAGAGAATGGTGAAGGCGACCACGTTGACCAAGAGTGCGACCAGCATCTCAGGATCCATGGTCGAGCCGTCGGGCCGGATCGACTGGGTCTGGTGGAGGGTGCGGAAGAGGTTGACCGAGAAGTAGACGAGAGGCACCTGGATGACAGCGATGGTCCCGAGAATGGCGGATCTCCGCGCCCGGGTTCCGGGGTCGGGAATCGCCCGCCGCAGTGCGAGGTACCCGATGTAGACAAAGATCATCACTGCAGTGGTCGCCAGTCGGGCATCGCCCCAGTCCCACGCCTGGCCCCAGACTGCCTGACCCCAAACCATCCCGGTGAAGACTCCAACCACCGCAAACAGGACACCGATCTCCGCAGAAGCCTCCGCAGCGCGGTCCCAGCGGGGTTTCTTGCCGATCAGGTACATGATGGAGCCGAGGGCGGTGATCCCGAAGGCGAGGAAGGCAAGCCAGAGGGTCGGGACGTGGATGTAGAGCATTGCCGTGAACTCACCCTGCAAGGCGTCGAGTGGTGCGGTGAATGCCAGGTAGGCGCCGGCGGCCAGGGCCAGTGCGGCGATCAGGAGCATTGTCTGTACTCGTCTCATCGTGACGCTTCCTCTAGCGGTCTGGAGAGCCCAACTCCTGCGACCAGCAGGGCCAGGTCCGTTGTGATCAGAAGCAGAATCCAGATCAGGATACCGTTGTTCCTGGCCATAGATTCCAGCACCTGCGAGGCCCCAACAACCAGGGGGATGGCTAGTGGGGCGATCAGCAGTGATGCGAGTGCCGAACGGTTGCGCAGGCCCGACGCTACCTCCCCGGCCAGAGTGGCAAGCATCGCCAGGCCAGCCGCCGCCAGGAGGATCGCCAGGCCGGTTGGCCAGGCCCAACCCGGGGGCAGGTCCGGACTGAAGAGCAGCACCATCGCTACGAAGAGAACCGCCATGAAACCCATCAGGAGCAGGGCCGCGGCCATCGACCTTCCGAGAAACCGGGCTGCCGGATCGAGCCCAAGCAGCATGGCGATATCCTTGCGCTGCTCCGTCTCGCTCATGGAGGTGCGCAAAGCAACCTGCATCCCGTAGAGGATGGCAACACCCCAGAAGACGGCTGTGCCCACATCCCCGACATCGGAGACACCGGCCGGTATTGCCAGGGAGAAGATCATCAATGCGACCACGGCAAAGGGGAGCACGATGCGGAAGGTGTCCCCGATGCGTTGTTCCACCACCAGGTCGACCCGCATCACTTCTGTTGACTGTTGCCAGAGACTCACGAGACCTGCACCAGCCGCCCGTCTTCCAGCCGGTGCACCGCGACCAGGTCAGGGCCTGGATCGCCTTCCCCGTGGGAGACTGACACGACCCCTCCGCCGCGCTCACGGGTGAGCCGTGCCAGCGAGTCAACGAGGATTCTTGCCTCAGCGTCGAGGCCCGAGCGGGCCTCGTCGAGGAGCAGCAGCCGCGGTTTGGCGACAAGCAGCCAGGCTATCTCGGCTCGCCGTTTCATCCCGAAACTGCACCGGGCCACCGCACGGGCGGCCACGTTTTCCAGACCGACCGCGGATAGAGCTTTTGGTATTGCCTCTTCGTCGCGACCCGACACCCGACAGAAGTGAATGAGGTTCTCGGAGATCGTCAACTCGTCGAGGAGGGACGGAGCATGTGTGATCAGGCCAATCGAGGTCCGCACCGACCGGTCGACAACCCCGCCCAGATCCGCTCCGAGGATGGTCCCCGTGCCGTGGGTGGGCCGGAGCAAGGTGGCGAGTAGGCGCAAAACGGTGGTCTTCCCGCTCCCGTTGGGACCGACAATCGCGATTGCCTCACCGGAGCCCAGTTGGAGGCTGACATCGGTGAGCACAGTCACGCCGCCCAGGGACACTCCGACCGAATCCAACCGCGTAAGTTCACTCACGTCCAGGAGTCTCCCCGCCGCGGGCACAACACTCAAGTTCCACTTCGGTGCCGCGCTGCAGAGATGGCGGCTACGGCGAGGCCGAGGACAACCCCGACTGCGTACCACGCCACCGGACCGCCGCCAATCGAGAGACGGAACGGCTCGGTGCCCAGCCGGACAGCAGCCGCCACGCCCAGTGCCGTCCCCGACCGCATGCCTGGGTGTCGGGAAAGCCGGCTGACAAGCAGCGCCCCAAAGGCCATGCCGATGGCGGCATAGATCTCGACAGGATGGCGGGTGATACCGCTCCCGGCCTCCGACCAGGCCCAGGGGAGATTTGATGCGGTACCGAGACATGCGCCGCGCCAGAGACACCCGAGGTGCCACCCGGCGAGTCCGAGCAGGGCTGCCGGAGCCGCCCGGTCGAGGACGCTGATCACTCTCCCGGTGCTCAGGTAGAGGGCTCCAATAGCGAAGACTGTGGCGGCGACAGTGCTCACCCCGCCCCGGACGATGATGAGGTCTCCGATGTTGGTTACCGGGTTCAGCCCCTGGGCTGTCATCGCAGTCACCCTGCCTCCGAGCAACCCGACCCCTGCGGCGAGGAGCAGGTTGTCGAACAGCGAATCAGAGTCGTCACCCGCCCAGAATCGGACTCCTAGCCACAAGCCGGCGACACCGGTCAGCGCCGCCCAGAGCAGCGTGAACTCCACAGCTAGCGGCCGACGATCTCGTCGATGCCGAGGGCCAGCGCCCGTTCGTCGATGACGCCGAGATGGGTGTCGACCAGTGCGCCGGTGCTGTCGAAGAAGAACGTGATCGGGGTTCCGAATCCGCCGTAGAACTCCGGCACCGACCGGTCGCGGTCGAAGTAGTGGGTGAAGTCGAGTCCGAATTCGGCAATGAAGTTCTTAGCGTCGGCCTGGTTGTCCTGGACGTCGACACCGATGAAGTCGATCTCGTCGCCGTAGGCGGCATGGGCTGCGGTGAGCAACGGCGCCTCCGACCGACAGGGCGCACACCATGACGCCCAGATATTGACAACGGCGGGCCTGTCCGAGCCGGCGAGGGCTACGGCGAGTTCCTCCCCGGTGATCGGTGGGAGGTCAGCCAGGTCCTGGCCGGCGAGTTCGGCCGAACCGCAGGCAGAAAGGGCGAGCAGGGCTACGAGCAGGAACCTTCGCATCCGTGGATTCTCCCACCTGCGTTCAGTTGTGGTGCTTCTGGAGACTCTCGTGCTTGGCGACTAGCTCCTCGAAGCGGGACATCTGGCGGTCGACAGCCTGGGGCGTGCCCCCGCCGGGTGTGCCCCGTCGGTCGGGTGCAGGATCGAGAACGGCGGCAGCCTCAGGGCCAAGGGCGGGGGAAGCCCGGACCAGATCACCCAACGACCGGTTTCCGGCCAGCGACTGGCTCACCAGCCCTCCCACGATGCCATGTGCTTCGCGGAAGGGCGTTCCCCGGGCCACCAGCCACTCGGCGAGGTCGGTGGCGTATAGGTAGGGCGACCCGGCGCCGGCGGCCATCCGCTCGATGTCGAAGGTGAGGGTGGCGATCATCCCGTCGACTGCGGAGAGGAGGAGATGGATGGTGTCGAAGGAGTCGAAGAGTGGCTCCTTGTCTTCCTGGAGGTCTTTGTTATAGGCGAGGGGGAGGCCTTTGAGTGTGACCAGCAGCCCGGTCAGGTTGCCGATGAGCCGCCCCGCCTTGCCCCGGGCCAGCTCGGCAATATCGGGGTTCGCCTTCTGCGGCATCATCGAAGACCCCGTGGAGTGGGTCTGACCCATCTGCACGTAACCGAACTCGGTGGAGGACCAAACGATCAGCTCCTCGCCGACCCTGCTCAGGTGCACTCCGAGCAGGCTGAGAGCAAACAGAGTCTCAGCGACGTAGTCGCGGTCGCTGACGGCATCGAGGCTGTTCTCGAACACCGCCTCGAAGCCCAGTTCGGCAGCAGTCAGCTCGGGATCGATGGGAAGGGTCGATCCGGCCAGAGCCCCGGCACCCAGCGGGGAGACATCGAGACGCTTTCTCGCGTCGAGGAGGCGGTCGAAGTCACGCGCCAATGCCCAGCCGTGCGCCAGGAGGTGGTGGGCAAGGGTCACCGGCTGCGCCTGCTGGAGATGGGTGTAACCGGGGAGGATTGCCTCATCTGCCTCCGCGGCCCGGGCCAGGAGGGTCTTCTCCAACTGGTGGACGAGGGTCAGGGTGGTGTCGATTGCATGTTTGGCCCAGAGGCGGAGGTCGGTTGTCACCTGGTCGTTGCGGCTCCGCCCGGTGTGCAGCTTCGCTCCGGCGGGGGTGATCGCAGTCACCCCCCGTTCGACGGCGGTGTGGATGTCCTCGTCGCTCTCTTCGAAATGGAACTCACCACTGGCGATCTTCGCTTCAACGGTGTCGAGAGCGTCCAGGATCTCGTCGGCCTCGTCTCCGGTGAGGAGCCCGACCTTGGCCAGCATCCGGGCGTGGGCCCGCGACCCGGCGATGTCTTCGCGGAACATGCGGACGTCGAACGCCAGGCTGTCGTTGAGCGCCCGGAGATCGTCGGATGGCCCGGCATCGAACCGGCCCTGCCACAAGGTCATGGTTCAGGGACGCTTGCGCGCCAGGTTGCGGAGGCGCAGCGCATTGAGCTTGATGAACCCGTCGGCGTCCGCTTGGTTGTAGACACCCTCGTCTTCGCCGAAGCTCGCGGTGCGGGCATCGAACAGAGATTCGTTCGACTTCCGGCCCACGATGTCGATGTTGCCCTTGTACAACTTGACCTTCACCTCTCCGTTGACGTGTTCCTGGCTGTGATCGATCGCCAGTTGCAGCATTTTACGTTCCGGGCTGAACCAGTAGCCGTTGTAGATCAACTCGGCATACTTGGGCATCAGGCTGTCCTTGAGGTGGGCCACTTCCCGATCGAGCGTGATCGACTCGATGGCGCGGTGCGCCTTGAGCATGATCGTCCCGCCCGGGGTCTCATAACATCCCCTGCTCTTCATCCCGACATAGCGGTTTTCCACGATGTCGATACGGCCGACCCCGTTGGCAGCGCCGATCTCGTTCAGGGTGGTGAGGACGTCGGCCGGCGAGAGCTGCTGGCCGTCGATGGCGACGATGTCGCCCCCCTGGTACTCGAGATTCAGAAAGGTGGGCCGGTCGGGCGCCTGGGCCGGGTCGACGGTCCACTGCCACATGTCCGCCGGGGCCTCAGCCCACGGGTCCTCCAGCGGCCCGCCCTCATATGAGATGTGGAGGAGGTTGGCGTCGGTGGAGAAGGGCGACTCCTTTCCGCGGGTCTTCTCGATGGGGATGCCACGATCCTTGGCGTACTTCATCAGCGACTCTCTGGAGTCGAGCTCCCAGATCCGCCACGGCGCGATCACCTCGATATCGGGCGCGAACGAATATGCGGCCAGCTCGAACCTGATCTGGTCGTTGCCCTTGCCGGTGGCGCCATGGGCGATCGCGTCGGCGCTGTTCTCCTGGGCGAGCTCGATGATGCGCTTGCCGATCAGGGGGCGGGCGATCGAGGTGCCGAGGAGGTATTCGCCTTCGTAGACGGCATTGGCCCGGAACATCGGGAACACGTAATCCCTGACGAACTCTTCCTGGAGGTCCTCGATGTGGATGTCACTCTCGGGAACACCCAGGCTCAAGGCTTTCGCCCGGGCCGGTCCCGTCTCGTGCTTTTGGCCGATGTCCGCCGTGAAGCAGATGACCTCGGCCTCATAGGTCTCTTGCAACCACCTGAGGATTATGGAGGTGTCGAGCCCCCCCGAATAGGCGAGCACCACCTTTTTGATGTCTTGTTTGTTATTGCTCACAATCCTGCGATCTCCTTGAATCTGGCCGCCAGGTCTTTTCCATCTGTCCCCTCGTAGGTCACCACGAACATGGTGTCGGCGCCGGCGACGGTGCCGAGAACGTCGGGCATGCCTGCGCGGTCGATCGCCGATGCCACGACATGTGCGGAGCCCGGGGGAGTGCGGATCACGACGATGTTCGCCGAAGACTGGATGTCGACGACCCAGTTGCTGAGAACCCGCTTCAGGAGGTCTTCGGGCACCACGCGGTCGGCGGGGTTTTCGGGTATTGCGTAAACGGCGTCTCCACCGCCCATCTTCACCTTCACTGCTCCGAGTTCGTCGAGGTCTCGGGACACTGTGGCCTGGGTGGCGACCACACCCTCATGTTCGAGGAGCTCGACGAGCTGTCCCTGGTTGGTAACCGGCTGGTTCCTGAGCAGATCGGTGATTTTGTGCTGTCGTTGATTCTTGTTCATTTTTTAATGGTTTTCCTCGATGAGCCAGGTGAGCAGCCCGCGGGCGGTGTGCATGCGATTTTCGGCCTGGGCCCAGACCCGACTTTGCGAGCCGTCGAGCACTTCGTCGGTCACCTCATTGCCTCTCTTGGCAGGGAGGCAGTGGAGGAAGATCGCCTTCTCGCCCGCTGCTGACATGAGATTGGCATCGACCCGGAACTCCTGGAAGGCGTCCATCCGCGCCTCGGTCTCGTCTTCTCTGCCCATCGAGGCCCAGGTGTCTGTGTAGACGACGTCGGCGTCGGCCACGGCCTCGTAGGGCGAGCGGAAGATCTCGACCTCGCCACCCGAAGCGCTGATTTCGGCGATGTCGTCAGGGGAGAAGGAGTAACTGGACGGTCCGGCGAGGCGGAATCTCATCCCGGCCAGGCCGGCCGCCTTGGCCAACGAGAGGGCGACGTTGTTGGCGTCGCCGATGAAGGTGATGGTGCGATCTTCCAGCACCGAGAGCTCCGAGCGCATGGTGAGCAGATCTCCCAGCGCCTGCATCGGGTGCGATTTGTCGCTGAGAAGGTTCACCACCGGGATCACGTCCAGAGCTGCCATCCGCTCCACCGTGGAATGGGCGAAGACCCTTGCTCCGAGGAGGTCGTGATAGCAAGCGAAGGTCCGGGTGACATCTTCGACGGTTTCGCGCACGTCGAGGCCGAGCTCATCGGGACGGATATACATGGGATGGCCGCCCAGTTGGACCACCGCCATCTCCATCGCGTTCCGGGTTCGGGCGGAGGGCTTCTCGAAAAGCAGGGCCATGCCTTTACCGGCAAGGGGAGCCGTTGTGGCCGGTTGCGACGAGAGGTCGAGTACGTGTTCCAGCTCGTCCTTGCTCAGTTCATCGATGTCCAGGAAATGGCGCATCATTCCTCCTCGGGTGCGGAGGCGATCGCATCGGAGATGATGTCGATTGCCTCGTCTATCTGTTGTTTGGTGACGATGTATGGCGGTGCAAGTCGAAGGGCGGTCGGAGTGACCCCGTTGACAATCAGCCCCCGGTCGAGACATGCAGTGGCGATGTCCTTGGCAGTACGACCGGCAAGTGCCGCCGGGCTCAATTCGAGTGCAAGGAGCAGTCCCTGGCCCCGGACCTGGCCGACTCCGACGCAAGCTTCTGCCCGTTTTGCCAGGTAGGCGCCCATCTCCCGGACCAGCGTTGGTGCGTCGATTTCGATGTAGGTGTCGATCGCAGCCCGGGCGGCGGAGAGTGCAACCGGCTGGCCGGCGAATGTCGACCCGTGGTCTCCAGGCCCGAAGGCAGCAGCGACGGCATCGGTCGCCCAGACGGCCGCCACAGGGAAGCCGTTGCCGAGTGCCTTGGCCATGGTCACGACGTCGGGTTTGATCCCGGCGTGCTGGAACCCAAACCACTCGCCGGTTCGGCCCATCCCGGTCTGGATCTCGTCGAGGATGAGCAGCACGCCCTCTTGGTCGCACAGGGACCGCACAGCCTGGAGATAGCCGGCGGCCGCAGGGTTGACACCACCCTCGCCCTGAACCGATTCGAGGAGGACTGCGGCGACGTCGGCATCCATTGCCGACTCGAGGGCGGCAATGTCGTTGAAGAGAATGTGGCGGAATCCGTCAGGCATTGGAGCGAAGGGAGCGTGCTTGGCAGGTTGCCCGGTGGCGGCAAGGGTGGCCAGCGTCCTTCCGTGGAAAGAGCCGAGTGCTGAAAGCACCACATACCTTTCCGGGCCCTGATGCTTCCGGGCGAGCTTGATTGCCGCTTCGTTGGCCTCAGCGCCCGAGTTCTGGAACAGCACCTGTCCCGAACCGCAGTCGACAAGAGAGTTGATCATTTCGGCTACGGGAGCCTGATGCTCATTGGCAAACAGATTCGAGGTGTGCACGAGGACTCCGGCCTGCCTGGCGACTGCCCTGGTGATCGTGGGGTGACAGTGGCCGAGTGCCACCACTGCAAGCCCACCGAGAAAGTCGAGATACTGACGGCCCTCACGGTCCCAGATGTAGGGGCCGAGGCCCTTGACGAAGAGCCGGGGTGGCGATCCGTAATTGTCCATCAACGGGCTGTGGCCACCGGTGGTGCCCCATGCGGAAGCCTGGGTGACTGTCATTGCGGATCACTCCCGACCATCGTGCCGATTCCGGCGTCTGTGAGCAGTTCCAGCAGGAGGACATGGGGGATGGTGCCGTCGAGCATATGGGCTGACGCCGTACCGCCCCTCAGGGCATCTATGCATGCCTGCAATTTGGGGATCATCCCGCTGCTGATCGCCGAGGTCTTCAGCATCTTCTCCACTTCGCTGACCGAAGTCCTCCGAATCAGCGAGTCGGGGTCCGAAGGGTCTTCGAGCAGACCGGGGACGTCCGTGAGGTAGATGACCTTCTCGGCGTGGAGTGCGGCCGCCAGGGCGCCGGCAACGGTGTCTGCGTTGATGTTGTACGCCTGGCCGGCCCGGTCGGAGCCGATTGTGGAAATCACGGGGATCATATTCTCGGCGAGGAGCCGCTCGATGATTCCCGGTTGCACTGAGACGATCCGGCCGACGAGCCCCAGTGACTCATCGTGGGGTTCGGCGGTGATCATTCCGCCGTCCTCACCGGACAGCCCGACTGCATAGGCACCGTGGACGTTGATCGCCCCTACGATGTCGCGCCCGATCTTGCCGACGAGGATCATCCGCACGATGTCGAGGGTTTCGGAGTCGGTGACCCGGAGGCCGTCCTGAAAGCGGGTCTCCTTGCCCAGCTTCTTCAGGTGGTGCCCGATCTGGGGGCCGCCCCCGTGGACCACTACCGGCCTCATCCCGACGGAACGCAGCAAGACGATGTCTTCGGCGAAGGTGGTGGCCAAGGTCGGGTCAGTCATCGCGCTGCCCCCGTACTTGACCACGATCACCGCGTCCCGGAACCGCTTGATATAAGGGAGCGCCTCGACCAGTGCCTCGGCGCGCTGCTCGGGTGCGTAAGTCTTGGTGCCAATCATGTCCGGTACCCGGCGTTGATCTCGATGTAGCCGTGGGTGAGGTCACATGTCCACACGGTTGCCTCATGTTCACCGACACCGACGCCTACTGTGATCTCGACTTCGTCGAGGGCGAGGTGTGCGGCGGCGACCTCCTCCCGATATCCGTCGAGGACAGTGCCCGAAGCTGCCACCTGTTCGGGGCCGATCCAGATTGCGAGCTTGTCCCGGTTTGCAGGCTGGCCGGCTTTGCCCACGGCCATGACCACCCGGCCCCAGTTGGCATCCCCGGCGGCAAGTGCGGTCTTGACCAGTGGGGAGTTCGCAATCGATCGGCCGATTGCAACCGCAGACTCCTCACTCGCCGCACCGGTGACGTTGACCGCGACGAACTTGGTGGCCCCTTCGCCGTCGCGGATGATCTGCTGGGCGAGGTCGAGGGTGACGGCTTCGAGAGCGCCCTGGAACGCCTCCAGCCGCGGGTCCTCCCTGGACATGATGGGCTCTTCAGCGCCTGCCCCGGTGGCGAAGAGGAGCACGGTGTCGTTGGTGGATGTGTCCGAGTCGACAGTGATCCGGTTGAAACTCTTGTTTACCGACGCCGTCAGCGACTCCTGGAGTATTTCCGGCGCAATAGCGAGGTCGGTGAAGACGAACCCGAGCATGGTCGCCATATCAGGGGCAATCATCCCGCTGCCCTTGGCGATGCCAACCACCGAAGAACCCGTGCCCGGGATCGGAGCATACGCACCCTTGCTGAAGGTGTCGGTGGTCCGGATGGCGTCTGCGGCCTGCTCCCAGCCTTCGGATCCGGCGGCGCTGAGCCCGGAGAGCAGTGGCGGGAGTGCAGCGGTCAACCTGTCGTCGGGCATTGGCTCGCCGATGACGCCCGTGGACGCAACGAGCACCGAGTCGGCGGGCACGCCAAGGCTCGATGCCACTGTGACTGCGGTGAGCTCGGTGGAGACCTCGCCGGCCTTCCCGGTGAAAGCATTGGCGTTACCCGAGTTGCACACCAGGGCGCGTGCTGTGCCGTCACCACTGTCGATGATCCTGCGACACCATTCGACCGGGGCGGCAGGGCACAAAGACCGGGTGAAGACCCCGGCGACGCTGGTGCCCGGCGAAAACTTCGCAACGAGGAGGTCGGTCCGCTCCTTCTTCCTGATGCCGGCCGCCGCCGTGCCCAATTCGACACCGGCGACGAACGGAAGCCGGGGGAAACTGGCCGGGGCGAGAGGGGAGACCGAGTCTGTCATGGGTACATCCCGGCAATCGGAAGACCGGTGGTCTCCGCTAGCCCGAGGGCGATGTTGGCGCATTGGATTGCCTGGCCGGCTGCCCCTTTCACCAGATTGTCCAGAGCGGCGATAACCACCACCCATCCAGTGCGGGGATCGACTCTGGCCGTCAGATGGGCACTGTTCGAACCGAGGGTCGATTTCGTGGACGGGGAGGTGTGGCTCACCGTGACAAAGGGCTCAGCGGCGTAGAAGTCGGCGAGGCAGGCGAGAGCGTCGTCGGTCGTGAAGGAGCCCACGGGGCGCGTGTAACAGGTGGCGAGTATCCCCCGGCTCATGGGAGCGAGGTGGGGGGTGAACAAAAGCTGCACGTCGTGTCCCGAGTGTCGGCCGACGACCATTTCCATTTCCGGGGTGTGCCGGTGATCGAGAAGGCCGTAGGCGGTGAAGTTCTCGTCGACGGCGGAAAACGTCATCTCGGGCTTCGCGGTGCGGCCGGCCCCGGAGGTCCCGCTGGCGGCATCGACGATGATGCCTTTCGGTTCGACCAACCCCGCGCCGACCAGAGGGGCGAGCGCCAGGGACGCCGCGGTGACGTAACAGCCTGATACCGCGATCTGGTCAGCGCCGGCGAGCTCGGACCGGAACAGCTCGGGCAGGCCCGTCACGAATTCCCTCAGCAGCTCCGGCTGTTGGTGGGGTTCGCCGTACCACTGTTCGTAGGTGGCGGCGTCGAAGAACCTGAAGTCGGCCGAGAGATCGATGACCCGTTTGGTCGCAGGTCGGAGTTCGGGAAGGATCTGCTGGGATTGGCCGTGAGGGAGTGCGAGGAAGGTGACGTCGGTGCCTTCGGCGATATCGGGTGAATACTCGCTGAAGGTGAGACCACCCAGGACTCCCGCAAGGTGCGGATAACGCCCGGCGATCGGGGTGCCTGCCGACGAGGAACCGGTTGCCACCGACACCTCCAACTCGTCATGAGCGGCGATGAGCCTGAGGATCTCGGCGCCCACGTATCCAGATGCGCCCACGATTGCGACCTTGTGCATCAGAGGACATTAACCCGAATGCATAAGTATGCAAGCTCGTGAATAGCAAGTGGCCCGCTCGGTCAGGCGGCGGCCCGGCCCACCTTGAGAATCCTCACCGGGGCCGTGGGCAGGGCGAGCGTCCCCTGAGCGGAGATGAGTCTGATGCCCGAGCCCTCCAGCCAGTTCCAGATCAAAGCTGATTCTTCCGCAGCCTCCACCGAGGGCGCCACCTGCCGGCTTGTCAGCGAAGTGACATCCGGACCGCCCAGAAGGAGACGATTCCCGTCCCTCCAGGTGGCGACCAGGATTCCGTGATCGACCAGCACGTGCTCGCCTGCTGCCGATACCGCCTCGAATAGTCCTGCCGACTCCAGGGCGGCCCATTGCTGACGTCGCATGAGAGATCGGGCCAGGGCGTTGTGCCGGTCCCGGGCCCAGCCCGCTTCCTCAAAGCGTTGCTCCGCGGCATACTGCTCCATCCTCGCCCGGAGCGGCTCGAGGAGGATCTCGGACTGATGGTTCAGTCCGGCGAGGAGCTCATCGATCACTCGCGAATATGCCCCGGGGTCGAGCCTGCCGTCACAGGGGCACAGGGCCACGCCGAGTTGGGCAGGGGCGCAGCTTCCACCCCTGCTCGCCGGCCGGCCCCTGCATCTCCGCACCGGGATGGCGTCCCAGATCGCCGCCATCACCAGGTCGGCCGCCTTCTTGCTTCGGAACGGGCCGAGGTGGGCCAGCGCATCCTCCTTGACCGTCCGCACCACCGACAGTCGGGGAAACTGTTCCCGGGTCACCCGCACGAAATGTGAAGCCTTGGGTGGGCGACTCCGCCGGTTGTAGCGGGGCCTGTGGGCGTGAATGAGGCGCAGTTCGGTGACTTCGGCCTCGAGGACGGTGGGGCACACTTGATGGTCTATGGAAGCCATTTCCCGCATCATGTTGCCGATTGTCTTGCGGGTGTCGCCGTAGAAATACTGCCTGACTCTCTGGCGCAGATTGGTCGCCTTGCCCACGTAAATGACGGCGCCGTTCCGGTCGCGGAACATATACACACCGGGCGCTGCGGGAAGTTGGTCGGAGAGGCGGATCTTGCTGTAGTACCGGGCGCCTTTCGCCCTGGGCAGGGCAAGGAGATCGTCGATGTTGGTGACGCCCAGCGACCCGGCGCGCTCGAGCAGGCCGTGCAGCACGTGTGCGGTAGCTTTGGCATCCTCGAGCGCGCGGTGGTTGGGGACCACCGGGCTTCTGAAGAAGGCTGCGAGGCTGGCGAGTCTCAGGTTCCTGACCTCACCCCGGATCAACCGCCTGCCCAGGGCGGCGGTATCGACCCGGGGATTGTCGAGAGGGGCGTAACCGAGACGGTCAGTTGCGGCATTGAGGAACGACATATCGAAGCGGACGTTGTGCCCGACGATGATGGCGTCACCGATGAATTCGAGGAAGGAGGGGAGCACGGTCTCGATCTTCGGGGCGTCGTAGACCATGGCATGGGTGATCCCTGTGAGCATTGTAATCGAAGCGGGAATCGGCGCACCGGGATCGACCAGTGTTTGAAATGACCCGACCTCCTCACCATGGCAGTACTTGACCGCGCCGATCTCGGTGATCTCACAGCTTACGGGCGACCCGCCGGTGGTCTCGAGGTCGAGGACGCAGAAGGTGACATCGAAGAGCGGGGTCGACAGGTCGTCGAAACTGGGCTGAATGGGAAGTGCCACGCCCGGATTACCTTATCGAACATATGTTCGATTCCGCAAGTATTAGAGTCTGGCTTCATGGAACTGGTGCAGATCGGGAAGTACAGCTCGTCGGCGGAGGCCAATCTGATCAAAGCCAAGCTGGCTGCAAGCGGTGTCGATTCGATGATCCAGGCTGACTCTGCATCGGGAGCGGTGCCCCAACTCGAGGCGTATTCCGGGGTCAAGGTGCTGGTCCGGTCCGAAGACACCGAACTGGCGCTCGAGATCCTGGAGCGAATGCTCCCTGCGGGCTCCGACGACAGCGGGTAGGGCTTGGCCGTTTACGACATTTCCTCACCGGCCAATGAACAGGTCAAGCGTCTGGTCCGTCTCCAACAGAGGCGCCATCGCGACGAGGAGAGGCTGTTTGTGGTCGAAGAGCCCCGGATCGTCGAGCGAGCGCTCGAACATGGCCATGTTCCGATCGAGAGTTATGTCTGCCCCGACTACACCACGCCGAGCTTCGACCTTACGCATGTGACCATGAGCCGTGAAGCAATCGACCGGGCGTCGTATCGGCGCTCGTCGACCGGGATCATCGCCTTGTTTCCCTATTGGGACACGAGCCTGGACGCGGTGAGCCTGTCCCCGGATCCTTTGCTGCTGGTGGCGGAGGGGCTGGAGAAGCCGGGAAATCTCGGGGCCCTGCTCAGGATCGCCGATGGTGCCGGTGCCGACGGGGTCATCCTGGTCGAGCCCGCAGCCGACCCGTTCAACCCGAATACGGTCAGGTCGTCGACCGGGACCCTTTTCACCGTCCCCGTCGCCACCGCTGATCGGGCCGACGTTGTCGGGTGGCTGCGCGACCACGACATCTCGTCAGTGGCCACATCTCCCGTGGCGGCGTCGGCGTATTGGGATGCGGCGCTGGCCGGGCCGGTTGCGATCTGGGTCGGGTCGGAGGCGATGGGGCTATCGCATGAGGCACTTGCCAATGCCGATGAGAGCGTGTCGATACCGATGTACGGCGGGGCCGACTCGCTGAACACTGCCGTTTCAGCAGCCCTGGTCATCTACGAGGCGGTTCGCCAGCGGCGTCATGGAGCGGTGTAAGTCTCGAAGTGGAGGGTCTTCTCGAGCGGGCGCTGGCCCCGGTCGAGGCTCTTTGACCTCCGATCCGGTGCGGGATGGCCCACGGTGATCACCCCGAGCGGTGAGAATTCGCCAGGGATCTC
Source organism: Acidimicrobiia bacterium (assembly GCA_040878225.1). Lineage (GTDB taxonomy): Bacteria > Actinomycetota > Acidimicrobiia > Spongiisociales > ZC4RG35 > MA-ANB-1. Next base: position 22,707 of record JBBDMR010000022.1, read on the forward strand.
GAGCAGTTTCCTCAAGTCCGGAATCGAGTGGACGCCGAGGAATCCCGCAGCGAGACCTTCGTCGACCGCGGCAAGCAGCACTGCCATCATCGCCGCCCCGGCGTCGACCCACCAGTAGGGGACCGGCCACGGGATCTCCTCGCCCCGGTCGTCGATCTTGTCCGGCTCCCGGTATCGGTCGTGGTAGATCTGCTCCGATATCGAAATCACGATGTGGGCGGGTGCCCGGGAAATCCATGGGTCGAACCCGGCTGCAACGTAGGCGGCTTCGTCGGCCAGGTTGGCGATTTCCTGGCGTCGCCGCTCGTCGGTGACCACCACGACTGAAACACCCTGGGAGTTCCCTGCCGAGGGGCCGCGGAGGGCAGAGGCCGCCACGCGGGACAGTGTTCCAGCGTCGATCGGGTCGTTCCTGTAGTTGCGCACCATGCGCCGTCGTTCCAGCACTTCTCTGAATTCCATAGAGACATTGTGTCATACCGCTCTAGAATGATCGGTGGGTTGGGTCTCGATCAGGGCCACCAACGGCGGCCCTGACAGCAGCGAAAGGCAGTGATGACTTCACAATCCCTGGCGGAACAGAATGTCGTATGGACGCGAGGGAAGGGTTGTCTCGAACTGGCGGAGATCCTCTCCGCCCGTGAGCCGGACCGGATTCAAGGTGACCTGTTCCGGGGTTGTCTCGATCATCGTGCCGATTTTGTGGTCGTCAAGAAGATGCCAGGTTCGTTCGACCTTGCCAATGTCGCGGTGCCGGTCGACTTCGACCCCGAGCGCATCACGCGGGTCTCGGCCACGGTGGCCGGCGGCCCCCATTCCGAACTCGCAGTTAACACGGCTGCACACATTTCCAACCGGCTCGGCGTTCCCCTCGAGATCGTGTCGGCGCACCAGGACGCCGACGGCCTCGGAGATGCGATGCGGATCGTCGCCCTTTACGGCGAGCGTTTCCCCGGTGCCGCCCGGAGGGTGGTCCAGGCCCAGGACATGAACGAGCTCGCAGACACCGCCGAAGACGGCTCACTGATGGTGGTGGGTGCCCCGGGAGGCTCCTGGCTGCGTCGTTCCCGGTTTGGCTCCGGAGCGCGGATCAAGGGTGCTGCTCGAGCGGGTGCCGTGATGGTCAAGTCGGCGCCGGACCGGGTGTACCGGTTCATGGGGGAGCCCGTCTATGTGGCGCCTCTGCTCCAGGCCGCCGACACTCTGAAGCTCCACACCGAAAGCGTCATCGCTGTTGCCGAGAAGGGCGTACTCGTCGGGGTGGTGCGCCGGGAGGATCTAAGTGGAGATGGGAAGCGGACGGTGGCCAGTGTGATGGACGATCCGGTGTCGACAAGGGTCGACGCGACCATCGAAGAAGCACGCCCGCTGGGGAAGACATTCGGCGACGACCCGATCCCGGTCACCGACCACGATGATCATCTGGTTGGCGGTTTGTCCTTGCCAGCAGCCTGAAATAGGGCAGAATCAGGCTGGTGAACTCTAGAACCTTTTTTCGCGGCCTGTTCTGGTCGGTCGTTGCGCTTGCAATTCTCTTCTATGCGGCGGGCGGCTGGTATTTCTCTTCCGAGCTGATCGATGATGGTTTTGTCATCGACGCAGACCCGATAACCGTCACCGGCGGCGACTACGAGATGGAGCTGGTCGAGTACGAGACCGAGCTCGGGGCGATGGATGCGTGGTATCTGCCCTCTGTTGGAGACACGTGGGTGATTCATGTCCACGGGCTCGGCACCACCCCGGCTGAGGCCGAGCCCCTTTTCGCTTCGCTACAGGATGCCGGCTATCCCCAGCTGGCGATCACGTACAGAAACGACGATGGCCAGCCCGAAGATCCTTCGGGCTTGTACCAGTACGGCGCCACCGAGCACCACGACATCAGCGATGCGGTGGACTACGCGCTGGGGAATGGTGCTGAAAGAGTGTTCATCAACGCCTACTCCACCGGAGCAGCCCACACTCTCGGATTTGCCTATCGCGAGGTTCGCGATCGTGTGATCGGCGCCCACTTCGACTCGCCAAATATCGATTTCGGCGAAACGGTCAACTACAACGCCTCCCAGCGTGAACTCCCGATTCTGCCGTTCAACGTCCCCGAGAGCTTGAGCGCGGTCGCCAAGTTCATGACATCGTTGCGCATCGGGATCAGCTGGAGGACTCTCGACTATGTAGAGAATTCCGCGGAAAGTCTCAAGATCCCGGTCCTGGTCCACCACGGGACCACCGATTTGGCGGTCCCGATCGAGACCAGTGTCGATTTCGCCACGACCAACCCCTCAATGGTCCGCTTGGTGCAGGTGGAAGGTGCTGGCCATGTCGAGTCCTTCGACGTGCTCGGCGCGCAGTACACCACTGCCATCCTCGAGTTCATAGCCAGCCTCGAGTAAGACTCGCCCCGCGATCTAACCTTCACGCCAACCAGGAAGTAGGTGTGTGGTCGCCAGCGAAGTCATGATCCGGCTCGAGGAAGTGTCGAAGCACTACCCGGGTGCGGCCGCCCCGGCGGTGGACAGGTTGAGCCTGGACGTCGGCAGGGGGGAGTTCGTGACCCTGGTCGGCCCGTCGGGATGCGGCAAGACCACGACCCTCAAGATGATCAACCGCATCATCGAACCGACCGGCGGCTCGATCCAGGTCGACGGTGTCGATGCGATGTCGGTGCCCGCACACGAGCTGCGCAGGTCGATCGGGTATGTCATCCAGCAGATCGGTCTCTTTCCCCACCGCACGATCGCACAGAACATTGCCACGGTTCCCGGGCTGCTCGGATGGGACAAGTCGCGTATCCGGGCGCGCATTTCGGAGTTGATCGATCTGGTGGGTTTGGAGACCGAGATGCTCGAACGCTATCCGGCTGAGCTGTCAGGCGGACAGCAACAGAGGGTTGGGGTTGCTCGTGCCCTTGCCGCCGACCCTCCCGTCCTGCTCATGGATGAGCCGTTTGGTGCGGTCGACCCGATTGTCCGCGGCCACCTCCAACGGGAGTTCCTGGATCTTCAGGACAAGCTCGGGAAGACAGTGGTCTTCGTCACCCATGACATCGACGAGGCGATACTCCTCGGTACAAGGGTCGCCATCCTCAACACGGGGGGAATCCTCGAACAGTACGACACCCCCGAAGCGATCCTCAGCGAACCGGCCACCCAGTTCGTCGCCGACTTTCTCGGGGGCGAGCGGGGCCTGAAACGTCTGGGGCTGCTGCCGGTCAGCTCGGCGGACATGGTGCATGGCCCGATGATCGACCGCAGCGGATCGCGTGAGGACGCCGAACGAATCATGTCCGAGAACGGGATCGACTGGATCGGCGTCCTCGACGGGAAGCGGCTCCTCGGCTGGGTCGATCGCAGCGATATCGAGGCTTCAGGGCCCGGGGAAGCAGAGCCCCGGCCATTCGCAGTATCGCTCGCACCGTCCTCCTCATTGCGTGAGGCGCTCGATGCAGTTGTCACCGGCCATGCCCGGATCGCGGTTGTTGTGGAGAAGGGTGAGTACCGCGGGATGCTCGACCTCGAAGCCATCGCCGAGGAGATCACCGAATGAGCCCCGTCCTGGCACAGTCCGACCAACTCATCGACTGGTCGTGGGTCGAGAGGAACATTGGCCAGATCATCGACCGAACGTGGGAGCACCTCATCCTCACCGGCATCTCGGTGGGGCTCGGGCTGCTCATCTCGGTCGGCCTGTCGATCATCGTGCTCCGCTGGCGGTGGACCTATCCATCGATCACAGGGTTCACCGGCTTGCTCTACACCATTCCCTCGCTTGCCCTCTTTGCCCTGTTAGTCCCGTTCACAGGGCTGAGCGAAACAACCGCGATCATCGCCCTCACCTCGTACACGCTCTTCATTCTCATCCGGAACATCGTCGCCGGAATCGATGGCGTGCCCGAAGCGGTAAAGGAGGCTGCTGACGGAATGGGTTACACGGCGCGGGCCCGGTTTTGGAAGATGGAGGTTCCCCTCGCCCTTCCGGTGATCATGGCCGGCATGCGGATTGCAACGGTGACAACAGTGGGCCTGGTGACCGTGACCGCAGTGATCGGCCTGGGCGGGTACGGCTTCTTCATCCTCCGCGGCCTGAACACGTTCTTCTGGACCCAGCTGATAGTCGGTGTCGTCCTCTCCGTCGTGCTCGCCACATTCCTCGACCTCGCCTTTATCGCTCTACAGCGGAAGTTGAGCCCGTGGGCGAAGGCGCACAGCTGATGGGTATCTGGGACCAACTCGTTGAATTCGTCACGGATCCGGCGACCTGGACCGGCCCGGGATCGTTCTGGATCCGGCTGTTCGACCATGTCTGGGTCTCGGTCGCTGCAACTGTGATCGCCTTTGTGGCGGTCTTCCCGCTGGCCCTCTATCTCGGACACGTCAGGAAGGGCTCCCAGGCGGCGACGGCTGTGGTCAACATCGGCCGGGCTCTCCCGTCGTTCGGGATCCTGGCGATTGCGTTCCTCATCCTCGTCCAGATGGGAGCCGGGGTCGGGACCCCCTGGTCGATCCTCGTGGCACTGATCGCTCTCGCCGCGCCCCCTGTGTTTACCAACACGATCGCGGGGATCCAGGCTGTCCAACCGGCGACTATCGAGGCGGCGCGAGGTATGGGGCTCACCGAGCGGCAGGTCCTCTTCGGAATCGAGCTTCCCATGGCCATGCCGCTGGTGATGGAGGGAGTTCGCATAGCTTTCGTCCAGGTGATTGCCACTGCAACACTCGGTGCCCTGGTTGCCTGGGGCGGTCTCGGGCGCTACATCATCGACGGATTTGCCGTGCGGGACAACGGCGAGATCCTGTTCGGGGCGATTGCAGTCGGAATGCTGGCGATTGTCGCGGAAGTGGGTTTCAGCTTCATCCAGCGGGCAGTGACACCGAAAGGGCTCACCGTCGCCAGATGAATTCGGGAATCTCCCGGACCCGCATATGGTTGGGTCTAATCGGTGCCCGGTGTCGGTCATGGTCTGACCGATGGAAACGGGCTCATAATTAGCTATACAAAGGAGAAACCCATGCGGAAACTTGTCCGCAAACGCGCTGTTGGGGCGATCCTGGCCGTGGCGCTGGTGGCAACGGCCTGTGGATCGGGTGACAGTGATGGAGAACCGATTGCAGTTGGTTCCTTCGCATTCAACGAGTCAGTGATCGTCGCCGAGATCTATGCACAGGCCCTCGAGGCTGAGGGGTTCGAGGTCGAGCGCAAGCACAGTCTTGGGAATCGCGAGGTGGTGAAGCCGGCACTGGAGTCAGGTGAGGTCGACCTGGTCCCCGAGTACGTAGGCACCCTTGCCACGTTCCTCGGCGCCACGCCCACTGCCGATTCCGAGTCGACCTGGAACGACGCCAAGGCAGCTTTCGAGGAAAACGGTGTGACGCTGCTCCAGTACAGCCCGGCGCAGGACAAGAACGCTTACGTGGTCACGGCCGAAACCGCCGCCGAATACGGTCTGAGCACGGTCTCCGACCTCCAGCCCGTGGCCGGCGAGCTCGTCTTTGGCGGCCCGCCCGAGTGTCCGGAGAGAGATCTCTGCCTGATCGGCCTGAGTGAGGTGTATGGTCTCGAGTTCGCCGAGTTCATCCCCCTCGATACTGCGGGGCCAATCACGATCGCCGCTCTCGACGGCGGGGAGATCGATGTGGCGCTCCTGCTCACAACACAGGGCATTATCGCCGATCGCGGCTGGGTCTCCCTCGAAGATGATTTGGGATTGAACCCGGCCGAGAACCTGGTTCCGGCGATTCGCACCGATGTCGTCGAAGCCTACGGGGACGACCTGACCAACCTGCTCAACCGCGTCTCCGAGGCACTCACCACAGAGGACCTCACCGAGATGAACAAGCGTGCCGACATCGACCAGGAGGATCCCGCCGCGTTGGCCACTGAGTGGCTCATCGATAACGGATTCATCGACGGCTGATCGCCGCTCCGACTGTATGGAAGAGCCCCCTGGCCCAGGGGGCTCTTTCCGTTTCCGAATCTGTCACAGGCGGGATGTAGGTTCAGCGTTGAAAGGAAAGGAGATGAGATGCTGATCGACTGTGATGTCTGTGCGATGAAGAACACATCGGCGTGTGACGACTGCGTGGTCTCCGTCCTGTTCCAGATCGGGCCGGTCGAACTGAGCGAAGATGAGGTGACCGCTCTCGACAATCTCGCCGACACCGGGCTGCTTCCCAGACTTCGCCTCGTGCCCACCGATCGACGGGCGTCCTAGGAGTCTGTTGGATAATGCCGTTACATGCATTGTTCAACGGGCTCCTCACTCCCTGATTGGGCGGTCCCGCCCGTTATCCTCAGCGGGATGGTCGTGGTCTATGCCTTTTCGCTTGCGGTCGGGTTCGTTGCCCTGCTGGTGATTGTGATGGGGGGAACGCTCGCAGAGAACCTGGGACGTGAGAATCGCGATCCAGGACTGCGCATGGGCCGGAGAGGACGTCTCATGGTTGGCGGTGTCCTCGGATTCGGTATCGGCGGCATGGCCGCC
>JBBDMR010000022.1:29191-35704 GCA_040878225.1 Acidimicrobiia bacterium
CCGCCGAATTCTCGCCACTCGACTTCACGTGGCCCGTTGCCCTGGTCATCGCCTGCGTAGCGGCTTTCCTCGGACTGCTCTGGGTCAGGTACGCCACCGGGGCGGATGCCAGCGACTGATGCTCGTCGTCTCCGATGTCCATGGCGCATTTGACGCCCTCGCCTCCGTCGCCTCCTCTGGTGAGACGCTGCTCATCCTGGGCGATCTGGCCAACCTCACCGACTACCGGACCGGTGAGGGGGCGGTGGCCGCCGCGCTCGGAATCGAGTTCGCCAGGGACGCCGCGCGCGCTCGGGGAGAGGGCGACTTCGAAAAGATGCGGACGATGTGGCAAACCCGCCCAGGTGATCCGAACGAGGCGCGGCAGGGCATCGAAAAGGCAATAGCGGATCAATACGGGAGGCTTTCGGTTGCATTGGAGAATGCCTCTGGGTATGTGATCCACGGGAATGTGGACCGGCCTGCCAGTCTCGCTGAGTCACTGCCCCCCGGATTCGAATATGTGCATGGGAAAAGAGTCGAGATCGAGGGAGTGAGCTTCGGGTTCGCCGGCGGGGGAGTGGCGACCCCGATGCGGGCTGCTGGCGAGATCTCCGACGACGAGATGCGGGCAACCCTCGACTCGCTCGGCGAGGTCGAAGTCTTGTGCACCCATGTCGCGCCAGCCCTCGGCCCGTTGGAGACCGATGTGATCACCGGGCGCAAGGAGCGCAGCTCACAACCAATCCTCGACTACATCCGCAGGGTCAAGCCCAGACTTCACCTGTTCGGCGATGTTCACCAGCCTCAGGCATCACGCTGGCGCATCGGAGCGACAAGGTGTGTCAACGTCGGCTATTTCCGGGCGACCGGCCGGGCCTATCACCTCGATGTGTCTGGTTTCTAGGTCTGGCCGGGCGCTAACCTCACCTGCGACGACATGAGCGAAGGCACCTTTCAAACTCTGGAAATAGACGCACCTGCGACCGACCTCTACGACACCGTCGCCGACATCACCGGGTACCCCGAGTGGGCAACCGGGATCAAAGAGGTCGAGGTCCTGGAAACCGACGACGATGGGAACGTTATCCGTGCCCGATTCGTCATCGACGGCTTCATCAAAGAGATCGAATACGTCCTTCGTTACACCCACGAACGGCCGCACTCACTCAGCTGGGTCGCAGAGCAGAGCGGGGACGTCAAAATGCTCGAAGGGTCGTACACATTCAACGAAACCGAACACGGCGTCGAAGTGATCTATGCCCTGAGTGTCGAGCCCAACTTCAAGATCCCCGGGTTCATTCGCAGCCAGGCCGAGCGCCAGATCGTGACCACAGCCCTCAAGGGCTTGCGCAAGAGGGTCTCCGAGCGGGCTGAATGAGGATCGTCCTCGTCACCGGGAAGGGGGGCGTGGGCAAGACGACCGTGGCTGCGGCCACTGCCCTGGCCGCTGCCGATGCCGGCTACCGGACCATGGTCACCTCCACGGATCCGGCGCATTCCCTCTCCGATGCCCTCACGATGAGCCTGGGAAGCGAGCCGACCGACATCGCGGACAATCTCCAGGGCGAGCAGATCGATACCCAGCGCCAGCTCGACAAGTACTGGGGATCGATCAGACGCCAGCTCATGGATGTGCTCGACTGGGGTGGAGCGGGCGGAATCGAGGCCGAGGAATTCTTGATATTTCCCGGGATGGACGAGCTATTCGCCCTCATCGAGGTCAACCAACACGCTCGCTCCGGAGTGTACGACGTGGTTGTGGTCGACTGCGCCCCCACCGCCGAGACCCTTCGCCTCCTCTCCCTTCCCGAGGTCCTCTCCTGGTACTTCGAAAAGGTGATGCCAACCGAGCGAAAGCTGATGAAGGCCGCCCGGCCGCTTCTCTCCAGGATGACCGACCTGCCGTTGCCACGCGACGAGGTCTTCGGCGCTGCTCAATCGGTCTTCGACTCGATCGAGGGCGTCAAGGAGCTGATGAGCTCACCGGAGATCACCTCGGCGCGCCTGGTTGTCAACCCCGAAAAGATGGTCATCGACGAGGCCCGCCGCACCTATAGCTACCTGGGCCTTTTCGGTTACGGAGTGGACGGGGTCGTGGTGAACCGGGTGCTCCCCGACGACGTCACCGACCCGTATTTCGATCGCTGGAGATCGATCCAAAAGGGCCACCTCGATGTGGTCGACGAAGCTTTTGCCGATGTGCCCCGTCTCAGGGTGCGGTTGTTCGATGACGAGATGATCGGACTGGACCGGCTCCGGCGGCTTGCGCAAGAGCTCTACGGGGAATCCGATCCGATAGCCGATTTCCACGCGACCAGCCCCTTCCGCATTGTCGAAGACGCCGGAGGCGTGACCATGGAGCTGGACGTTCCCTTCGCCGAAAAGGCCGACCTCGACGTATATCGCAAGGGCAACGAGCTCTTCGTCCAACTCGGGCCCTACCGCCGCTCGTTTGTGCTGCCCGATGCACTGCATCGGCGTGAGGTTACGAGGGCCAAGCTGGACAACGGGATTCTCTCCGTCTCTTTCAACGACCCGGACAGCGCCCGATGAGAGATCGTGACGAAGTGCTGGCCACACTGGGCCGGGCCGGTAGGCGGGCACTGATCCATATGATTCAGGCGGCAATCGAAGGGGTAAAGGCGGTCGAAGCCGTGATAGACGAGTTGGGGAAAATGGGTGACAATGAGAACAGCGACCAGTCAACAAACGGGACCGAACGGATAGAAGTCGAATGACCTACAACAATCAAGAGCGGGTTCGCCCCGACGAAGTCGTCCCGCCCGGAGGTAAGTCCGTCCAGGGGAGAAAGCTGATCCAGGACACAGTCCTGATCGTCCCCAACATCGTCAAGCTGGTGGGACGGCTTCTCGCCGATCCGAGGGTGCCGCGCCGCTCGAAGATCGCCCTGGGTGCTGCCGCCGCATATGTCGCGAGCCCGATCGACCTCGTGCCCGACATCATCCCTGTTGTGGGATGGGCCGACGACATCCTGTTTCTGCTGCTCGCAATCGACGGTCTGATCACCCGTTCCGGGCCAGAGATCGTCGAAGAGCACTGGGACGGACCGGTCGACCTGCTCAAGCTGATCGAGGACGTCCTGTCGTTGGCCAGGGGAATCGTCCCCAGCAAGATCAGGGGCATCTTCGATCGTCTCAACGGGTAACCGGGATCTACCTTCCCCTCGGCTAAATTGTCCGTTCCATGGACTTCAGACGGATCGGATCGCTGCCCCCCTATGCATTTGCGGAGGTAAACCGTCGCAAGCTGGAGGTCAGGGAATCCGGCGTCGACGTAATCGACCTGGGATTCGGTAATCCCGATATCGCCTCACCTGAGATCGCCGTGGAAACGCTCCGCGCGGAGGCGTTGAACCCCGGAAACCACCGCTATTCGGCATCGCGGGGGATCGATGACCTCAGGAATGCCCTGGCGGCCCGGTATCAACGTCGCTTCGGAGTCTCGCTCGACCCGGAGACCGAGGTGATCGCCACTATCGGTGCCAAGGAGGGGCTCTCGCACCTGATGTGGACGCTTCTCCAACCCGGAGATGCCGCGATTGTCCCGGACCCGTCTTATCCGATCCACATCTTCGCTCCAGTGATCGCAGGGGCCGAAGTCCGGATCGCCCCGATCGGCTCTGAGGAAGACTACTTCGAGGTGGTTGACCGAATGTTCAAGAACTCATGGCCCCGGCCCCGGGTCATCATCGTCAGCTTCCCACACAACCCCACCACCAAAACCGTCGACATCGGCTTCTTCGAACGCCTGGTGGCTTTCGCGCGGGAGCAGGAGGTTGTCGTCGTCCATGACTTCGCTTACGCCGACATCGCTTTCGGTGGATACCGTCCGCCTTCGTTGCTCGAAGTCGACGGGGCTATGGAGGTTGGCGTCGAGTTGTATTCGATGACCAAAGGCCACTCGATGGCGGGCTGGCGGGTCGGATTCATGGCGGGCAACCCCGAGATAGTGGGCGCGCTGGCCAAGCTGAAGAGCTATCTCGACTACGGGACCTTCCAGCCGATCCAGGTTGCCGCGGCGGCAGCACTCAACGAGGGTGACGAATTCGTCGTCGGGGTCAACGAGATCTACCGGCTTCGTCGTGACGCCCTGGTCGGCGGGCTCGCCGACATCGGGTGGGCCGTTGACCCGCCCGAGGCAACGATGTTCGTCTGGGCGAGGATTCCGGAGGCGTACGCGGATATGGGGTCGCTCGATTTCTCCATCCACGTCCTGGAGAAAGCCGGTGTTGCGGTAAGTCCAGGGGTGGGTTTCGGCACAGCAGGCGAAGGCCATGTTCGGTTTGCCCTGGTCGAGGATGCGGACCGCATCGCCGAGGCGGCGCAGCGAATCGGGAAGGCGCTCGGCCGCCTGTGACACGACTTGGTGGCCTGGCTTTCGGTAAGAGACGCCGCACTACCCTCATTACATGGCTTTCAGCGACGGCAGCGCCGACTTCAGGTCCGACACGGTAACCCGGCCCACGCCGGCAATGATCGAGGCTATGGCGAACGCCCCGGTGGGTGACGACGTCTATCACGACGATCCCACGGTGAACCTCCTCGAAGAGGAGTCGGCGGAGGTAACCGGCAAAGAAGCTGCCATCTACGTCCCGACCGGCACGATGGGCAACCAGCTGGCAATCATGTTTCACACCAATCCCGGCGAGGAAGTGCTCGCCAACGAGGCCAGTCATGTCCGGAGTATCGAGGGCGGGGCGCCACAGGCTCTGTCAGGCGTTGGCTTCAGAACCGTTTCCAACCCGAATGGGCAGATAATGCCCGAAGACGTCGACCGGGCAATGGACGCAGTTGGATTCTTCCCCAGGATCGGCCTGATGGTCTGGGAGAACACGCACAATCTCTCCGGCGGCCGGGTGATCCCTTATGAGATCTTCGAAGAGACTTCGGCGACCGCGGCAGCGAGGGGGCTCAAGGTCCATATCGACGGGGCCCGTATCTTCAACGCGGTTACCGCGACGGGGATCGACGCAGCGACATGGTCGAAACATGCTGACACCATCCAGTTCTGCTTCTCCAAAGGTCTCGGTGCACCGGTCGGCTCCATCGTCTGCGGCCCGCGGGATTCGATAGCCGAGATCCGATACCTGAGGAAGAGGCTGGGCGGGGGTATGCGCCAGGCGGGCGTCATCGCTGCTGCCGCCCGGGTTGCACTCGCCGAAAGGGAGCGGCTGGCAGAGGACCACGATCTCGCCGACTACCTGGCGGCCGGCATCTCGGGGCGATTTCCCGGGTCGGTGGATGTGGCGGATGTGGAGACCAATATGGTCCGCGTCGACATCGAGGCCATCGGAATCCCGTGGACAGAGATCAAGGGGCGATTGGACACTGCGGGTATCATGGCCAACCCGCCGATCCTGGGTGGCTGGAGACTGGTCACCCATCGCGATGTCGACCGGGACGATGTCGATCGGCTGCTGACCGCTCTTTCGTAACCGATGGCGGGCGCGCCGGGTCGAAGCCACTGTGAGTTACGCGATTCTATTTCCGGGCCAGGGCAGCCAGTCCGTCGGCATGGGGGCCGACATCTTCGAAGCCCACCCGGTGCTTCTCGGCGAAATCGCTGATTCGATCCTTGGCTGGTCGTTGCGCACGGTGTGTCTGGAAGGCCCCGCCGAGGAGCTGACGCGCACCGAACATGCCCAACCTGCCCTCTTTGCCGTCTCCTACGCCCTGTGGCTGTCATTTCGGGAAGCGGTGGTCGAGAGTCCAGCAGCGGCGGCGGGACACTCTCTGGGCGAATACACCGCCCTGACTGCTGCCGGGGCCTTGAGGTTCGAGCAGGGTCTCACGTTGGTTGCCGGCAGGGGAAAGCACATGGCAAGCGCCGCTGACCTCGAGCCCTCGGGCATGGCGGCGCTGATCGGGGCAGACGAAGCCCTCGCCAGAAAAGTCGTCAGCGAAAGCGAAGCGGGCGGTGGCAGGCTGCAGATTGCAAACCTGAACGCTCCAGGCCAGGTAGTCGTGGCCGGAGGCACCGCCGACCTCGAGTGGCTGGAGGAACACGGCAAGGATCTCGGCGTGAGGCGGGTCATCCGGCTCAACGTCGCCGGGGCGTTCCACTCCTCGTTCATGTCGCCGGCAGGCGACCAGCTGGCCGATGTGATGGCAGATGTCAGCTTCGCTGTGCCGGGATTCGATGTCTTCTCCAACGTGTCGGCCCGGCCCCACGAGCCCGATACGATCGACGCCAGACTCGTCGAACAGGTGACGTCACCGGTCCGCTTCGAGGAGTCGCTCCGGAACATGACCGCATCCGGCATCGGGACCTTCGTCCATATCGGGCCGGGCGATGTGACAGCAGGGCTGGCGAAACGGACGATTCCTGACGCAAACGTGTTTACCGTGGCATCGCTGGATGACATCGGCTCAGCGGTTGAGTCCCTGAGTACGATGGATCAATAAGGAGCCCGTTGAACAATGCATGTCACCCATCTTGACGACCAGGCATCACCGCTCGCTGCGTTCTCGGCCCCGCCATTCCGGACCGAGGAGTGGCGAAACCTCGGCC
>JBBDMR010000023.1:0-6810 GCA_040878225.1 Acidimicrobiia bacterium
CGGGAAAGTGGCACCATTAAACTACACGCGTGTAACTTATGCGGTAAAGCACTAGAGCCACACGATGGCAACGGTGCCGATCATGAAGCAGTAGATAGCGAAGGGGACCAGGCCAACCCTGCGCAACGCAGCCAGGAGGAGGGCGATGGCGGCATATCCGGAGACGGCTGCGACCAGAGTGCCCACCAGAAGCGGCCCGGCCGCCGTGCCGGAGCCATCGAGCTCGAGAAGCTGGGAGAGGCCGCCTCCGGCAATGGCCGGGATCCCGAGAAGAAAAGAGAATCGTGCCGCCTCGGAAGGGAAGAACTTACGGCCGTTCCCGGCAGAAATTGTGATGCCCGAGCGGGATATTCCCGGGATCAGGGCGAACATCTGGGCTACGCCTACCACTATCGCGTCGGGGATTCGCCCTTCGCCGAGGGTGCGGTGTCCGGTGGCCAGCTTCTGGCCGACGAGAAGGATCAGGCCGGTGGCGATCAACGCCCACCCGACATTGACCACCGAGTCCTGGAACGAGTCGAGGGTGTCGGCGAGAGGGAGACCGACCAGGGCGGGAAGGGTCCCGATCCCGACGAGAAGGGCAATCTTGCGCCCTTCGGGGTCGGTACGGAACCGGAGAACCTTGAGGATGTCATGCCGGAAATAGATCAAGACCGCCATCAGGGTTCCGAGATGCAGGACTGCCGTCACTGCGAGGTCGGGTTGTTCGATCTCCATCCCCAACCGGGAAAGCAGGGCCGGTATGACGACGAGATGACCCGAAGAGGAGACAGGTAGGAATTCGGTCAGGCCCTGGATCAGGCCCCAAATGATGGCTGCACGCACGGGTGCACAGTAGTTGTCATCCCGAGGAGACCAGCACTACCACCCGGCCGTTTGCCGATGCTGCTGCGACGGCGACTGCCTGGTCTGGTGGGATGGCGACTGAGCCCAGCCCATTCCCCAGCGGGTCGTCGTCGGCGACTGCCCGGACCGTCCCAGCGACCGCAACCCCGGTGTCGATGAGCACGAGTTGCACGGGATCTCCCACCCGAGCAGTGCGGGGCACCGCGATTTCGAGGTACCACCACCCCGGTGCGGCCGGAGCTGCTTCGGTGGCAATCCCGCCGGGAGTGATCGGCTCGTCGGGCAGGAAGGTCCTGGCGGCGACCCCGTATGCGTCGATCCGGGGAAGGAGCCCCGATGGCACGAGACGCATTTCGACAGCGTCATCGTTGATCTCGTCGCCGGGAGCGATGGTCTCGATTGCGAAAGGGTGCTCGACCATTCCGTCACCCCTGAACTCGGTCCACAACGCGACAATGGCGATGATGACAACCATTGTCCAGCGGATCCATTGCGGTCCTTGTAGCCAGATCACACCACCAAAGGTATGCGCCTCACCGGCCGCCCGCTAGTGGTGTGTCGCTCAGTCCTTGGTTGAACTGCCGGAAGAATCCTTAGATGCGGTGGTCTTCTTCTTGGCGCCGGACTTCCCGTTTTCGGATTTCGAAGACCTGGACTCGCTCCTGTCGTTCGAAGATCTGGACTCGCTCCTGTCGTTCGAAGATCTGGACTCGCTTTTGTCGCTCGAGGAACCGGTCCTGGAATCGGTCTTGTAGAAGCCGGAACCTTTGAAGACCACCCCACGCGCGTGAAACACCTTCTGCAACTCGCCACCGCATTCGGCGTGTTTCTTCAGCGGCCGGGAGTTAAAGGACTGGAAGACCTCGATGTTCTCTCCGCAGGACTTGCAGACGTATTCGTATGTAGGCATAGGTTTAGTGGCCTGGATTGACATAGAGACCGCCTCAGAATTGTACCGGCATCAGGGAGGCAAGTACGAGTTGGCCCTCGGGCGTAAGATGGCTCCCGATGTCTCTCGCTATCGCCATTGCCATTGCCGCCGCATACATCGTGGGGAGCATCGATTTCGCAGTTGTGGTCGGGCGGATGCATGGCATCGACATCCACAAGGAGGGCAGCGGCAACCCCGGCGCGTCGAATGTGCTGCGAACTCTCGGGAAAGTGCCCGCGGCCATGGTCTTTGTCGGAGACATGCTGAAAGGCACAGTCGGGGCGGCAATGGGCATGATCGCCTCAGGCACAACGGATCCGATGGTGCACTGGGCGCTTCTCGCCGGCCTGGCCGCTGTAGTCGGCCACTGCTACCCGATCTTCCACAAGTTCAAGGGCGGCAAAGGCGTCGCCACCGCTGGAGGGGTGCTTTTGTTTGTTGTTCCGCTGGTTGCAATTGGGAGCACACTGCTCTGGGTAATGATCGTGAAGCTGACCAAGACAGCTTCGATCGGTTCGCTGGTGGTGGCCGTGATCACCCTGCCTCTGGCTATGTGGCAGGGACTCGAGGGTTTGGCACTCGTCTGGCTAGGCATCATGATTCTGCTCGTGGTTTGGCGGCATCGCGGCAATATCGGTCGAATGATCAAAGGAAGCGAACAGAAAGTCCCGGCATGAGTATCGAAGTGGCAGTTATCCCGGCAGCGGGCCGGGGCACGAGGATGAGGCCGGCGACTCGCGTGGTCCCCAAAGCCCTGCTCGGCGTTGTCGACCGCCCTGCCATCCAGTACGGGGTGGAAGAGGCGGCCCGTGCCGGGGCGAAAGAGGCGGTAGTGGTCGTCGACCTCGACACCGGTCATCTCATCTCACAGCACTTCAGCCTCGAGGGTCCCCTCCCCGGCCTCGAGGACATGAAGATCCGTCCGGCAGTCCAAGAAGAGCCGCTCGGTTTGGGTCACGCGGTCTGGGAGGCAAGGGAGATGGTGAGAGACCGGCCGTTCTTCTGCATTCTCTCCGACAACATCGTCCGGCCCGGCCACGACGTACTTCCAGCGATGGAACAGGGCTCGCGAGGCGGCGAGGTCTCCGTGGTTTGCCTGCGCGAATATGGCGACGAATACCTGGACAAGTACGGGTTCGTCATCCCCGCATCCGAAGTCGAAGGTGGATATCTCGACCTTTCGGGTGCGGTGGAGAAACCGGGCAAGGAGGGGGCGCCGTCGAATCTGGGTCTGGTCGGCCGTTACATCTTCACGCCCGAGATCTTTGGGATCCTCGAGGAGACCAAGCCGGGGGCTCTCGATGAGATCCAGCTGACCGACGGTATTCACGAGCTGGGGACGAGGGGTCGGCTCAGGGGTTACGTTGCCGACACCGACTTGCTCGACGTGGGAACACCGGCAGGCCTCCTCAAGGCGACCGTCGAACTAGGTTTGCACCAGTTCGGATCAGAATTTCAGGACTTCCTGGACGACCTGGCCGGTCGGTGAAACCACTCGAACTCGCCCAGGCCGAGGTGCTCGGATCGATGCTGCACTCCGGCGCCGAGACGATCGAATTGGTCGACGCCGTGGGCAGGGTGCTGGCAGCCGATGTCGAAGCCCGGGAGGCCGTTCCGCACTTTCCCAACTCCGCCATGGACGGGTATGCGGTCCAATCCGAGGATGTGGCGAAAGAGGGTGCATTGTTGCGTGTGGTCGGTGAGATCGCAGCCGGAAGACCTTCGGATGCAACGCTCCAGCCCGGATGCGCAATGAAGATAATGACCGGCGCCCCGATTCCCGACGGTGCCGACACCGTGGTGAGAGTGGAGGACACCGAACGTCTCGACGACGTCGTGAAAATCCAGGTAGCGGTTCCCGCCGGAGATTCGGTGAGGCCCGCGGGCGACGACATCCCCGAAGGGGCAACGGTCTTCAGGAGGGGCGTCCGGCTTCAGAGCACACACCTTGCAGTGATGGCAACCGTTGGCGCTTCTCGCCCGTCGGTGGCGCGCAGGCCCCGTGTTGCGCTGTTCTCGACCGGAGACGAGTTGGCCTCAGCTTCGGCGGCGACTTTGGTGCCCGGCCAGATTCGCGACTCGAACCGGGTCATGCTCCGGTCTCTGCTCTCGGATGTCGCCACAGTGCTGGATGAGGGAATCATCCGCGATGACCCGGTTGCCCTCAGGGCCGGGTTCGGGAGGGCTGCCGCCGCTGCCGATGTGATCGTCGCTTCGGGAGGGGTGTCGATGGGTGACCACGATCACGTCCGCAAGATCCTCGGCGATATGGGAAGCATCGACTTCTGGCGGGTCGCGATCAAGCCGGCGAAGCCGTTTGCTTTCGGCCAGATCGGGGGCGTCCCGTTCTTCGGCCTACCCGGCAACCCGGTGTCGGCGTTCATTGCGTTCGAACAACTGGTGCGTCCCGCCCTTCTCGAGATGCAGGGGGCGAGGATCCACTTTCGACCGCTGATCCGCGCCACATCCGGGGCCAAGATCGATAGTGACCCGGATCGTCTCGAGTTTGTTCGGGTCACTCTGCAGATTGATGGAAGGGGACGCCTGGTGGCATCGCCCTCCGGCGGCCAGGGCTCACATATGCTCGCCGCCCTCGCCGCCGCTGACGGACTGGCGCGGATCCCCGTCGGTGAGTCCGGCGTCAAGGCAGGTCAGAGCCTCGATGTCGAGATGTTCCGGAACCCTGAGACAAGGAGATGGGAACGGTGACTGAGGAGGAGATGAGCCATCTCAATGACAGGGGAGAGGTGCACATGGTGGATGTGGGCGACAAATCCGTAACCCGCCGCGAAGCCACCGCCGAAGGCGAGGTGCTGATGTCCGAAGACCTCGTTTCCCGCTTCTTCGACGGAGATCTCCCCAAGGGAGACGCAGCTGCGGTGGCCCGGGTGGCGGGGATCATGGCCGCCAAGAAGACCCATGAGCTGATCCCTCTCTGTCATCCGCTGCCCATCTCGGGGGTGGAGGTGTCGATGGAGTCGACTGGGCATGGGATCCGGGTGCTCGCTAAAGTAAGCACCGACGGCCGCACCGGTGTGGAAATGGAAGCATTGACCGCGGTGTCGGTGGCCGCCTTGACCATCTACGACATGGTCAAAGGGATCGACAGACATGTCGAGATCGCAAACATCCGTCTTCTCAAGAAGGCGGGCGGCCGCTCCGGTACCTGGGAGCGGTCCTGAATCGTTGGAAGTAGCGGGTTTCCTCGCTACCCTTCGCAACGGACGGAGTAAATAGGAGCAATGGAAACGCCACTGATAGTTGGCTTGCTGGTAATAGCCGCAGTCTGGAGTATCTACCTGCTTCCTTCCGTGTTCGGTGACCGCCGCGAGGCGGCTCTGCACTCTGCGGAAGAATTCGACCGCTTTACCCATCTCATGGCGGATGTGCAGAAGCGTCCCCGCAGCTCAATCGTCCCCGAATCACGCAACATGGTGAGAGGGAGGCGCAGGGTAGTTCTCGGCGTCCTGGTGCTCGCCGCACTGGCCACGGGCTTTTTGGCGTTGTTCCAATCGTCTCTGGGTTGGCTTCTCATTCACCTTTTCGTCGACGGTCTGTTGTTCTTGTACATCGCGGCTCTCGCCCAGGTGAAGCAGCGTCGTGAGTACCGCTTGAAAGTCAGCCATGTCTCTGACCAGCGGCCCGACTTCGAAGAGCCTCAGATCAAGGTCATCGCCAACTGATCCCGGGGTGGGTTATCCCACCAGTCGCCTCTAGAATCTTTCTTCCCGTCATGGGGCTGTAGCTCAGCCTGGCAGAGCACCTCGTTCGCAACGAGGGGGTCGGGGGTTCAAGTCCCCCCAGCTCCACAAGCACTCGATCCTTCCTTCCGAAGGCGAAACGAGACACGGGTACCGAGCTTCACAAACAACTGGCTGACCCCGGGACCAGAACTCGAAAGTTCGGGCCAGCGATCGAAGCTGGTGTCAGGTGCCGTCGCTGGATCGTTCCCGACATCCGTGGCGGTCCCGGTCGTGGCGACAGTCGCTGGAATGTCTACCGCCATAGAGTGCGGAGACGTTTGCGAGAAAGGGTGGGCTGACTTCGGTCACCTCAGCGATTGATCTCGAACGAGCCGGTCCCCGACTCGGGAACCGGACCACCGGAGCGGAAAGCCTGCGTGACGGCCACTGTGTCGATGAAGGTTGCCGTGCCGACGATTTCGCCGTATCCGGCTCCGACCTTCCCCGCTACGAATGAACCCGGGCCGACATGCCCTGTCCATTGGGGGCCTAAGGGGTCATCGCGCCAACGCGTCGATCTGACGGACGACCACCATGAAGAATGCGAGGTCCTGATCGCTCTCGAGCGACTTGGTGAGACGTAGAACACGTTTCAGCGAGTGGGCGCGTGAAGCCAGGAAGGAGTCGACGGCATCATCTCCCGAGTCAACGTCCTCGGCCTCGCTCAGCGCACGCTCGGCGAGGCGCCGCAGGACTCCCTTCAGGTCGTCTTCGATGGTCTGTCGTGCCCACCGCTGCCACGGGTCACGGGTGGTGGACATGCTCAGAAGCAGTGCCAGGTCGTCGAGTTGAACGGCCTGACTGATCAGGAAGAACACCCGGCCAACCTCGATCACCGATCTCCCCGATCGTTCGGCAACCTCGAAGATCCCCGGCGCATGCACGAGATCGGGCAGGATGGCGAGACGCAGAGCCATGGGGCGGGGGAACCCGGCCCCGACAAACCGGCCCGCCCGCTCTTCTCGCTCACTCACCCATTTCGGTGGTCCCAGTGACGGTGCCGACTCCGCCAGGAACCCGAATTCAAGAGCGAGGGTCTCCATCCTTTCCGGGTCCGGATTGCCGGAGTCCTTCAGATAGGATCGGGTGAGGCTGGACACCAGCTTGTCATGTGCGTTGATGGCCTCGGTCCATACGTCCGAGTCGACCGAACCGAACTGCTCTTCTATCTGCCCACGCAGGGCTCCACGACCTGAAATCTCGTGAGCAATGCGATGGGCCATCACGATCTGAGGAGGCGTTGCGCCGGTACGTGCCAACAGCTGGGAGGCGAAGGTGGATCCCTGCATG
>JBBDMR010000024.1:0-6622 GCA_040878225.1 Acidimicrobiia bacterium
TCCCTCCTACCTCCGCCCTCCTTCGTCGGGCGCAGGAACCTTCCTCCCGCAAGCGAGAGGACAGCCGCTCCCTACGGTCGCTGGGCCTGGACTAGCTTGCCTTCTTGTAGGTCGAGAATCCGGTCGGCGTAGGTGAAGCCGTCCGGGTCGTGGGTGGCCGCGATCACCGCCGTGCCGGCTGCGGCGGTTTCGGAGATCAAGCGCCACACCAGGTGGAGGCGTTCGAGGTCCTGATGCGACGAGGGCTCATCGGCGAGGAGAAGGGCAGGGCGGCGGATCAGCGCCCGGGCGATGGCTGCTCGCTGCTGTTCTCCCAAAGATGCTCCGTCGGTCGGCCGGTCGAGGAGGTGTCCGATCTCCAGTTTCCCGGCGATCTCGTGGATGTCGTTGTCGTCGTCGGCAAGCCGTCCGGGTAGCCCGATGTTCTCACCCAGAGTCAATTCTGGGAGCAGGCCGAGGGATTGGGGGACTACTGCCACGTTCTCCCATCGCTCGGGGGACTCGATCGACCAACTGACGCTTCCGCTGTCCGGTGTCTGCCAACCGGCCAGCAGGTTGAGCAAGGTGGTCTTCCCGGAGCCGGAGCGGCCTCTGATGATCACGACCTCTCCCGGCTCCACTGTCGCTGCGAGGTCGTTGAGAACCACCACTTCAGTCTCTCCACGTCGGAATGATTTGCCCACGTTCTCCAGGGTGAGCAGGCTCATTCCTTGATCACCCCGTGCTCGATTCTGATCACCCTGTCGGCGATGTCGACTACTTCGGGGTCGTGGCTGGTGACGACCAGGGTGGTGCCCAGCTCGCGGAGCCGGGTCAGCGCCTCGACGGCAAGCCCTGCCGATTGGGTGTCGAGCTCGGCGGTGGGCTCGTCGGCAAGGACCACGTCCGGGTTTCCGGTGACCGCAGCGGCGAGGGCGACCCGCTGCTGTTGGCCAGCGGAGAGGTGTGAGGGCACCTCCCCGGCGAGCTCGGGGATCTCGAGGTGCTCGAGGAGTGACATGTCCACGTCGGCGTGACGTACCCGGGCTGCCAGTTTTAAATGGTCCAGCACCGTCATGTACCCGAGCAGGTTCGCCGCCGGGTCCTGGAACACGAATCCGATGTGCTTCTTGCGCCACTTCCGCCGCTGGCTGGCATTCATCGCAAAGATGTCGGAACCGGCGATTTCGACCGATCCCTGGTCGGGGCGGTCGATTCCTGCCATGACCCTGAGGAGCGTCGACTTCCCCGACCCGGAAGGGCCGGCTAGCACGGTTATCTCCCCGGGCCGGGCCTCGACATCGACGTCCCAGAGTGCCCAGACCAGGTCGCCGTCGGTCTGGTAGGCCCGGCGGATTTCTCGGCAGATCAACGAACCGTTATTCGCCATGTCTCAATAGCTCCGAAGTATCGGCACCGTCAGCGGTGCGCTGGGCGAGGATAGTTGCGACGATCGAAACCACCACGGCCACGACCACCGAGATGACGACGAGGTCCATCGCCCCCACCCATCTTGGCGGGGGAGGCGTCTCCTCGACGGCGTCGAGGATCCGGTAGAGCTGGAGAGCGGGAATCCTCCCGGCGAGCACTCCGGTGAACACACCGAGCAGAGTCAGCGATCCGATTTCGATCAGACCAGCTCCGAGGTGCTCACGTCTGGTGAGGCCCATCCGCCGGGCCAAGGCGTAAGAGAGGTTCCGGGCCCGCTGGCGCGTGTCGACGTAGAGGAGGACTGCTCCGATCGCGATCAGTCCGGCCAGGTACGAGTAGATCTCGAGGAAATCGAAGGTCCAGATGAGGGCGGCGAATCGCAACTGGTCGAGTGTCGTGGCGGCCGCCGTGGTGAAGGCGAATCCGACGGCGGCAGTCTTCATCTCCAGCTCGACTTCCTCCTCGGTGTGGTCGAGGGTCCACATCAGGTAGCGACTGCCGGTCAGCCGACCCTGTTCGTCGGCGAAGATGTTGACGAAGCGGTCCCTGTCGACAACAAGGAGCGGGCGGCCGCGCCGGGTCCCTGGGAAGGTCTCCAGTTCGCCGATGATGTTGACCGTGGCACGTTCGGTCCTGATCAACAGCTCACCGGCATCGATTTCCTGGTCGACCCCGCTGTTGGACAGGTAGGCATCGAGGGGGGCGCCTTCGCTGTCGCCACGCAGTCCATCGAGGATCGTCTGCAGCGGCACTTCCGCAAATTCCTCTTCCCAGAATGCACCCTTCTCGAAGGTGTCGTAGTCGATGGCGAGCACATCGATCTGGGTGCCGTCGAAGTCGACCCTCTCGGTCTTGATCACGACCGTGGATGAGTCCCCGAGCGTCCCCGGGGGTTCGATCGGCCCGAAGACCGGAGTCGAGATGTCGGCACCGATGAACGTCTTGCCTTTGGCGTCGATCGTGGACGTCGCCGAACGGGTCAGCGAACCCGCGTACACGAGAGTTGCCACGGGGAGGGCCGCGCCGGCGACGAGGACGATTACGAGGCTGGGAGCGCTCACGATGCGCCGCGACGCCAGATACGCAGCATGGCCTTTCGCACCAAGCTTGCGGATCAACGGGAACAATCGAATCACCATCTCGGCAACCAGCAGTACCGCCGCAGTGAACGCCAGGAGAGGCAGGAACAGCACGAGGGGGTCGACCGAGCCGACCAGGTCGTTTTCCTCGGTCACGACAGCCGAGTCTCCGATTGCGATTCTGACCAAGACCGCCCCCGCCGCCGACAGGATCAGCAAAGGAATCCGCCATGCCAGCCTGCGACGGGATCGGGGCTTGTGGTCGAGCAGGGTCCGCGATCTCATTCCAACAATTCCCGCGACTGCCAGCAACGAGAGGAACACCGCCCCTGTCACAGTCCACACCGACAACAGACGAAAGCCGGTGTCGACATCTGGAGAGGGTCCGAGCCCCGAGATAGCAACATTGGCAACGCCCCAGCCCAGGGCACCCCCGGCCAGCATCGGGATCAAGAACTCGAGGACCGCCTTGACGGCGATTCCGCCCGGGCCGACGCCGAGTGCGGAGAGATACTGGAGCTCGAGCTTGCGACGGTCTACCCAGTAGGAACCGGCGGCGGCAACGAGGCCGACAGCGGCCAGGAGCACGACTGCTGCGAGCGGGATGATCGAAGTCCTCAGGGCCGACGCAAGGGCAGACACCCTGGCTGTGACGATAGGCAAATCGGAGTGGATGCTCGATGAGAACGGCCTCTCATCGTGGATCGTCTCCTCGGCCGCTGTCATTGTCGATGCTGCCCGCTCCGCTCCGGGAACGGTCAGGCCGTCGATGTCGATCGGGATCTCCCAATCTCCAACCCCCCCGAAGGAGCGTGCGAATGCCCGGCTGTGGACCTCGCCATCGAACTCGAAGTAATCGGTGTCGACCAACACCAGCGGAGGGGGGAGATCGCCCATGATGTTTATGGCGAGGACGCCTTCGAGGAAACACCAGTAGGGATCTGTTGTGCGGTCGTAGAGGCCTCGGTAAACCGCCTGAACCTCGAACTCGTACCTGTCTCCCTGAAGGTTGAAGACGATGGTTTCCCCCGGCCCGGCTGCAAGGTCGCGGGCTGCCACGTCGTCGATGTACGCGCCCGGGCCGTGCTCTCCTTCCAGCAACTCGATATGGTCCCTGAATTCGTCGCGAGCGGCGAACCGGAAGGGGATCGTCAAACCGTCTCCGGAAGCGTTGCTTCCGGTGATGAGGGCACCTTCGAGGTAGAGGCGCGGTGGCAGGAAGGCGGGATCGTCAGCCGTTGCTTCGGTCAGGTCTGTGCGGACCACGTCGGGGGAGTCGTAGTTGCCGACCAGGCCTCCAAAAGAAGCCGAACAACGGCCTTCGAGTTCCTGCTGAAGGGCCGCGCTCGACGCCGACGACAGGAAGAGGGGAGTGAGAGCGGCAACCATCCCGAGGATCGCCGTCGCCCCGATGACTGTGATCAGGACTGCTGGACGGGAGAAGAGGAGGACGGGAGCGCGCAGAAAGGGAGGAGTTCTCAGCATTGTTGCCTTCCCCTGTCTGTCCTAACGACGACTGGTCGTTTCATCCGCACCGGCCTGGCATCTTAGATGGCTACTGTCGCGACGATGATGAGGTCTCTCGCCCACGTTCTGCTCGCGGTCGAACTCGGCGCGGGCTTCGGCGCCGCCTCAGGTGAACTGGTTTCCACATCCTCTAATGCAATCGAGGTAGATCTGCGTGTCGAAGTGACCCAATCGGCGGAGACAGTAATCGCCCACCTGGTCGCCGAAGGTGAGCCCGCGGTCGCCCTTCCTCTTCTCCAGCGCGAGCCCGGCGTCTTCGGTATCCGCACCGAACTGAAACCGATCAATTACCGCGTGGTCTTCGAGCTTTTCGGGCCGGACCCGGCGCAGTCGGAGCCCAGATCCCTGATGGAGCTCGGTGTCGAGTTCCCCGCTGGTGGATCCGAAGCCACGACCACGACCGATCCCGAAGATCTGCCTGAAGATGTCACCCGGTGGCTCTGGTTGGCAATCGCTTTCGGGGCTGCGTCTCTGTCGGCGCTGGCGTTCTGGGTCTTGGGAGGTGACGACCGTCAGGTTTCGTCGACCGACGACTCGACGGGGTCGGCCGACGGGGACAGCTGACGGGCCTCGGCGATACGGGTGCTGTTGAGACGGGGGAGTGCGTAGAAGAAGAGGAGAAGCGTGGCGCCCGCCGCTACCAGGAGCGGGATCCTCAAAGCCCAATCGCGTCCCGCAACCGGTTCCATCACCGAGACCAGGACTCCACCCAGAACCGCGCCGATGGGCGTCATCCCCCAGCCCAGGAAGCGGTACACCGAGTTGACCCTGCCCAGGAGATTGTCCGGGATCAACGATTGACGAAGCGACACGGTGATGATGTTCCACAACATCACGAATACCGACTGAACAGCGAACATCACCCAGACCACGATGGCCGACGAAGTCAGTCCGACGAGAGCAAGGGTCAGTCCGAAGACCATGATCGATACGAACAGAGACGGGCCCTGACCGATCTTCTCCGAGATCTTGGGGGCGAGGAAAGACCCAACCACGGCACCGGCAGCGGCCGCGGTGAGCAGGATCCCGAACTGGGTGGCATCGAGCTCGAGGATCTCCTGAGCGAAGAGGACTGCAGTAGCGAGAGCCAATGTGTAGAGGGCGTTGATAATGCCAAGGGCAATCGCCATCGGTCGGAAGAGCGGGTGCGACCACAGCCACTTCACGCCCTCCTTGAGCTCTTCTTTGAACGAGGGCCTCTCCCTTGCCGGAACTCCGGCAGCCTGTTTCGCCCGGAACTGGCCGGAGATACTGAAGATCAGCGCGGCTGACACCGCAAATGTGCCCGCGTCGACAAAGAACGGAAGGGAGAAGGCAGCAGCGAGGAGGAAACCGGCGGCGGGAGGTCCGGCGAAAGAGTTCATCACAACCTCTGCTCCCCAGAGCCGTCCGTTGGCGCGTTCGAGGTTTGTCGGTGAGACGATGGACGGCATCAGGGTTTGCGCCGAGTTGTCGCGGAGCACCTCGGCCATGCCGAGAAGGAGTGCTGCCGAGTAGATCACACCGAGGAGCATGGCGCTGTTTGGTGGTGTGGCAGCCGTGCCGGCGGCGATTTCATCCGGTGTGGACAATCCGGCCTGCGACGACCAAACGGTGAAGGCAACCCCGAGGGTGATCAGGAACCGGAGGACATCCATCGAACTGATCAGCCGCTTGCGGTCGACCCGGTCGGTGATCACACCGGCCGGGAGGGAGAAGAGGAGCCAGGGAAGCCGGGTGGCTACGCCGACGAGCGCGATGTGGAGGGGATTTCGGGTCACTGCGGAGGCAAGCCAGGGATAGGCCACCCCGGCAACACCATCACCGAAGTTGGTGATCACCGACGCAGTCCAGAGCTTCCAATAGTTGACACCCAACTTCTCTTTCATTCCGAATCCTCCCTGTCGGGCAGATGGGGGCGGTCGGTCGGGTAGAACGCGACCAGCATTCCATAGGTGGTCTCGCCCTCCCGCAAGTCCGCAACGAACTCCCGGGTCAGTTCGTCCAGCCGTAGCACCCACTCCCGGGCCCGCTCCTCGGGGATGCGGGCATAGCGGAGGGCGCTCATCATCGGTATCTCGTCTTCGTGGGTGTGGGCGGCGTTGGCGTAGTCGGCTGCCGCCGAGGTGAGGAAGTAGTCGGGGCTGATGTCGACGTCGCTGTGTTTCACCTTCGATGTGAGGAGGAAGGTCCGGGCAACTCGGCCGTAGTACTTGGCCTCGATCGCCCGGACCTTCTTAGTGCGAACTACATGGATGAGACCGGCCTCCTCCAGCACCTGGACGTGGTGGCCAATGGTCCCCTTCGGCTTGCCCAGTGTGTCTGCGATCTCAGAAGTCGTCGCCGCCCGCTCGGTGAGGAGGTCAGTGATTTGCATCCGAGTCTCGTCGAAGACCGCCTTGAACATCTCGACAGAATCGACCTCCAGCGTCTCTTCCAGCTCATAATCCGGGACCAGATGGTCGGCCATTCCCGTATGGTCGAATATTCCCGACCATTTGTCAAGCGAGCGAAGCGAGCGGCTGTCCTCCCGCTTGCGGGAGGAAGGTTCCTGCGCCCGCCGTTAGGCGGGGGGAGGTAGACACCCCAGGGGCGTAACTGTCAAGCTGCCTGGGTTTGTTGTGTGG
>JBBDMR010000025.1:0-6578 GCA_040878225.1 Acidimicrobiia bacterium
CAAACCAGTAACGGTCGACTCTTCTCCAGGTCAACATGATGGCTCCTTTGGCTAACCCGATTCTACGCGCTTAAACGGCCGTTGTGAACCCCCGGGCCGGTCGGCCCAGAGATGGAGGAGTGTGAAAAACGCCGTGACCCCGAACAGCCCGGGTCCCAGGACAGCGAGCCCCTGAGCCTCGGCAAGGAGTCCCAGGACCCAGGGCAACGTGGCGACGCCGAGGTTGGCCGCCGCCAACTGATATCCCACCATCCGGGTGGAGCGAACGCGTCCGATCCGTAGCGGCGTCAGCGAGACGAGAGTCGGAAAGATCGCGGCGAACCCGATACCGGCGACGGGTAGCCCGACAAACCCGGCACCCACCGGGTCCCACCACAAGAGTCCAACACCGACCAGAGCGATGACCACCGAAGCGTTGAGGGTGTGTGAAGGTGAGACACGGTTTCCCACGGCACTGACGAGGAACCGCCCGATCGTCAACCCGGCCCAGTATGCAGCCACCCAGCCGCCCGCGACCGCCGTCGACATGCCCCGTCCCTCGCTGAGCAACGTGTATGCCCACTGACCGACGCCCACCTCGGCACCGGTGTATACGAAGAACAGGGCCAGGAGCAAGACCACCCGGGCACGGCGGACCGTGACTACATCGTCGTCACCGGCTTCAGGCGGCCTCGAGGTCCACCGACTCCTGCTGCGCCAGATGACAACCGCCATCGCCGCCTGGGCCAGAGCCATTACGGCGTACCCTCCCCTCCAGGCTGCCCCTGCCGTCAGGCTGATCGTCATCAGCACCGGCCCGAGGGTGGCCCCCACACCGAAAGAGGCGTGGAGCAGGTTGATCGAGCGGAGATCGAATTCGAGGGCTGCATGTGCGTTCATGCCCGTGTCGATCAGGCCCCCTCCGATCCCGAGCAGCACTGCCGAGATGGCGATGACCGACCACACCGGGGCGCTGGCGATGCCGAGCAGGCCCACAGCCATCAGGGTGCAACCGGTGCCGAGAGCGGCGCCGGTCCCGATCCGGGCATGGATCCGCCCGTAGGCGGTGCTGGCGGTCAGATGACCGACGCTGCCGATAGCGAGAAGGGCCCCTAGTTCGGAAACTCCACGCCCGAACGCGCTGCGTATCGAGGGCCAGGCAACTCCCAGCGAACCGTCGGCCAGACCGAGCATCACGAAGGCGGCGAACGCAACCATAAGGACGCCACGGCGCCCGCTTGAATGGGCTCCGCCAGAGATCATCTGCCGACCGGATGGTGCCGGCTCAGGCCTCTTCGCCGGCTATCCACACTGCCACGTCCTGGGGGAGGGAGCGGTCGGATAGTGGCTCGCTCGAAATGAGCACTCGGCCTGGTGGCAGGGTCAGCGGATCCTTGCCGAAATTGACGATGCATCTGACTCCCGAGCCGCGCCGGAAGGCGAGGACGTCGGCACCGAGATCGAGCCACTCGATCGTCGTCGTGTGGAAGTTCTCATCACGGGTGCGGATCGCCTCCCGATAGAGTTCGAGCGTCGACCCTTCGACACCATCCTGGGCTTCCACCGAGAATCCACCCCACCAATCTGGCTGGGGGAGCCAGGGCTCGGCCTCGCCGAAACCGAAGAAAGGCCCTGCTTGGGACCAGGGCAGCGGCACCCGGCATCCGTCTCTGCCCTTCTCTTTGTGGTTCGATCGCGCCCACACCGGGTCGTCGAGCACATCGACAGGGAGGTCGTGGACTTCGGGTAGACCGAGTTCCTCGCCCTGGTAGAGGTATACAGATCCGGGCAGGGCGAGCATCAGCAGGATCGCCGCCCGGGCCCGACGCAGCCCGGTCTCGGCGTCGAGCAAGGAGCGGTCGCCGGAGGTGAGCCATTTCCTGGGGTCGATGTCCTGGGGGAGGCCGTAGCGCGTTGCGTGGCGCACCACATCGTGGTTGGACAGCACCCATGTCGGGACGCTCCCGACTGCGGCCGTCGTACTGATCGCTACGTCGGTTCGCTTCTTCATCTCGGCGGCCTCCCATGGTGAGACCAGGAAGTGGAAGTCGAATACCTGGTGGTACTCGCCGGGCCGGAGATACCGGGCGAGTCGGTCCCAGGTTGGGACCCACGCCTCGGCGACCATCACCGAGTCCTGGTACTCATCCAGGACACTCCGCCACTCTTCGACGATCTCGTGCAGCTCGTCGCGATCCCACATCGGGCTCTGAGTGCCCGCCGGGGGCTGAAGGTGACGGTCGAGTTCGTCGCCGGCGTCGGGATAACCCGGCGCCTTGACCAGTGAATGGGCCACGTCGACCCTGAAGCCGGCAGCGCCGCGATCGAGCCAGAAGCGGAGGATGTCCTCGAACTCCTGGCGAACCTCGGGGTTCTCCCAATTCAGGTCGGGTTGGGAGGGGTCGAAGAGATGCAGGTACCACTCGTCATCGGGGAGCCGGGTCCAGGCCGGGCCGCCGAACACACTGCCCCAGTCGTTGGGGGGCAGCGAGCCGTCGGGGCCTTTGCCCGGGAGGAAGTGGTACCGCCTCCGCGCCTCGCTCCCGGGGGGTGAAGACACGGCTTCTTTGAACCAGCGATGCTCGGAGGAAGTGTGGTTGGGCACCAGGTCGACAAGAAGGCGAAGGCCTATCTCCCCGGCTTCCCGGATCAGTTGTGTTGCTTCCTCGAGGGTCCCGAAGATGGGATTGATGCTCCGGTAGTCGGCGACATCGTATCCGCCGTCGCGTAGCGGAGACGCATACCACGGGTTCACCCAGATGGCGTCGACTCCGAGCGACTTCAGGTAGGGAAGCCGGGAGCGCAGGCCTGCGATGTCACCGGTGCCGTCTCCGTTGCCGTCGGCGAAAGATCTCACGTAGACCTGATATACGACTGCGTCTTTCCACCATGGTTTTGTCTCGGTCATCGGGAGATTATTGCGGCTATCACGTTTGAGGTGAACCCGGTGTCCGTGGTGCCTGCGCTCACTGCTTAATCTGAAGCGGATTGATGACCGGAAATACCTTCATCGACGTCCTGCTCGCCCTTGTTCTCGGGCTTGTCATCTGGCGCGTGGCCATCGCACTCATCCGGATGATGTCGACACCCCCTCCGGAGATCGACCCCGAAGACGTGAGGGAGGTCGACCAGGACTACCGCTGCACCGTGTGTGGCGCCGAACTGACGATGAAAGCGGTCAACGTCAGAGACGAAGCCGCCCCCCGCCACTGCCGGGAAGACATGGTCCCGGTTTGGCGCCCTTGAGAACCTTCTCGCTCTTGCACAGTCCAACCTTCTCGCTCTTGCACAGTGCAAAAGGGTGCGGAAAACGAACCAGTGTGCACAGTGCACCAGGGCAACCTTGCTCCCGGTGTGGCATACGCTCAAGGGTGCTCCACAATTGAGGCGCGGTGCCCGACTCCTAGGAGATGGATTTGATGTTTCGGCGTGGCGGTGTCCTGGTGCTGGTCGCAGCGTTGACCCTGGCGGCTTGTCAGAGCGCGGTGTCGACCGGCGACCTTCAGGGCGTGGCCATCGACAATCCGAGTGAGAAGGGCAGCTTCGTCCTCACCGACACCGAGGGCGAGAGCTACGACTTCGTCGCAAGCACCGAAGGCAAGCTGACACTTCTCTACTTCGGGTATCTCCAGTGCCCCGACATCTGCCCCGTCCATCTCGCCCAGATCGCCGAAGTGCTCGGCCAGGACGCCGAACTCGCCCGGAAGACCGAGGTCGTGTTCGTCTCAGTCGACCCCGACCGGGACACCCCGGAGGCCATCAGGGAATTCCTCGACAGATTCGACCCTTCCTTCGTGGGCCTCACCGGCACCCACGACGAGTTGAAGGTTGCTCAGGAGGCTGTGGGCGTCCCTCCGGCCCGTATCTTCGGCGAAGGCGACGATTACACAGTCGACCACGCAGGATGGGTGATCGCCTATGCCCCCGACGGGCTCAGCTACAGCATCTACCCGTTCGGAACCCGTCAGAGTGAATGGAACAATGACCTGCAAATACTCGCAAAAATCGGAGAGGGACAGAGCAGTTGAATAATGCGAATCTTGCAGTGAGGTTCTTGGCCGTAGCGGTCCTGGCGCTGGCAGCGGGGTGCGCCGGTGAGGCCGAAGGTCTGCAGATCTCCGATGCCCGAGTGGGAGCGCCCACCGGGCCGAATGCAGCGATGTACTTCACGGCGAAGGGTGCGGCTGAAGCAGACAGCCTGCGCTCGGCAAGCACTGACGTCGCGGGCGAGATCCAAATCCACGAGACCGTCACCAGCGACGAAGGTACGATGTCGATGCGTTCCGTCCCGCGTCTCGAGCTCCCCGCGGGAGGCCAACTGGTTCTCGAACCCGGTGGCTACCACCTGATGCTGATCGAGGTCGACGAACTCGAAGTCGGTGACACCATCAGCGTCACACTGACCTGGGAGGTGGCCGGTGAGATGACGGTCGAAGCTGAAGTTGTCGACCCATCCGACACGATGGGCGAAGAATCGGAAGATACTGAGGATCACTGATGATGAGCAGAACAGTTGTGGGCCTCGTGGCAATCCTCGCCCTGGCGGCATGCTCTGCTGACCGCAGTGCCGAGGAGCCGCTCTCGGGTGAAGCGCTTGCCGCCGATCTGGGATGTGCCGCATGTCACACCGATGTCGACACCGAAATCGCACCGACCTTGAACCGAATCTGGGGAACCTCGGTCGAACTCGAAGACGGCACGACGGTGACCGTCGACGAGGCGTACGTCCGCAGGTCGATCGAGGAGCCGCAAGCCGACATCGTTGCCGGGTTCAGCGGTTCGATGCTCGTGGTCCCGATGAGCGAAGAGGAGAAGTCCGCCCTGGTGGATTACATCGAAAGCCTCGGATGATCGAGTGGTGGTGCACCGCCCTCGAGCGCCCCTGGAGTTGGGCGTGGATCCCGTACCCCGGGGTCTGGCTGGCAACGCTGATTCCGATTGCCTTCTACGTTCGGAGCCTGAGGAACCACTCCGCACCGGTTGACCGGCGCAAGCTGGCGCAGCTCATCGGCGGCATGTTCGTGTTCTGGATTGCATCCGACTGGCCCCTTGGAGCCCTGGGTGCCGGCTATCTCGCCTCGGCACACATGACCCAGTTCCTCCTCTACACGCTGGGGGCGGCGCCCCTGCTCCTCCTGGGCACGCCGGAGTGGATGGCCCGCCGGGTGGCCTCCAAGCTCCGGATCTACCGGGCAACTGTCTGGCTGGGCCGATCCGCCGTCACCTGCGGGGTCGTCTACAACCTCCTCCTCGTCCTCACCCACGCCCCGGGGACCGTCGATGTGCTCCGCACCAGCCAGCTCGGCTCGTTTGCGATGGACATCGTCTGGCTCGTCGCCGGATTCGTGCTGTGGCTCCCGGTCATCTCCCCGATCCCCGAAGGTCGGGTGCAGTCGGTGTGGGCCAAGATGATCTACCTCTTCGTCACCACTGCCGTGGTCGCCGTGATCCCCGCCAGTTTCCTCACCTTCGCCAGCACCCCCATCTACGGCATCTACGAGCTCGCTCCCCGCATCGGCTCGATCACGGCGAGGGAGGACCAGCAGTTCGCCGGGATCATCATGAAACTGGCCACCATCCCCGTCATCTGGTCGACAATTGGAGTGTTGTGGTTCCGCTGGTCCGCCCGTGAGGCACGTTTGACCGTCTGAGATCGAGGAGACTTGTCCCCAGCGATGCCCACAGCCTGTGGGAAATTACACCTGTGTAGTTCCGGATCGCGGTCGATGCGGGACGACTACGATCCAATTCCGCATGCCAGAGTCGAAACGACGCAAACCAAAGAACCCACCGAAGTCTGAGAAGGCAATAGAGGCGGCCAGAGCCAAAGACCCGAGCCCTACCTGGTACGTAGCAACGATGACCGGATTGATGGTCGTCGGTGTCGCGCTGGTGCTAGTCCGATTCATCCTCGAACAGGATCAGATAATCCTTCTCGTCGGACTCGCCGCCATCGCGGCCGGGTTCCTGATGACGACCAACTACCGCTGAGCTGACACCCGCTCCTCGATGATCGTCATCACCGGGTCGGAGGGGAGGGTCGGTCAGAAGCTGATGCATGCCCTGCCCGATCCGGTCGGAGTCGACCGCAAGCCAACAGCCACGATTGTCGCCGATCTGGAAACTGCTGACTACTCATCCGGACCTCTGGCGGATGCATTACACACCGCGGACGCCTTGATCCACCTGGCTACCGATCCCAATCCTGAGGCTCCAGCCGAAGTCCATCTTGCTGCTGCGGTGGCAGGGGCCCGGCTTGTCGGGGCCGCGGCGCGTATCGGTGTGCCCCGCCTCCTGCTCGCTTCGTCGGATTGGGCGGACCCCATCCTGTCCGGGTTGGAAGTCAACCCCTATGGTCGGTCGAAACGGGTGTTCGAGGAGCTGGCCCAGATCTACAACGCCATCCCCGGGCTGAGCGGCGCTTCATTACGGATCGGTTGGGTCCCCCGGGATCCCGCCGAAGTCGAAGAGGCCCCCGACTGGCTACGGGCCAATCATTGGCCCGATGAGACCTTGATCAAGAGCGTCCGCAACGCCCTAGATCTCTAGCGGGACACTGTCCTGGGACGTCATGCTGTCCTCCCGCTTGCGGGAGGTAG
>JBBDMR010000026.1:0-6552 GCA_040878225.1 Acidimicrobiia bacterium
CTATCGGTGTGGAGGATCAGCCGTCTCTGATCATCTGCAGGACCCATATCGCCCATGGGGCGCCCAACGCCCAGGACACCGCTGAATCACACGGGTCTCCGCTCGGAGACGAGGAGATCAGGGAGACCAAGGAGCTAATGGGATTCCCGACCGAGCCGACTTTCCTCGTCGATGAGAGTGTCTATTCGTTCTTCGACGAGGCCATGAACCGTGGCCGGGAAGCCAGAGCGGCGTGGTTGGAGCGTTTCGAGAACGCAGACGACGACACAACGCAGCTCTGGAACGGCCTGTACGAGCCGGGTCCGGCAAATATCGAGGGCCCGGGATTCGAGGCTCGGTCCTCGCTGGCCACCAGGGCGTCTTCGGGCCAGCTCTTCGCAGAAATTGCGGAGAAGGTCCCAGGGTTTATCGGCGGATCGGCCGACCTGGCCGGCTCGACCAAGACCGTCATCGAAAAGGGGCGGCTCTTCTCGGCGGAAGACCGAGGAGCCCGCGACCTCGCCTTCGGGATCCGGGAGCATGCGATGGGAGCTGCCGTCAACGGGATGGCAATCCATGGCGGCCTGAAGCCGTACGGCGCAACCTTCTTCGTATTCAGTGACTACATGCGGGCTTCCGTGCGGCTCTCTGCGTTGATGGAGGCACCGTCGATATGGGTCTACACCCATGACTCGGTCTTTCTCGGCGAAGACGGTCCTACTCACCAGCCCATCGAACATCTCGCTTCATTGCGGGCCATGCCCCACCTCTGGGTCATCCGTCCCGCCGACGCCAACGAAGCCGTCGCGGCCTGGAACATCGCCCTCGACCGCCACGACGGGCCTGTTGCTCTCGTCCTCACCCGACAGGGATTGCCCACGATGGACCCGATGCCCGGTGGCGTGAAGAAGGGCGGGTACGTCGTGAGGGAGGGAGATGATGTGACGATCATCGCCACCGGCTCCGAAGTCCACGTTTCGGTCGAAGCGGCGGAGCGCCTGGCAGGTTCGGGGATCTCGACTCGGGTCGTCAGCCTCCCCTGCTGGGAGCTGTTCATGGAACAGGACCCCGAATACCGGGAGACCACGCTCGGGACGGCCCCCCGGGTCTCGGTCGAGGCCGCCTCGACCTTCGGATGGTCCGCAATCGTCGGCGACTCCGGGTTGAGCATCGGTATCGACCGCTTCGGAGCCTCGGCCCCGGATACGGTCCTTGCCGAGAAGTTCGGTTTCACCGGCGGTGCAATTGCCGCTCGGGTCAAGGAGTTCTTGGGCGGTTGAAAACCCCCGTTGTCGTCATCGGGGCGGGGATCGCCGGCGTCGCATCCGCGCACCGGCTTGCCACCGCCCACGGGTTCGATGTCACGATTGTCGACCCGCGGCCACCGCTGACTCTCACTTCGGACAAATCGACGGAGTGCTATCGAAACTGGTGGCCCAACGCGCCGATGGTCGGGCTGATGAACCGCTCCATCGACCTTCTCGAGGAAATGAGCGAGCAATCCGGGAACATCTTCGGGCTGTCCCGCCGCGGATACCTCTTCGTCACTGCCCGGGAGGAAACCCTGGGAGCCTGGCAGGCCCAGGCGTCCGAGATCTCCGCATACGGCGGTGGTGAGGTCCGTGTCCACAGCAGCGCATCGGAATACAGGCCGGCGCAGCCGCACGGCTACGCCACAGAGCCAGACGGGATCGACATCTTCACCGGGGCGGGGCCGCTGCTTCACCACTTCCCGTACCTCACCAACGAAGCGGTCGGCGCCATCCACATCCGCCGGGCGGGCTGGTTCAGTGCCCAGCAGCTCGGATCCTGGATGCTGGACAGGGCCAAAGAGGCTGGGATTTCACACCTGGTCGACGAAGTGACAGACATCGAGGTCGTGGGCGGGGCGGTGCGCGCAGTCACCCTGGCGTCCGGAGCGCGGATTCCCTGCAGTGTCGTCGTCAATGCTGCCGGCCCCCTCGCTGCCGATGTCGCCGGCATGGTCGGCCTCGATCTGCCGCTCCGTTCCGAGGTCCACCTCAAGGTCGCCTACCGGGATCACCTCGGCGTAGTGCCGAGAGAGGCACCGATGCTGATCTGGAGCGATCCGCAGCGGCTCGGCTGGGATGACGATGAGCGATCCGCGCTGGCCGGGATGGGGCGGGCCGATCTTCTCGGGGAGATGCCCGTCTTCTGTCACGGACGGCCCGAAGGAGGCGCCGAATCCCCCTATTTCCTGGCGTTGTGGGAGTACCACGGCGAGGTTCGCCAGCCGGTGTGGCCGGTACCCGAAGACGAGCTGTATCCCGAGGTGGTGGCGCGGGGCCTGTCGACGATGATCCCGGGCTTCGGGCGCTACCTCGACCGGCTCCCCCCATCGAGCGTCGACGGCGGCTACTACACCAAGACCGCCGAGAATCGGCCTTTGATCGGCCCAGCCGGCCCGGCCGGGTTCTATCTCGCCTGTGCCTACTCCGGATTCGGGGTGATGGTCGCCGCCGGCGGCGCCGATCTGGTCAGCAGGCACATCACCGCCAGCCCACTGCCCTCCTATGCCGACGACTTCCTCCTCGCCCGCTACGACAACCCTCATTACCTCGAATCGATCAGCGGCAACGTCGAATCCGGCCAGCTCTAGCCAACCGCCCGGATCGACCACATCGCCATCTGGGCGTGGGTAGCCCGGTGTCGCGCACTAAGATGGAAGAAGACGGCCTCCCGTCCGTTTCCACTTTCGCCCTGGGTTTCTTTGGTGAATTCGGTAACCGATCTGGCTGTCATTACCGTCTAACCCGTACCCGAGCAAAGGCGGCCGACATGGCCCTGAACGAGAAATTTGAGTTGGTGGAGTCGATCGACCCACAGGTGGAGCAGCTGCTGGAGGATCACCTCGCCCGGCGCGATCACTGGTATTTCCACGACATCGTCCCCTGGGAACGCGGGGAGAGCTTCCGGGACAAGCCCTGGGATGTCTCCCAGTGCACGATTTCGGAGAATGCACGAACCTCTCTGGTGCTCAACCTCCTTACCGAGGACAACCTCCCCTACTACCACGCCCTCATCGAGAAGAACATGCCCGACACTTCGGCATTCAACAAGTGGAACCACTTGTGGACCGCGGAGGAGGGCCAGCACGCCATCGGGATCCGGAGTTACCTTCTCACATCGCGTAACTGCGACCCGGATGAGCTCGAGGACGACCGGATGGCAACGATGACCAACGGGTACCACCCAACATACGACGACC
Source organism: Acidimicrobiia bacterium (assembly GCA_040878225.1). Taxonomy (GTDB): domain Bacteria; phylum Actinomycetota; class Acidimicrobiia; order Spongiisociales; family ZC4RG35; genus MA-ANB-1. Next base: position 3,209 of record JBBDMR010000026.1, read on the forward strand.
CGACAGAGATCTTTGCCTACACCGCAGCCCAGGAGCTTGCCACCAGGGTCAGCCACCGCAACGCCGGCAAGATCACCGACGACCCGAACGCCTTTGAGCTGATGAAGAACATCGCCGCCGATGAGAACCACCACTTCATCTTCTACAAGGGCGTGATGCAGGCAATGCTCGACCAGAGCCCATCGACGGTCCTCGAGGGGATCTACAAGACCTTCTCCAACTTCGAGATGCCCGGCGTGGCGATGCCCAACTTCCTCCGCAGGTCGCTGGCGGTGGCGAAGGCGGGCGTCTACAACCTGCGCATCCATCACGACCGGGTGCTCGTGCCGCTGATCAAAGACTGGAAGATCGCAGATCTCACCGGCCTCAAGCCGCGGGCAGCCGAGTTCCAGGAGAAGATCATGGCGATTCCCGCAGAAGTCATGAACAAGGCGGAGCGCTTCGAAAAGCGGATCGGGGTCGTCAGCTACATCTAGCGCCCGTTGAGGGTGCCTGTCATGGGCGGCCCTCACTTCGTTACGGTGGAACATGGCCTGGGCTACCTCCGACATTCCCGATCTATCCGGGAAGACCGCCGTGGTCACGGGCGCCAACGCCGGTCTGGGTCTCGAGACTGCCAGGGGTCTTGCTGGTGCGGGCTGTCATGTGGTGATGGCTGCGCGTAACAGGGAGAAGGCCGGGGACGCTCTCACCGAACTCACCGCTGTCCACACTCACGCCTCGCTGGAGATCATCGAGCTCGACCTGGCCTCGCTGCGGTCGATCGAGGCTGCGGCCCTGGCGGTATTCTCCAACCACCCCACTCTCGACATCCTGGTCAACAATGCCGGCTTGATGGCGATGCCTGAGGGGAGGACCGACGACGGGTTCGAGATGCAGTTCGGCGTAAACCACCTCGGGCACTGGGCCCTGACCGCCCGGCTCCTGCCGGCCCTGCTCGGGGCCCCGGCGGCGCGGGTGGTGACCGTCACCAGCACTGCCCATCATTTTGGAAAGCGGGTCGATCCCGCCAATCCCCAACTCGAAGGCGAATACGACCCCTGGAGAGCCTACGGCCAATCCAAGCTCGCCAACTATCACTTTGCCATAGGGCTGCAACGACAGTTCGAGGACGCCGGACTGCATGCCGCAAGCCTCGTGGCCCATCCGGGACTGTCGAACACAGATCTGCAGGCCAACACGGTTCGCCAGGGTGGGGCGAGTGGCTCAGCCGAGTTCTGGCACAACCTGGCGCAGCGGACGGGGATGACTCCTGCCGCCGGCGCCCTTCCTCAGCTTCGAGCTGCGACCGACCCCAGAGCAAGGGGCGGCCAGATGTACGCCCCCAGATTCATCAACTTCGGTGCTGCGGTACGCAGACCGATCTTGCGCTGGTTCGGGATGTCGGAGTCGATCCGGGTGCTCTGGGATGTGTCCGAACGGGAGACCGGGCTGTCGATTGACCTGGGGTGATTTGCCCGGAATCAACTGAACTTGGTTTGGGCTTCTCGCTGTAGAAGGAGACCATCCTGTGATTCATGCTGCCGTCACGGTTACCGGCTACTTCACATCGATGACCACTTTCACGAGAGCCGCGGTCGAAATCAACCCCATGAGACCTGCTACATACTGCCGGTTCCCGGGCGGGTCTAACCGGAGGAGGGTTGGACCGGCTGGTGTTGTTATGCGTTAGCTGACGGGTTGGTCAGCAACATCCGACGGCTCCCTAGAGAAATTGGCCTGTGGTATCTGCAGCCGCCGAGCGGTGTAGATGCGTCGCTGGCCAGAACAGACGCAATCGAGCCTCCGGCGAACATTGTGTGCCGGGGCGCTCACGTCACCTGGACTGCTCTCCACTGGTTTGGAGGGTGTCACGGAGGCTGGAAGCCGAGATCCCGCGACCTGTAGACGAGGACGTCGCACGGAGCCTCGTGGACGAGGTGGTGGCCAACGCTTCCCAACAGCACGGCCGCCAGTGGTGATATCCCGTGTCTGCCCACGGCCAGGAGGTCGGACTCGTAGATGTCGGCCGCTTCGAGCAGGACTGTTTCGGGGCGTCCCACTATTGCTTCTTGGTGATCGATGGGTAATCCAGTCGCAGCCGTGGCCAGCTTCTCACGTGCGTTCTCCTGGAGGCGATTTCGGTAGGTGGAGAGAGCTTTTTCTCCGGCGCCTCTCGTTTTCAGGAGATGCTCTCCGATGGGTGGGGCTGCCATTACCCCGGTGATGCGCGACTGTGGTGAGAGTTGTCGGGCAAGGTGGGCTGCACGGGCGGCATCGGTGGATCCGTCGAGTCCGACAATCACCGATCGGTATCCGTTCCGCGGGGGTTTTCGGACCACGAGGACCGGTCGGTCAGCTTTCCTCGCAAGCCTGTCGATGGTGACACCCAAAGCGAGTTGGCCTTCGGTGTGCTCTCCGGTAGCTCCGGCGACAATCAGACGGGCGTTCGCCTCACGGGCAGCTCGTATCAGCTCGATAAAGGCGGTTCCGAAACGCACCTGGACGTCAGCTTGTCGAGTAACGCTCGCCAAGCGGAGGCGAGCCTGTTCGAACACCTCGTCGTCAGGCTCTTCGTCGAGCACTGTGCAAACCACAAGCGAATCACCGGTCACATTCGTCAGGGCCTGGGCCCGAGCCAACGCGGTCAGCGACCCTGGTGAGTGATCGACTGCTACCAGGATGCAGGTGGCTTCACTCACGACTCCGGCCTCCCATGGGCGGAGACACCAGGACGTGGTCCACCAGCCGCTCAGCTGCCACTGCGAAAGGAGCGATCACGACATCGACATCTTCTTCCCGGAGACGTGCGGCTTCGATGGGGTCATGGGCTGTGAAGGCGAGCCTTCCCTCATATCCGGCGGCCCGTAATCCGTGAAGCAGGGCGAGGTTGACGTCGACACCTCGTACCGTGCTGACTACCCACCCAGCCTGATCCAGAGGAATCGACAGTAGGAATTCGGGGTCCTCGGCGTCGCCATAGATCACCTGGAGTCCGTCTCTGCGGCACCGCTCGAGCGCGTCGGGATCCAAATCGACGATCAGCACCCGGCGGTCTTTGGCCTTCAAGCTCTCGGCGATGAGGGCGCCATGTCGTCCTCCCCCGTACAGGATCACATCTACGTCCCCTTCGTGGAGGTCGTGATGGTGCTCACCGGGATGCAGTTGCTGTCTTTCGAACACCGAGAGGTAGGGCTTCATTCGCTCGTAAAGGGGCTGGGAATAGAGAATGAGATAGGTGGAGAGCCCGATAGTGATGAGACCCACCAGAGTGATCAGCCCGAGAATCGATTCATCGATGTGACCCACCCGTACACCGAGGGCGGCGAGAATCAAGGAGAACTCGGAGATCTGAGCAACGGTGA
>JBBDMR010000027.1:0-6537 GCA_040878225.1 Acidimicrobiia bacterium
TCTCAACTTGGAGAGTCTCAGTCCCCCTTACCTCCCGGCCCTTCCGGGCCGGCAGGGACTTTTCCCCCATTCGACTTCGTCTCTGGGGGAACAGTTAGGCGCCGCGGGTTAGGTTTTCGAATAGGAGTTTGTGGTTGGTAGCCAGGAGCAGGTTCTCGCCGTCGTGGGTGAGCCACAGGTCGGGGGCTGCTTTCACCCATGAGCTCTTGGGGAAGGGAGCCAGGTTCTTGCGCTTACGCACCGAGGGGGCGGCATAGACCAGGACCTCGGGGGCCGGTGACCCGACCGCATCGAGGGTTCCCACCAGCTCAAAGTTGCCGAACAGCGCGGCCATGCCCTCCGAGGGGTCGATGTTGCCTGACCGGTCGCTCCACTCCACCCGCCGACAACTCTCACATGCTGTCACGAGCAAGTCGCCGACCACAGTGGGCTTGTGCCCCTGGCATCCGTTGAGTCGATTGAGTTCCATATGACACAACGTACAAACCGGGTGTGACAGAAACTATGGCGACGAGAAGAAGCCCTGGATCATTAGCGGAAAAGTGGTGCTGGCATTGAGATCGGCTGCCAATTCGACATCGGCGGCAAAGCCACGGTCGATGAGCTCGCGGCCCGACATCGCCTCGCGCAGAGTCTCGCCAAGATGAGATTCGGTGGCGAGGAAGGCACTGGCGGCCACCTCAGCTTCCGGTGAACGGGACTTCGCAGGAGTTGAGGCGATCACGGCGCCGGCACCGAGGAGGTCTTCGACCGCTGGTCTCAGCGACCCGTCGTCCCAGCGTTCGCCAGCGGCGATTACAGCGATGGTTCCTCTCGACATAAGCCCTTTCGCCACCGCGCCGGCGTTCCTGAGGCAAGCGGCGACCACGGTCCGGTCCAGCGACTCGGCTAAGAGCGATAGCTCGGCGCCGTTTGGTGAGGGGAGAACCAGCCGCGTTCCCGGGTCGATTCGGGTCAGAGACGATGGTGAAAGAGAAAAGCCATCCCCATCTCTCGACCCGGCCAGGACAGCCTTCTGCTCGGCTGCGTAATCGGCAGCATTATCGTTCCCGAAGCCAAAAGGAAAGATGGTCGCCCCCGAAGCTGTGGCGATGTCGACGGCAGTCGTAAATGAGAGGACGTCCACCAAAACGATCGTGTCAGCGGTGGCTCCGAGTCGTTTCAGCGCGTTGGGCCCCCAACCGAACTTGACGTGGTATCCCTCCTGACTGAGCGGATCAGAAATGATGGCCTACAGCTCGAGGATGGGCATCTCGTGGGTGTCCTCGATCCTGGTGCCGGGGACGAGAAGGACCGGGAGATGGGAGTTGTCGATGACTCGAACCGACACGCTCTTCCACGCCTCTTCGGTGAAAAGACGCCGAGTTGCCCCCATCATCACTATCTCCGCTCGCACATCTTCAGCGGTCGCGATGATGGCTGCCGCCGGGTCGTCTCCATCGACGAAGCGGGCGGTGGCCTGGATTCCCTCGGCCTGGAGAGCGGCAACGATCGGCGCGACCACCTTCTGGCCCCGTTCTTCGAGGTAGATCGCAGCTTTCTCCTCCGGGGAGGCATCCGAGGTCGAGTCGTCGAGAAACGAACGGCGAACGTCGTCGTCGAGGGAGTCGAGGAAGGTCCTCGGGATCCGGATCACGGTCATCACGGTGACGTCGGATGACTCACCACCGAGCCGCGCGCAGAGTTCAGAGACGGGACCTGCCGGTAGGACACCGGTGGTGGCGATCAGGATTCGCACACGGGAACATTAGGGTTTCGAATATCGCTGTGAGAGGTTGAATTGCATGGATAGCGAATTGGTCAACAAGGTCACCTGGAAGATTCCCAACGCCCTCGCCATCGTCGGTTCGGCATCGGGCGAGGAGTGGAATGGGATGACCACTTCATGGATCACCCAACTCTCCATGGATCCGGTGCTGATCGGGATCGGAGTGGACAACAAGGCCGTCACCCACCGACTGATCACCGAGGGTGGGTCGTTCACGGTCAACCTCTGGTCGTCAGAAGACACCCGGCCCTTCGTCAAGTTCTCCAAACCCGCCGAACGTGACGGCAACACGCTCAACGGTCGCGAAGTCTTCACCGCAACCACCGGCGCACCCGTCTTCTCTGAGGCAATTGCGTGGATGGACTGTGAGGTCCGTCATTCCACCGATCTCGGGACCCACACCCTGTTCGTCGGGGAAATCGTCGATGCCGGTGTCAATGACGACGAGCAGCGAGCCGCCGCAATGTCAGACACCAGGATGAAGTACGGCGGGGTCAAGCGGGGCGGCCATTAGCCGTCGAAGGTCGGCCCGGGCCAGTTTTTCGCAGGCTCGATGAACGGGTTCGGAGTCGCTGCCTTTAGTATCTGGCGCTCTAACCAGTAGGAGCCAATGGAAGTCTCAGTTGAGGGCAAAGTCATCGTGGTCACCGGCGCCAGCCGGGGTATTGGCCTGGCGACTGCGCTCGAGTTCGCCAACAGCGGTGCCTTGGGTGTGACGATCACGTCCCGCAAGCCCGACAACGTCGAGGCGGCACGCAACGAGATGATCGCGGCAGGCATCGACGCCGACAGGGTGCTTGCCCTCGCCGCCCGCGCCGACTCCGAGGAGGATGCGGCGATGGCCATGGAGGAAACGGTTTCCCGATTCGGCTCTGTCGATGTGCTAGTGAACAACGCAGGTACCAATCCGTCTGCAGGGTCGTTGATGGATGTCGACCTCGGGGCGGTCCAGAAGACCTGGGATGTGAACCTGCTCGGCCCGTTGCTGTGGGCCCGGGCCGCATATGCGGCGGGAATGGACAAGTCGGGTGGTGCAATGGTGAACGTTGCCTCGGTTGCCGGCCTCAAACCCGGCCCGATAACCGGCGCATACAACATCTCCAAAGCGGGCGTCGTCCACCTCACCCGCCAGCTCGCGTTCGAGCTCGCCCCCGACATCAGGGTCAATGCGGTCGCCCCGGCCGTTGTCCGCACCCGCCTCGCGGGAATGTTGCTCCAGGACGAGGACGCTGCGGCCCGAAGTCATCCGTTGGGACGTGTCGGTGAGCCCGAAGATGTTGCCAGGATGATCGTGTTTCTCGGGTCCGACGCAAGTTCCTGGATGACAGGGGCGATAATCCCTGTTGACGGTGGTGTGACAGAAGCAGGCTCCTCTGGTATCTCGTAGCCAAGTCCGGACCCACCCCGAGCCCGACCCCGGGCTCGCGCTCGAGTACCTCGATGGCTCGCGGGCTTCAGGAGCTCTCCTCGACCACGCTTCGCATCTCCGTGACGAGGGGAAAGGGCGGACTGTCACCTACAGCCGCAAGGTGTTCATCCCGCTGACCACGCTCTGCGTCGACCGCTGTACCTACTGCACCTTCGCCAAGCCGCCCGGGGCCGGTGGGGTCTATCTCGAGCCCGAAGACGTGCTGGCAGTGGCAAAGGCGGGCGACGAAGCCGGTTGCACTGAGGCTCTGTTGACCCTGGGTGACCGCCCCGAGCAACGCTGGCCCCAGGCACTCGAGTTCCTCGCAGGGCGAGGCCTGGAGACGACCATCGACTACGTGGCCGAGATGTCTGCTCTGATTCGATCCGAGACCGGTCTCTTTCCGCACGCCAACCCAGGTCTGCTCGACGACGCGGCGATGGCGAAGCTGCGACCGACCAATCCGTCGATGGGGATGATGCTGGAGAACATCTCGCCGCGATTGCTCGAGCCGGGAATGCCCCACCACAAGTCCACCACCAAGGTCCCCTCCCTCCGGGTGGCGACCATCGAGGCGGCCGGACGGAGCCGGGTCCCGTTCACGACCGGGATCCTGGTTGGAATCGGTGAGAACCACCAGGAGATTGTCGATTCTTTGTTCGCTCTGCGGGATCTTGCCGACCGGACCGGTGCGATCCAGGAGATAATCGTCCAGAACTTTCGTGCCAAAGCGGACACCCCGATGCGCCGTTCTGCTGAGCCGGTGCCTATCTGGTTCGCACGGGTTGTCGCACTCGCCCGGTGGATCATGGGCCCCGAGGCAAACATCCAGGTGCCACCCAACCTCACCGACAGATACGAGATCTATCTCGACGCCGGAATCAACGATTGGGGAGGCGTGTCGCCACTGACAATAGACTGGGTGAACCCCGAGGCACCCTGGCCGCATCTCACCGAGTTGGAGGAGAGAACGGAGGCGGCGGGCTTCGAACTTCGCCCCCGGCTCCCGGTGTATCCCGAGTACATAGATGAAGAATGGATCGCCCCGGGGTTGATCGACGATATCCGCCGGCGAGTCGACGAGAATGGGTATCCGAAGATCGGAAAGAGTGTCCAGACATGAGAGTTACGTTCCTCCGCACCCGGCCGGCCGAATCGCTGGCCGCGCCCACGGCCACCAGCCGCCGCCGCGAAGGCACCACCACCGTCGAAATGGCTGCCCCGACGACAGCCGACCTGCACGCAGCCCGGTCCGGAGGACTGCTCGTGCTTGGCGCGGCTGCCGAACCGGAACCATCCGGTTACATCGTCGGACCTGAATCCGCACTCGCACTGGCCAAATCCGGAGTGCCGGGATGGCGGATCACGGTCCGCAACGAAGGGCCCCGCGAGGTAGTGCTGGACGCCGTTTCCAGGACCCGTGCCGCGTTCCTCAGGGTTGGGCGCTCCGAGATCGAGGAGGCTGGAGACCTGGTCTTGCTGCCCGGGCTGGAGACGGTCCTCTCGGTTTTCGTCGATGATGTGCCTCAGGCCGTCGAAGCTGTGGCCGGGGGCGCGGGAGACCTGCTGCTCAGGGACTGGGACGTAGAGCGGATCGGGGAGCTGCGTGACGCCCTTTCCGACCATCAGCTCGTGGAGAGGACTGTCTACCCGATCGGGCTCGAAATCGATATCGCCCGGGCCACCCTGGGTGCTGCCGACTTCGAGACATGGCTGAAGCTGACCGATGGCTCCGGGGCGGCCCGGCCCAGGTACGATTGGGCTCCGGGCAAGGACATGGAACTTCCGGTTCCGCAGCTGCGACTGTCGGCCGAGTGGGGTGACCGGAGTTGGATTCAGGGCCGCACCGCCCTGGGCCTGGATGGCGCGGGGGAGTTGCGTTCGATCCTGGAGCGTTCACTAGAAGGGCAGCGACCCGACATCGCGGAACTGCAGAAGCTCTTCGAGGCGCGCGGTGACGGGATCGACGCCATTGCCCACACTGCCGACCTGCTGCGATCGAGGAGTGTTGGGGAGACCGTCACCTACGTGGTCAACCGCAACATCAACTACACCAATCTCTGCTATTTCAAGTGCGGGTTCTGCGCCTTCTCCAAAGGCCCGAAGAGCCTGAACCTGAGAGGGGAACCGTATTTGATGGGCCTCGACGAGATCGTGGCCAAGGCCAGGGAGGCCTGGGACCGCGGGGCGACCGAGGTGACCCTCCAGGGTGGGATCCACCCTGACTTCACCGGCAACTTCTATGTCGATGTGGTCAAAGCGATCAAAGAGGACATGCCCGACATGCACATCCACGGGTTTACCCCGCTCGAGGTATGGCAGGGCGCCGAGACCCTCGGCATACCGGTCCGGCGTTTTCTCGAAGAGCTCAAGGAAGCGGGTCTGGGTTCTCTTCCAGGCACAGCCGCCGAGATTCTCGACGACCGAGTGCGTGAGCACCTCTGCCCCGACAAGATCAGGACGTCGCAGTGGGCCGAAGTGATGATCACCGCCCATGAGTTGGGGCTGAGGGCCACCGCCACCATCATGTTCGGCCACATCGATGGGCCGAGGTCGTGGGCCAACCACCTCGCAGTGGTCAGACAGATCCAGGAGCGAACCGGAGGGTTCACCGAGATGGTCCCGCTCCCGTTCGTCCATATGGGATCTCCGATCTACCTTCGAGGCAGGGCCCGTCCCGGCCCCACCTGGGACGAGGCCGTCCTCATCCACGCCGTGTCGCGTATCGCCTTCGATGGCCTGATCGACAACATCCAGGCATCGTGGGTGAAACTCGGTCTCGACGGCGGTGCCAGGCTGCTCCAGGCCGGCTGTAACGACATGGGAGGGACCCTGATGGGAGAGATCATCACCCGGTCGGCAGGGGCCGAACACGGCCAGGAAGTCACCCCAGCCGAGTTCCGGTCCACCATCGAATCGGTGGGCAGGGTCCCGGTGCTGCGGAACACCGTCTACGAAGCCCTGGAGTCGGCCCTTCCGTAGACACTGCCCGTGCCTGTTGTATACTGACGGCACGAAGCGCTCATCTAGAGCGGTGGAGGGACAGGCCCTTTGATACCGCGGCAACCGAGCCATAGAGATATGGAGAACGGTGCCAATGCCTGGAATCGATGAGTTGACCTTGAGCCTCGGCTCGTGGCGCTCACCAGCGTTTCATACGGAACAAGTGAGGAGCCAATGAGCCAACCAGTAGACCCCTGCTGTATTGATGTGGCAGCAGCCAGATGAATGCCTACCTCGACGCGGTCGCCTCTGGAGTTGTCATTTACGACGGTGCCAGCGGCACCAACCTGCAGACTGTCGTGCTGACCGCCGACTACTTCGGCGCTCCCGACCTCGAAGGCTGCAACGAATTGCTCAA
>JBBDMR010000028.1:0-34371 GCA_040878225.1 Acidimicrobiia bacterium
GGGAAAGTGGCACCATTAAACTACACGCGTGTAACTTATGCGGTAAAGCACTAGTACTTGGCCAGTTCTTGGGCTTTTTCGACTATGTCCTGGGCGGTGGGGTAGAGGGCGCCTTCGAGAGAACCTGCGTAGGGCATGATCGGGACATCGGGAAGGGCCATTCGCTTCACGGGGGCGTCGAGCCACTCGAAAGTCTTGTCGGCGATCTGGGCGGCCACCTCTGCACCGTAACCGACGAACTCGTTGTCTTCATGAACGATGAGGGCGCGTGAGGTCTTCTTGATCGACTCCTCGATTGTTGGCCAGTCGAGCGGCTTGAGGCTCCGCAGGTCGATCACTTCGGGAGAAATCCCGAGGTCTTCGAGGATGGCGGCGGCCTCGGTGGCGAAGTGGGCCATCGCTCCGTAGGCGATGATGGTGAGGTCGGTCCCTGGGTGCCTGATCGCCGCCTTGCCGAGCGGTACCCGATGCTCACCTTCCGGGTAGGGGCCCCGGGCGAGACGGTATAGCTTCTTCGGTTCCAGGAAGAGGACCGGGTCGGGATCTTCCACTGCGGTGAAGAGGAGCCCTTTGACGTCGGCAGGCGTCGATGGGACAACGACCTTGAGCCCTGGGACATGGGAGTAGAACGACTCGATCGACTGAGAGTGGTAGAGGGCGCCGTGAATTCCGGCCCCGTACGGCGTCCGGATCACGATCGGGCAATTCCAGCGGCCATCGGAGCGGAACGAGATGCGGGCGGCCTCGGAGACGATCTGGTTGAAGGCAGGGTGGATGTAGTCGGCAAACTGGATCTCCGGCATCGCCTTGAACCCTGCCGCAGACATGCCGATCGCAACACCGATTATCGATGACTCCGCGATCGGGGAGTTGAAACAACGCTCCGGCCCGAAGGTTTCGGTGAGCGAATCGGTCGCTTTGAAGACGCCCCCTTTGCGGCGGGCGACGTCCTCGCCGAACAGGATGGCCTCGTCGTAGGTGGCGAAGATCTCGTGAAGGGTGCGGTTGATAGCGGTGATCATGTTGATCGTCTCACCCTCGACCGGCGGGTCGGGCTCGGTGGTCGGGGTGTCGGGGATGATCGGCTTGGCGTATACACGCGAAGTCGGCTCGTCGGGGTTGGCTGATGCCTCGGTCTTCTTCACCGCCTCGGCGAGAGTCGCGATCACCTGTTCATCGAGCGCAGACTCCTCCCGCTCCGTGAGCAGCCGATGCTCGATCAAGTACAGCTTTAGCCCTTCCAGCGGATCCTTCTTCCGCCAGGTCTCGACCTCTTCCCGGGTCCGGTACAGAGTGTCGTTGTCGTCTGAGGTGTGGGCGTAGTAGCGGTAGGTCTCGGCCTCGATGAGGGTCGGGCCATCCCCGGAGCGGGCCCGGGCGACTGCTGTCTGCATGGTGGCCACCACCTCAAACGGGTCGTTCCCGTTGATGGCGTGGCCCGGGAAGCCATAACCCCGGGCCCGATCGGCGATCTTTCCGGCCACCTCTTCTTCGGTCGGCACCGAGATTGCATACTGGTTGTTCTCGATGACGAAGATCAGCGGCAGCCTGTGGATCCCCGCCCAGTTCATCGCCTCATGCCAGTCGCCCTCCGATGTAGATCCCTCACCTCCGTACACCACGCAGACCGCCCCGGAGCCCCGAAGCTTGGCGGCGTGGGCGATACCTGCCGCATGGGGGAACTGCGGCCCGATGACAGAGGACTGGGTGAGGACCCTCCGCTCGGGGTCGGACCAGTGGCTCGGGAGCTGTCTTCCCCCCGACATCGGGTCGGCCTTTTTGGCGAACACACCGTAGAAGATGTCCTCAGGGGTGAATCCCCAGGCGAGGGCAACACCCATGTCGCGGTAGTAGGGGAGGATCCAATCCTTCTCGCGATCCAGGGCGAAGACCGATCCCACCTGGATTGCCTCATGGCCTGAGGCTCCCAGGACGAAGTCGGCCCGTCCCTGCCGTTGCAGTGCCCACATTCGATCGTCGATCCGACGTGCCATGAGCATGAGCCGGTACATCTCGATCATCTGATCGTTGCTCAGGCCGAGGGAGTCGTGGGTGCGGGCGGTCACGGTTAATTCCGGTCGTCGCCACTGCGGCGGAACCGTCTCAGGTCCCCGATGTCCTGAATCCGCTCCCGGGCGACGTGAATTGCTGCTGCGTTGGGGTTGGTGCCCTGTTCTCTCGCAGTCTCCAAGATCTTCAGGGTTGCTTCGAAGATTGCGTCGACCCGATGCATGGCTCGCAGCTTGGAGTATCCGTGAAGCTCGTCGTAGACGTTGATCAGCCCGCCGGCATTCACCACGAAGTCGGGGCCGTAGAGGATTCCCCTGTCGGCGATCCGCTCTGCATCCTTTCCGGTGGCGAGTTGATTGTTGGCGCTGCCAACGATCGCCTTGCAGTTGAGCTCGGGGATTGTTCTCTCATTCAGCCCGGCACCGAGGGCGCAGGGCGAGAAATAGTCGGTTTCGACCGTATGGACCGATTCGAAATCGACGGTTTGGACTCCGAACCTCTCAACCGCGGCATCGAGGGTGGGCTGGTACGCGTCGGCGATGAGAACCTCGGCTCTTGCCTCGACCAGGAGTTGGACGAACGCCGAGCCAACCTTCCCGACCCCTTGCACCACAAAGCGGCGACCCGCCAGGTCGGGATCTCCCCACAGGAACTGGGATACGGCCCTGGACGCTGCGTACAGGCCGCGGGCGGTCACGGGAGAAGGGTCTCCCGCCCCTCCTTCGGCCACTGAGTTGCCCAGGGCCCAGCGTGTCTCGCGCCGCACCATATCGAGATCCTTGGTCGAGGTGCCAACGTCTTCGGCTGTGATGTAGCGACCCTGCAGCGAGTCGACGATACGGCCGTAAGCACGGAAGAGGCGCTCAGACTTGTCGGTGCGGGGGTCGCCGATGATGACCGCTTTGCCACCGCCCAGATCCAGTCCGGCAGCCGCGGCCTTGTAACTCATTCCCTCCGACAGGCGGAGGACATCGATGAGAGCGTCTCTCTCGGATTCATACGGAAAAAAGCGAGTCCCGCCTAGAGCGGGACCGAGAGCAGTGGAGTGGATTGCGATGATGGCCTTGAGTCCGGATACTTTGTCGTAGCCGTAAAGGACTTGTTCGTGTCCTTCGACGGCAACCTCATCGAATACGGTCAACTCGCCGTTCCTTTCGTGTCAAAGCCTGAGCAGCACTCGCCGTTGATCATACCCAAACCCCCGACAACGCGCTCCTGGTGACTAAGTGGCCTGTCGCCCAAGTACTTGGCGTACCGACAGACCACTAGTGCTCTGCCCCTGGCACCATGTGGGCATGACCAAGACTGCGTTCCTGAGGGTTTACTCACCTGTCGGGCCTTATGACGAAGAGCCGGTTCCCGGCTTCGTTCGTTCGTATGGAATGCTGTCCGAATCGGCACACGATCCGTCACACGTCGTGGAGTGGAAGGGTCAGCGAATGTACTGCCCAAGCTATTTGAGGCTACGGGTGCTGGAGTCGACGATTGCATTCGCCAACGCCTTTCAGGGGGTGGGTGCTTCCCTCATCCCGGAGGCGGCCGCCGAGGCTGCCGACAGGGAGCTACGCAGCTACCGGGCTGAACATCCCGGCCATCGATCCCATGTGCTGACTTCCGCCTGGCACGTTCCGGTTCGTTGGTTCGTCGGGTTCTCTCCGGAACAGCGCGAGGTGTACGGCGACGTCGCCGCCCCTCGAATCAGATACCGCTCCGGCATAGTCGAAGCGCGCGATCTGCTCGACCAGGCGGTGGTTGTCCTGAGAGAGGTAGGGATGATCCAGGGACCTACTGTCGAAATGGAGCAGTTGATCTCCTGGTTGTCACCCTTCCCTGATGAGTCGATGGTCGAGCTGGACTTTGCCGAGGTGTCGGATCTCTTCGCACCCGAAGACCTGGTGCTCGACGACTCGGTATCTCTGGTGAGGGAGTCGGTCGAGGCACTTGCCGCCGGGGACATGATGCGTGCCGGAGAGCTCTACGGCACGGTGGTTACCCGTTGGTCCCACGCGTACGCGGTCACCTTCAGCAGCTGAGGCGCTAGCGAGAGCAAGCAGAGGCCGGGTTCCAGCGCTCCAACCGGCCCTGCATGGACGCCGTTACCACCCCAGATCACCGACGACGTCGACGGATATTCTATTGAAAAAACGGGAATTCTAGCTAGCACTCGAAGTGTTTTATTCTTGTGAACGAGATCACAAGGCTCTCGAGCCCCATGGTTTCCGCCATTGCGATGTCGAGCGGATTCCGCTCCGCCCGAGCGGTTTTCTCCTCCTCCTCAAGCCGCTCGGCATCGCAAAACGTCGAAGGGCCCGAACCCACCATTTCGGGCCTTTCGATATCTCGGAGGGGACGACCCCGGCTCCGATAGGTTGAGCCCTGCGGCCAACGCTTCCCCGTTACGCTTCACCTATGGATCCACTGCAAATGCCCTGGATTGAAGCCCCACACGAAGACGGATGGGAGGGAGACCTCGCCCGATTGAAGGATGGGCTCCTCGACCCGAAATGGAATAGGGTCGACTGGGTGATGCGGATCCATGGCCTCGACGCGGGAAGCCTCGAAGCGCATGAGATCCTCTACCGGCAGGCCATGAGCAGCACGAAGACGCTGCGAAGGGCCGAGCGCGAGATGATCGCTGTCGTCGTCTCCGGGATCAACGAGTGCCATTACTGAATAACCCATCACCGGCGCGGTCTGCGCCGTTTGCTCCGAGACGACGATCTCGCATCCAGGATCGAGGCGGACTATGAGACGGCAGGCCTCTCCGGAGAGCGCCTTGCGATGTTGAGATATGCGGAGAAACTCACCCGCGAACCGTCTGCCGTCACTGAGTCCGATGTGGTGTCACTGCGCCGCGAGGGATTCACCGACACCGACATCCTCCATATCGCCGAAGTTGTCGCGTACTTCGCCTACGCCAACCGAATCGCCGACGGCCTAGGCATCCCGCTCGAGGACTGGATAACCGAAGACTGATGCCCACATTGCGGAGCAGCCGGGTGGTGGTGGGATCGGAGATCCGGCCGGCAACCGTGAGATACGAGTCAGGTGTGATCCTGGAGGTGGGCACCGGCATAGCGGATGAGGATTACGGCGACCTGGTGATCATGCCCGGTTTGGTCGACTCCCATGTGCACGTCAACGAGCCAGGGCGGGCCGACTGGGAGGGATTCGACACGGCCACCCGGGCTGCGGCCGCAGGCGGCACCACCAC
The DNA here is from genome assembly GCA_040878225.1 of Acidimicrobiia bacterium. Classification (GTDB taxonomy): domain Bacteria; phylum Actinomycetota; class Acidimicrobiia; order Spongiisociales; family ZC4RG35; genus MA-ANB-1. The sequence continues at coordinate 5,225 of JBBDMR010000028.1, forward strand.
GATCGTCGATATGCCGCTCAACTCGATACCTCCCACGGTCAGTGTCGAAGCCCTGAACGTGAAACGTCGGGTGGCTTCCCCGAAGATCAGCGTGGACACTGCCTTCTGGGGAGGACTCGTGCCCGGATCGGGTGCTGAGATTCCCGGCATGGTCAACGCAGGTGTCTCCGGCTTCAAGGCATTCATGGTCGATTCCGGGGTGGAGGAATTCCCCCCGCTGCAGTTGGGTGAGCTGGAGTCGTCGATGAAGGCTCTGGCGCGGGCGGGGGTGCCGCTTCTCCTTCACGCCGAAGACCCGGCTCTGGTCCTCGGGTTCGACACGGACACGCATTCCTACCAGGCGTACTTAGCCTCGCGGCCGACCAATAGCGAGGTGCATGCCATCGAACTCGCCGGGGAGATGGCGCAACGAACTGGGGCTCTGGTCCACATCCTCCATGTCTCCAGTGGCGAGGGCGCGCAGGAGATCGGCTCGTCGCGGTGGCTGACAGGCGAGACGTGCCCTCACTATCTCGTTTTCTGTGCCGAGGAAATACAGAGCGGGTCTACCCCGTTCAAATGCGCCCCACCGATTCGAGGTGCCGACCATCGCGAGGCGCTCTGGGCGGCTCTCGACGCCGGCTTGCTCACGATGATCGTCTCCGACCATTCGCCGGCGCCGGCAGATATCAAAGAGATCGAGTCGGGGGATCTTGCCCGTGCCTGGGGAGGGATCGGGTCGCTGCAGCTCAGGCTCCAGGCGACCTGGACGGCTGCTGCGGCTCGCGGGTACGGGCCGGAGCACTTGACGGGGTGGCTGGCGGAGAATCCGGCGCGGCTCGCCGGTCTGGCTCACCGCAAGGGCGCAATCGGGGAGGGGATGGACGCCGACTTCGTCGTGTTCGACCCTGACGGAGCTGCGACGATTCGAGGTTCTGACCTCCACCACCGTCACCCGATTACCCCGTACGAGGGGATGACCCTGCGCGGATCGGTTGTGAAGACGATGCTGAGAGGACAAACTGTGTACGACCGCGGCGTAATCTTCAGTGGCGCCGGACTTATGTTGGAGCGACATGGCTGATCTGATTTCTGAGCGGGTGGGTGGGCGAATCGTCTCGTGCAACGACGAGTTCTTTGCCGATGCCACAAATCTGATCGAGGTCGCCGACCCCGTGTGGAAGCCTGATGAATACACCGATCGCGGCAAATGGATGGACGGCTGGGAGACGCGCCGCCGGCGGGACCCGGGCCACGACTGGTGTGTGATCGCCCTCGGCATCCCCGGCCAGGTGACCCAGGTGACCGTGGACACATCGCATTTCACCGGGAACTTTCCCGAGGAGTTCTCACTCGAGGGCTGCGGGGTGGGCAGCGACGAGCGTCTCGGCGACGCCTTCTGGGTGGAGTTGGTGGCCCCCACCGCCCTTCGGGGAGATTCGGTGGCCCGGTTCGATCTGAAGGCAAGCGGGCGGATCACATATGTTCGCCTCAACATCTTCCCAGATGGGGGTGTCGCCCGGCTGCGCGTCGAGGGCAATCCTGTGCCCGGCCTCGATGGTGTGTGCCCGGAATTCGGCCTTGTCGACCTGGCTTCGCTCGCGAGCGGGGGTGAACCGACCGACGCGTCCGACGCCCATTACTCCCCGCCGTCGAACATGCTCAGGCCTACCGAGCCGATCGGCATGTGGGATGGCTGGGAGACGAGGCGTCGACGGGGGCCCGGCAACGACTGGGTTGTTTTCAAGCTGGGCATGGCCGGGCCGATCCGCGAGCTTGTGGTCGATACCCGGCACTTCAAGGGCAACGCCCCGGGTTGGGTCAGCGCCAGCGTGTCGGATGACGGCGCCGTGTGGAACGAAGTGCTCACCCGTGTGGCGGTCGAACCCGACTCCGTGAACCACCTTCCCCTCGCCCGCGAGACCGGAGCGAGGTTGTTGAAGCTCGACATCCATCCTGACGGTGGGGTTGCCCGGTTCAGGGTCATGGGCATGCCCGACGCCGAGTCAGCGGCGACCAAACGGCTCCACTACCTCAACTCGCTTCTCGGCCAATCGGCAACAGGCTTCTTCCATACTGCTTGCCAGTCCACCCGGTGGGTGTCCTCGATGCTGGCGTCACGTCCGTTTTCGACAGTCGGGCAGGTGGTCGAGGCCGCAGAGGTCTTCTTTCTCGAACTCGAAGAAGAAGACTGGCTCGAGGCCTTTGCCGGCCATCCGAGGATCGGGGAGCGGGGTGACGAGATTGCAAACCGGGAACAGGCCAGTTCCCGGGATGCGGATTCGACCGTGCTCACGACCCTTGGTGAGCTGAACCGTCGCTACGAGCAGAAGTTCGGCTTCACCTACATCATTTACGCCACGGGCAAGGGCGCCCGCGAGATGCTCGAGATCGCACAGGAGAGGATCGAGAACACACGCTTGACCGAGTTGGAGATCGCCTCCCGCGAGCAACAGAGGATCACGGCGACGAGACTGCGTCGAATGCTCTGCATCCAGGAGGATTGATGATCTCGATTTCGACCCACGTGCTCGACACCGGCTCAGGGAAGCCTGCGTCCGATGTGATGGTGACTCTGCAACGGCGCGCGGGTGACCAATGGACGGAGGTCAACTCCGGGACAACCGACGACGACGGGCGGGTTGCCAACCTCGGATCCGATCTCGCCCCCGGTGCCTACCGGGTCCGTTTCGACACAGGCGGTTACGGCAACCGGTTCTACCCGGAGGTGGTGGTGGTGGTCGACCTCGATGACAGCAGCGATCACTATCACATCCCCCTTCTCCTCAGCCCGTTCGGCTATTCGACATACCGGGGGAGCTGAGTGGCGGAGCTCGGGACCAACCAGTGGGGGAAGTCGGGCGTGCGGCTGTCCAAGCTGGTCCGCAGCGACGGCCGGGACGACTTTCTCGACCTCGAATTCCAGGTTCTTCTGGCTGGTGACGTGGAGGCTGCATACCTCGAAGGGGACAATGCCGCCGTCCTCCCCACCGACACCACCCGTAACACCATCTACGGGCTGGCCCAGGACCACCTGACCGAAGACCTCGAATCGTTTGCCACCGTCCTTTGTGACCACATGGTCGCCAAGGCGGGGATCGAGTCTGCGGAGGTGACCATCCGGCAGAGGCGGTGGCGCAGGGAAGGCCCCACCGGATTCACTGGAGGGGGTTCGGAGCGGCGCCTCGCCCGGGTGCGCGGTGACGAGTTGGGTAGCCGGGAGACCGAAGCCGGGATCGAGGGCCTGGTGGTGCTCAAGACCGGTGGCTCCGCCTTCGTCGGTTTCCCCAGGGATGAGTTCACGGTCCTCCCGGAGGCAGAAGACCGCGTGCTCTCCACCTCGATCAATGCTCGATGGGTGTATACGACTCTCCCTGCCGATACCGGCCGCCTCTGGGAATCGGCCCGCGAGGTGATGTTGCAGCGCTTCTTCGCCGACTGGTCGGCATCGGTCCAGCACCAGGGCTGGTTGATGGCGCAAGCGGTTCTCGATGCTGTGCCCGAGATCGGTGAGATCAGCTTCGAGCTGCCCAACCAGCATCACCTGCCTTTTGACCTGGCGCGCTTCGGCCTCGACGACGGGCACACGGTGTTCCACCCGGTCTCCGAGCCGTACGGCGACATCCGCTTCACCGTCACCCGCTGATTCAGTCGCCGGTCAGGCGCCAGAACTCACCAGTCAGACCATGAGCAGTGAAGATCGCTTCGGCTTCGGTGGCATCCGGCGGCGCCCACTCTTCGGTCAACCGGCCGGCGTACCAATCGACGGACAAGTCATACATGGTCTGAGCGCTCGCTACGTAGCCACGCCGATTTCCTGTCGCCTCTAACCACGTCGTTAGCTCGGCTTCCGACCGGAAGCCATGGATGTTTCCTCAGGTGAACCCGATGTCGTCCCAAAACTGTCGAGCCGGTACCAGGAGGTGGACGATCCCGTTCGGCGACACGCGCCCACTCTCGATTGACCAATCGACGTCCCATTCGCGACCGGTAGCGCGGCCTTTGCCGTTGCCGAGCAATGCCACGATGGCCAGTGCGTCCCAGGCACAGTTGGCGAACCACGAGCGAGTGTCGATATGCGCCTGGTAACCGGTATCGAGGCCCGCAAACGGGTGTGCCATCAGCACCCGGTGGGTCCCTGCGACCAGCGAAATCCTGTGTTGTGCCTCGAGGCTCTCCAACGATTCTTCGACACGATATCGGTCCCAGCCTCTCGATCGGACGAGCTCAGAAGCGTCGACCTCGACCTTGCCCCCAGCAAAGAGGCTAAATATCTCTCCGCGCACCGCGCGTTCGAAAGGGGTCACGCTCGGATCTTACGCAACGCCAAACGGCCCTCAGGTGCGGGATTCGAGGATCTTGACGAAGGAGCGGGTGTTGAGCTCGTCGAGCTTGAGGCCGGTGCGTTCGGTGGCTTCGGCTTCGCTGATCGCCCCGCAGTTGATGGCGCGGAGGAAGAAGTTCAACAGCCCCTGCCCGGTCGCGGCGTCATCGAAGACCTCACCGACAAGCGTGGCCTTGGCTGCCGACTCGACGAAGCTCGACAGGCGTTCAGCGGCCTGGTCGAGGCCCTCCAGAAAGAAGGCATAAACGGCGGCGTAGCGGGTGGGGAGCTGGGCAGGGTGGAGGTCCCATCCCTGGTAGTAGGCATGGCTCAGCGAGTGCCTGACGTGGTCGTAGTGGAGCCGCATCGCACGGTGCACGCTCTCCCGGTTCTCTGCATCTTGGTCGGGAGCAAGGTCATCGCCGCGGTGAACCGGAACCGGCATGACGTTGGTGGCACCATCGGAGATCCAGACCCCGGACCCGGCAAGGCTCACCTGGAGCACGTGCCTGGCGAAGTCGCAGGCGGGGTGGGTCATCGTCTGGTGAGCCGCGGTGATATTCATCGATGCGGTGTAGTCGTAGGTGCCGAAGTGAGCCCCCCGGATCCTCCCGTTGCCAGCCTCGATGAACTTCCGCAAGCCGCTGGTCCCGTCGTGGTCGATGATCATCTGAGGGGTTTCCACCATCAGTTCCACCGGGATCGGAGCGACTTCCAATTTGTCCTCGAGTTCGGAGAGAGCTTCGTCGAGTACAGCAACCTGTGTCTCGTCCTGGATCTTGGGGAGGGTGATGACGAAATCCTCGGGGAGGTTGCCGGCCTTCTCGACGAGGGTCGTCAGGAACACATCGAGGGTCTGTAGCGACCGTCGGTACAGTTCGCCGGAGAGCGGCTTGATCCTGATGCCCAGAAAAGGCGGCAACGTCTCTGCCTCCATCCCGGCCGCCACCTGCTCCGCCGATGACCTGGCGTGCCCGTCCTCTTCGCTGTTGGCGCGGTTCCCGTATCCGTCTTCGAAGTCCAGTCGGAAGTCCTCGATCGGCTCGCGTTCGAGCTTGTCGCGCACCAGTGAGTGGACCGGCCCGGCCAGGCTGCTGTCGATACCGAGAAGCTCGGAGAGATCGCTGCCACTGGGGCACCAGGTTTGGAAAGAATCGAGGGCTAGCTCCCCGAGTTTGCTCGCCGTGTCGGACCGGAAGAGGTGTGCTCCTCCATAAACGGTGTGAACCGGCTGTCGCTCCGGTCCCTCGCCGGGAAAGTCAGATGCGAGGCGCGCATTGGTGGTATCGAGGCGGTCCGCCCACCGGGAGTGGGAATCTTTGGATAGTGTCATCCGCGCCAACTCTATCGGCTTGCGCCCTTCTCGCTCCGACTGTGTGGTTAGCTTCAAGCGATGGGAACGCTTCTCCTACGCAATATTCACACGCTTGCCACCATGGATGGAGCGGAGATCGAAAAGGCTTCGGTCCTGGTGCGTGACGGCTGGGTTGAGCAGGTAGGCACGGCGGACGCAGTGCCCGAGGAAGCTGACAGGATCGTTGACCTCACCGACCACATCGTGTTGCCTGGCCTGGTCAACACCCATCACCATCTCTACCAGACGTTGACGCGGGCGGTACCGGGCGCCCAGGACTCCACGCTGTTCGACTGGCTGACGACCCTGTATCCGATTTGGGCGAGTATGACCCCCGATCACGTCAGGGTGGCAACAACTCTTGGACTCGTAGAACTTGCCCTCAGCGGATGCACCACCGCTTTCGACCACCACTACCTATGGCCCGACGGCTCGGGCGTCGACGATCAGATCGAAGGTGCGGCTGATCTCAACATGCGTTTTCACGTCTCCCGGGGATCGATGAGCCTGGGGGAGTCCGATGGTGGCCTACCCCCTGACTCAGTCGTGGAGGACGAATCCAGGATCCTTCAATTGAGTCAGGAGGCCGTTGAAGAGCACCACGACCCGGCCCCGGGTGCGCTGCGGCGGGTTGTCCTGGCTCCTTGCTCGCCTTTCTCGGTGACGGGAGATCTGATGCGGGAATCTGCCAACCTGGCACGGAGCCTCGGCGTACGTCTCCACACTCACCTTGCCGAAACCGACGATGAAGACCGATTCTGCAGAGAGCGGTTCGACCTGCGGCCCGTGGAGTACATGGAGAGCCTGGGCTGGGCCGGCGATGACGTCTGGTACGCCCACGCAGTCCATGTCGCCGACGACGAAGTTCTGAGGATGGCCAAAGCCGGTACCGGCGTCGCCCATTGTCCCACTTCTAACATGCGACTCTCCAGCGGTGTGGCCCCGGTTTCTCGCTATATGGACGCCGGGGTGCCGGTCGGGCTGGGTGTCGACGGCTCTGCTTCGAACGACTCGTCGAACATGCTGGCTGAGGTGCGTCAGGCTCTTCTACTCAACAGGCTCGCCGTTTCCCCGGGAGTGGGGCAAGGCGATCTGATGACGGCACGCCAGGCCCTCCAGCTGGCGACAACCGGAGGGGCCGGTGTGCTCGGACGCGACGATATCGGTCGCATCGCTCCGGGATACGCCGCGGACATGATCGCAATCGACCTCAACCGTGTGGAATTCGCCGGTGCGCTTCACGATCCCGTTGCCGCAGTCGTGTTCTCAGGACCTTCGAAGGTCGATCATTCGTGGGTGGGGGGCCGCCCGCTGGTGGAGCATGGGAAGGTGGTCGGCATCGACGTTGGTTCCCTTGTCGCCGAGCACAACCGACTGAGTAAGACGTTGATCGGGTAAGTTCCAAAACGTGAACGTCACTTACCCGGACTCACTGGGCGATGCCCTCGAAGCGGTCGGTTCAGGAGCGACCCCCCTGGCCGGGGGCACCGACCTCATGGTGGAGACCAATTTCGGCCATGCCGACCCGCGGGAGGTGGTCGTGCTCCGTCGTCTCGAAGAGCTTGCCGTCTGGGAGGGGAGCTTCATCGGCGCCGGGGTCACCTGGAGGCGTATCGAAAGGGGCGGGCCCCGGGCGTTTGCCCAGGCGGCGCGTACAGTCGGATCACCCCAGATCCGCAATGCGGGGACTATCGGCGGGAACATCGGGACCGCCAGCCCGGCCGGCGACGGGTTGCCGTTCCTTGCCGCCGTCGACGCGAGTATCGAGCTTGCCTCAACTAATGCCAGCCGTTCCCTGCCATGGGACGAGTTCTTCGTAGGTGTCAAGAAGACGGCGCTCGGTGCGGATGAGCTCATCACCGGTGTCCGCATGCCGGAGGAGATGCCGGAGCGGCAAGAGTTCGCCAAGATCGGCGCCCGCAATGCGATGGTCATCGCCACTGTCTGCTGTGTCGTCACCAGGGGTGATGGGGGAGCCATCCGGGTGGCTCTCGGCTCGGTGGCGCCGACGCCGATACGAGCGCGGCGCGCCGAAGAGATGATCTCGTCGGTGTCAACGCCCACCGAAGCCGACATGGCCGAGTTCGCCAGGCTGGTCTCCGAGGAGGTCACGCCGATCACCGACCATCGCTCCACCGAGGGCTACCGCCGCCATGCATCAGGAGTGCTGGCGCGCCGGTTGCTGGAGAGGTGCTTGCGGTGATCATCTCCTTCACCCTCAACGGCCAGCGCAGTACCGCAAGGGTGATGGCCCCGAAGAGCCTGCTCGACATCTTGCGTGACGAGATGGCACTTCCTGGGTCAAAAAGCGCATGTGAACAGGGTGAATGCGGATCCTGCTCGGTGATGCTCGACGACGAGCTGGTCTGCTCGTGTTTGGTGATGGCCGTCGACGCGGAGGGCTCCGACATCAGGACCGTGGAAGGCATGTCCTCTGGAGATTTCCTTCACCCGGTTCAGGAAGCGATGCATCAGGCGGGTGCAGTTCAGTGTGGCTTCTGCACGCCCGGATTCGTGGTGGCGGCGGTCGACCTGTTCGAGAAGAATCCGAAACCGAGCAAAGACGAGATCAAGGAGGCACTCGCCGGGAACCTGTGCCGGTGCACGGGGTACGGTGCAATTCTCAGGGCCTTCGAAGAGCTTTCGGGGGGCGGGAAGTGACGACGAGGACGATCCGGCCGGTCACCGATATCGAAGGCGTGGTGGGTGACTCTCCGCTGCGGCCCGATGGCATCCCCAAACTCAAAGGGGAGTTCGACTTCGCTCAGGACCTGAGCGCCGACCTGATGCTGTGGGGCGCCACAGTGCGCAGCCCGCACCCTCACGCCCGCATCGTCTCCATAGACATCGCACCCGCCCTCGCCATCGGTGGGGTGCACGCGGTGCTCACCGCCGACGACGTACCGGGCCGTGCGGTATTCGGTCTGGAGCACCCGGATCAGCCGGTGCTGGCCGCCGGCACCGTCAACTACTGGGGTGAGCCGGTCGCTGTGGTGGCCGCCGAAGACGAACGCACCGCGCGCGCCGCCACCGGAGCAGTTGTCGTCGTGTACGAGGTGCTCGAACCTCTCGTCGACATCGACGAGGCAGATCGGCGGGACGAGGTGTTCCGCCGGATGAGAATAAGGCGGGGGGACCAGGACGTAACCGGCGTAGTGATTGTCGAAGGCACCTATGAGGTGGGGATGCAGGACCAGGCCCCTCTGGGTACCGAGGCCGGCATTGCGGTGCCCGACGGCTCGGGTGGTGTCGACCTTTACGCCACGTCCCAATATGTCCATGTCGACCAGGAGCAGGTGGTGGCATCCCTGGGCCTGCGGCCCGACCAGGTCCGATCGCACCCGACCGGAATCGGCGGTGCCTTCGGAGCGCGTGAGGATGTCAATCTGCATATCCATCTGTGTCTGCTCGCCTTGCACACGGGTCGTCCCGTGAAGATGGTGTACCACCGCTCCGAGTCGTTCACCGGCCATGTCCATCGTCACCCGGCACGCCTCTGGTACCGCCATCACGCCGACCGCGACGGAAGACTGCTGCGGGTCGAGGCCACGGTTGCGATCGATGGCGGTGCGTACGCATCGACAACCACCGCCGTGCTGGCGAATGCCTCCTATTTCGCGGTCGGGCCTTACCGGTGCGACTCGGTGGCAATCGACGGTGTCGGGACCCGGACCAATAACCCGCCGTGTGGTGCCATGCGCGGATTCGGCGCAGTACAGGTCTGCTTTGGCTACGAGGCCCAGATGGACCGCCTCGCCGCCGAGATCGGGATAGATCCACTGGAGCTGCGGCGTCGAAATGCGCTGGCTACCGGCGATCCGATGCCGACCACCGGCCAGATAATCGAAACTCCGCTCCCGACCCTCGATGTGATCAACTCACTGGAAGCGATGCCGCTGATGGGTAATGGCCGCAACGAGAGTCCTTTCGATCGCCCCGGTGGGACCGGCCTCACCTCCGAGGCCGCACATGTCGTCTCCGGGGTCGGGTATGCGCTCGGAATCAAGAACCTCGGCTTCAGTGAAGGCGCCGACGACTACGCCCAGGCCCGGGTTCTCCTCACAGCTGAAGGTGCTGTGGTCGAGACGGCAGCGATCGAGGTCGGTCAGGGCCTGGTCACTGTCCTTGCCCAGATTCTCCGCACCGAGCTTGGAATCTCACGAGCCGCCGTGCGACACGTCGATACCTCACAGATCGATTCTGCTGGCTCGACCTCGGCATCCCGCCAGACCCAGGTCTCCGGAGGGGCAACAATGGAAGCTGCCCGCAACCTGCGCGGGCGGATTCTCCGGGCTCATGGGGGTGACCGCCTCGACGACGACGGGGTCTGGAAAGGCGACGCCTTGGTCGCTCCGATGTCCGCGATCCTGGAGGGGCACTGGGAAGAGACAGTCACCTTCCGCCACCCCCCTACGTTTGCTTCCGATGAGGATGGCCAGGGTGTCGTCCATGCCGACTTTGCCGTTGCCGGCCATCGCGCCCTGGTGAGCGTCGACCCCGAGCTCGGACTGGTGAAGGTGCACCGGGTGGACACGACCCAGGATGTCGGCAGGGCGCTGAACCCGCAATCGGTGAGGGGTCAGATCGAAGGCGGGATCATGCAGGGGGTGGGCCTCGCTGTCATGGAGGAGCTTGTGGTGAGCGAGGGTGTGATCAAGAACCCCAACTTCACCGACTACCTGTTACCGACAATTCTCGACGCGCCGGATGTGGAGGCATTGCTGATCGAACAGGAGGGCTCCTGGGGCCCTTACGGGGCAAAGGGTGTCGGCGAGTCACCAACAATTTCCTCGACGGCTGCGGTGGCTGCCGCCATCCGGAATGCCACCGGCCGGGATATATCCCGCGTCCCGGTCCGCCCCCAGGACATCGCCCTTTGACTGTGTTGACGGATGCCTGCGTGGCGCGCTGAAATGAACCCGATGCGCGACCTGATCAACCGGCTGCCCAAGGCCGAGTTGCACGTCCATATCGAAGGCACTCTCGAACCCGGCCTCATGTTCGACCTTGCCCGCCGCAACGGGCTCGAACTCCCGTACGCCAGTGTCGATGAGGTGACGAGTGCGTACAGGTTCTCCAACCTCCAAACGTTCCTCGATATCTATTACCAGGGGGCGGCGGTGCTGCAGACTCCCGACGATTTCTACGAGCTGATGTCCGCATATCTGCGGCGCGCAGCCGCCGACGGGGTACGTCATGCCGAGATCTTCTTCGACCCCCAAACCCACACCGACCGTGGTGTCGGGTTCCCGGTCTTCATGGAGGGCTTCCACGGTGCCATCGCAGATGCCTCCGGGGTGAGTGCCGATCTCATCATGTGCTTCTTGCGCCACCTTTCCGGTGGGGAAGCAGTTGACACCCTGCGGGAGGCGGAGCCTCATCTCGACGGCGTAATCGCCGTAGGGCTCGATTCCTCGGAGAAGGACCGCCCTTCGCATCTGTTCGAAGAGGCCTTCTCCCGTGCCCGTGAGCTGGGGCTGCGGGCAGTTGCACACGCCGGGGAGGAAGGCCCTCCGGAGTATGTGATCTCGGCATTAGACGTGCTCGGAGCCGAGCGGATCGACCACGGCGTCCGCAGTCTCGAAGACCCGCTGCTGGTCGAGCGGCTTCGGGCCGACCAGGTCCCACTCACTGTCTGCCCCCTGTCCAATGTCGCCCTGAAAGTGGTCGACGACCTGAGCGAGCACCCGATTCGCACGATGCTCGACCTCGGGTTGCAGGTGTCGGTCAACTCCGACGACCCGGCGTACTTCGGGGGCTATGTGGGTGACAACTACATGCAACTCGTAGAGGCCCTCGACCTCGGCATCGAAGAGCTTGCCGACCTGGCGAGGATGTCGATCACTTCCTCGTTCCTCGAGGAGGATCGCAAGGTGGAGCTGATCGACGAGATCGGCGCTGTCGTCGCAGAGGGTTACGCCCGGTAGGGCATCTCCAGGCGGTGCCGGCTCAGGAGCTGCTCATCGGAGAGCAAGCCAGCGGTTTCGCCGTCGGCGACGATTACTCCCTCGTCCATGATCAGGGCCCGGCTGCACAACTCGAGGGCGAAGTAGAGGTCGTGGGTGATGACGAGCTGGGCGACGTCGAGGGATTGAAGCACCCCGATCAGCTCACGCCTGCCCGCCGGGTCGAGGCCCGAGGTGGGCTCGTCGAGGACGAGTATGGATGGGTTCATGGCGAGCACCGTGGCCAGGGCCACTCTCCGTCTCTCCCCGCCGCTGAGGTGATGCGGGACCCGACCTCTGAGGTCGTTGGCTCCAACCGCTCCGAGCCCACTGGAGACCGCATCCTCGAGCTCGTTTCCGGAAAGCCCGAGATTCGCCGGCCCGAATGCAACATCTTCACCGACGGTGGGCATGAAGAGCTGGTCGTCAGGGTTCTGAAAGACGAGCCCGACCCGCTTGCGAATCTCGCCCAACGTGTCATCGCCGAGAGTGAGTTCTCCGACGGCCACAACCCCCCGGTCGGCCCGGCGTATTCCGTTGAGATGGTGGGCGAGGGTCGTCTTTCCCGCTCCGTTAGGGCCGAGGAGGGCAACCCGCTCACCCGGCATCACCCGGAACGAGACGCCGGCCAGAGCACTCTGACCGTCGGGGTAGGTGTAGTGGAGGTCGGCGACTTCGACTGCGGCACTCACAACGTCGTCACCGCAATTAGAGCGACGGCGGCTGCGAGGAGGGGAAGCGCAAGGGCCCCGAGCCACTCCCGGGTTGTGGCGGAACGGGTGTCCAGTGCCGGCATGACACCGTTGTACCCGCGGGACAGCATGGCGTCGTAGACGCGTTCCCCTCGTTCGTATGACCTGACGAAGAGAGTGCCCGCCGATGCGGCGATGGGACGTGCCTGCGACAGCCAGCGGGGGTCGTACCCGCGGGCGGTCATCGCGGTGCGCATTCGGGCGAGCTCACCCGCGATCACCTCCAGGTAGCGGATCATGAAACTGGCGATGCCGGTGATCACCGGCGGAATCCGCAGTCGTCCGAACCCTCTGACGATTTCTGGAACCTCTGTGGTTGCCGCAAGCAAGATGCTCGCAGTGGCACCGAGAGTCGCCTTAGCCAGGATGTTCCACATCGCCCAGGTTCCCTCACTGGAGAGGCTGAAGCCGAGAAGATCGATGTTCTTGCCCGCTCCGATGAAAGGCAGGAACAGGGCAAAGACGACAAAGGGGGCAACCGCGATCAGGCGGGACAGGACGAACCGGACCGGAACCCTGGAGAATCCGACAAGCGCCGCCTCCATCGCGGCATAAGCGCCAAACGCCCAGATTGCCTCGCGCGGTGTGATCGCAACGACCGCAACGAAGAGGAAGGCGCTGAGGACCTTGGTTTCGGGGGGGAGCCGGTGGACCAGGGAGTGCTCGTGGACATACAGCGTGTGGGCGTGCCCGGCACCCATCTCTAACTGTCTATCACTAGACGGGCACTCGCTTCCGGGGGCGTATCGCCCGGAACAGCCCGTAGCCGACTGCCAGTGTGATCAGCACTCCGGCAGTTCCAGCAATCGCCAGAGAGAGAGCCTCGTTGTTGATGCCCGACGTTGCGTAGTCGGCGAAAATCGAGTCCCCGAGACTGTGCTCCTCTGCGCTCGAAATGAAACCGGTGTCCTCGGCAACGAAGTCAAGCCCGTCAGGGTTGTTGACCGCGAACTGACTGACGACGGTGGCGACGAGCAATGTGACAGCCAGGCCGCCGATGATGAAGGCCCGCAGTGGCACTTTGCCCGACTCCTGGAGTTGGGCCGGGTGGAGGTCTCGCGCCCCGAACACGAGGTCCGGCCGTGATGCGAGGACGGCTCCGACGGTGAGTGTGCTGATCAAGCCTTCACCGATCCCGATCAGGATGTGGACCCCGACCATCGCTCCGAAAACCGTGTCGAAGGGCACCGGCGCCGAAGCTCCGAACAGCCATTGAATCGAGAAGGCGGCAGCGGACAGCACCACCGAGATGCCGGCAGCGAGGCCAGTGGCTGCGACTACGCCGCCTTTGCTCTTGGGAAGCAGTTTCCGGAATCCCGAATAGACGGCGAATCCGCCGTATGCAGGGATAATCGCCATGTTCAAGACGTTGTATCCAAGGGCCGTCAGTCCGCCGTCGGCGAAGGCCAGAGCTTGGACCACAACCACGACTGTCACCACGAGGGCCCCGATATGGGGCCCGAGGAGAATGGCGGCGAGGGCACCGCCAAGGAGATGGCCCGTCGTGCCGGCGGCGACCGGGAAGTTGAACATCTGGGCCGCAAAAACGAACGCTGCGGTGATTCCGGCGAGGGGGACCATCTTCTCGCTCATCTGCTCTTTCGCCTGCTTCAGGGCTACGGAGACCGTGCCGACGCTGATTGCGCCTGTCGCCACTGCGGTTCCTGCGGTGAGAAATCCGTCTGGTGCGTGCATGCGCCATCCTAGCTCTTGTTGCGAATCGTTCGCAACAAGTAGAATCTCCGTGTGACCATTGAGAGAGAACTGGCCGAACTGCTCCGCGATCGTGGCAATAGGCTCACCGAGCCCCGGCTCCGGGTCTGGGAAGTCCTGAATCGCGCCGGTGGCCACCTCACGGTGGAGGAGATCGTCGGGGAGGTGCACAAGGCCGACCCGACCATCAACACCTCTTCGGTCTACCGCACTCTCGCCTTGTTCGCTGATTTGGATCTGGTCCGGGAGTCGAGTCTTGGTCCCGATGGGGGAGCCCGCTGGGAACTGGGGCACCCCGACGACCACTTCCACCTTGTCTGCCGGGTGTGCGGCGAGGTCGACCACCATGAGGGAGATCTGGTCGAACAGATCCGTAGCCACCTCGATACTGGACATGGCTTCAAAGCCGAGGAGATCGACCTTGTGGTGACCGGGACCTGTGCCCGTTGCGCGGCGGACGGCTGAATCACTAGTCCATCCGGCAGGAGTCGCTGGACCCATGTGGCTGATCCGGGCTTGTGTCGACGTTGCGCCTGTGAGAATCATTTCTCTCAAAGGTGATCGCGGCGCAGGCTTGGTCGAATATGCACTGATCGTGATGCTGATCTCGGTCGTGAGCCTTACGGCGGTTGGTTTTGTGGGGGAGCAGACTTCAGATAGCTACGAGGCAATCGGCTCCAGTTTCAGTGCCGGCGCCGAGCTCGATGACGAGCTAAGCCCCGAAGAGAAGTGGGAAAAGGCCCAGAACGACTACGACGATGCCATTGCAGACGCCAAGGCAAAGCAGACAGGGGACAAAGCGAAAGCAAAGGCCGAGTACGACGCGGCGGTTGCCGCCAATAAGAACCTGCCGAAGGATGAGCGCAAAGCAGCGAACGCCGAGGCGAAGGCCCAGCAGAAGAGCGCCAACTCAGCCGCCACTGCGGAATACAACGCTTCAGTCAAGGCAGCAAAAGCCGACCGAAACGCAGCCAAGGCAGAGTACAACGCCACCAAGTAGGGCTCGCCCGCAATCCCTGTCCCCCGTTAAGTTCCTGAGGTGAGAATCTCGCAAATCGACCTCACCCGCCAGCAAACGGGGGCAATCGCGCTAGGCATAGCCGTGGTCGCTCTCGGCGGGGTCTGGTGGATGTTGTCAATCGGAGGGAACGACACTCCGCTGACCAGCACGACGGCCACCTCCGCACCACCCTCGACAGGCACCACAACTGCAGCTATCGAGACGACAACGACCGTCTTCGAAACGACCACGACGGCCGGGCCAGGCCCAACGACGACTTTCGGCGTATTTGACGAAGTCGCCGCTGTCGAGGCATTCATCGCAGACTTCGCCGGGGCCATCGAAGAGGCTGACTCGGCGTTTCTCTTCGAAAGGCTCCACCCTGCGGTGAAGGCGACCTACGAAGACGATGTGTGCCGGGCGCATATCGATAACCAGGTGCTCCCCCTCGAAAATTATCGGCAGACTGGGCCAGTGGTCGGCCCGTTTGAATCTGAGTTCGGTGAGTTCCCGATAACTTCGTATGAAGCCGGGGTCGCTTTCGATATCGAAGGCGAACCCATGGAGACGACAGCTGAATTCTCGCTGACCGAAGGGGTCGTGCGCTGGCTGGTCGAATGTAGCTGACAGATAGTTCATCATTCCCACCCTGCAAGACTGACGGAATGCAGCGCTCCTCGAGCCTGAACCGACGGCAGAGGCAGAGTGATCTCGCGCGGATGGAGGCCGAAGTCTTCGATGTCGTCGTTATCGGTGGTGGTGTTACCGGTTGCGGGGTGGCGCTCGACGCCGCCAGTCGGGGATGTCGGTGGCGCTCGTCGAACAACGCGACCTCGCCTCGGGAACCTCGAGCCGCTCCTCGAAGCTGATTCACGGCGGTCTGCGCTATCTCGAGCAGTTCAACTTCGCCCTGGTTCGGGAGGCACTTTCGGAGCGCAACCTCATGCTCAGCACTCTGTGCCCCCACCTGGTCGAGCCAGTCTCGTTCCTGTACCCGCTCAGGCATCGGATCTGGGAGCGCCTGTATGTCGGGGCGGGAGTGCTCCTCTACGACCTCTTTGCCCGGCTTGGCGGGAGTCCCCTTCCGCGCCACCGGCACCTTTCGAAGACCTCAGCACTCGAAGTTGCACCCTCGCTGGCGCCTGCCTCTCTGACTGGGGCGATTGTGTACTGGGATGCAATGGTCGACGACGCGAGGCACACCCTGGCACTGGCCCGCACTGCGGTATCCCACGGTGCCCTACTGGCGACGAGCACGAGAGTCGTCGGGATGGTGATGGATGGGAGCCGGGTCGGCGGGGTAGTCGCGCGGGACCTCGAAGGAGGACGGACCCTGGAGATTCGTGCCAGATCTGTCATCTCGGCCACGGGGGTGTGGACCGATGATGTTCAGGAGTTGGCCGGTCATCACGGGATCGATGTGCTTGCCTCCAAGGGCGTCCATCTCGTGGTGCCACGATCGGCGATCGACTCCGACACCGGATTGATCCTGCGCACGGAGAAGAGCGTTCTCTTTGTGATTCCGTGGGCGGAGCACTGGATCATCGGGACGACTGACACCGCCTGGTCCCTGCGGCGCGCCCATCCCGCTGCTAGCCACTCCGACATTCAATACCTCCTCGATCGGGTGAATGCGGTGCTCCGGAAGCCGATCGCCGGCAGCGATGTCGTCGGTGTCTACGCCGGGCTCCGCCCCCTCCTCACCGGCGAATCCGAGGAGACCTCACGCCTGAGCCGGGAGCACGCAGTGCTGGTGTCCGACTCCGGGTTGATAAGTGTGGCCGGTGGGAAGTACACCACGTACCGGATCATGGCCCGAGATGCTGTCGATGTCGCTGCCGAAAACCTAGGAACGGTGGATTCCGTCACCGAGCGGATAACTCTGGTTGGTGCGGACCGGCCCGAAATCCTCCAGAGACTCTGCGCCGCCCGGCCGGAGCTTGCCGGGAGACTAGGCGATTCGCGCTTCGTCAAAGCGGAAGCGATATATGCGGTGACCGATGAGGGCGCTCTCCACCTCGACGACATTCTCACCCGTCGGACGAGAATCTCCATCGAGTCCGCCGATCGGGGCACTGACCTCGCCGCCGAGGTTGCCCGACTGGTGGCGCCCGAGTTGGGATGGTCCGAGGAGGACGTAGCGCGGGAGGTCTCCCACTATCTTGCCCGTGTTGAGGCTGAACGTGATTCCCAAACCAGGCCCGATGATCGGACCGCTGACGCGGCAAGGATGGGGGCACCGGATGTGCGGCTCGGGGGGCTCGATTGATTGGTCGAAGAGCAGGAACGATGTTGGTTTGCTTTGGGTTCGCCCTTGCCGCTTGCACCACGGCGGATGTCGGGGAGCCAACCACCGCCCCGATCGAAGATACGTCCCCGGGCCGGATCGTCGTGTTGGACAGCGGAGGCGACATCGTCACCCTGGATCCGGACGGCTCCGACCGGGTCGCGATCACCGATGACGGAGATTCGGTTACATACTTCCAGCCGGTGTGGTCGCCCGACTCGCCGACACTTGCCTGGAGCGTTGCTGATGAAGCCGGTTTTGCCGTTATGACTGCTAGCGACGACGGTTCTGACCGCAACCGGGTCGATGTGTCGGGTTTTCCCTTCTACATCAATTGGTCGACGGACGGCGAGCAGATCGGGATCCTCCACGCTGGAACCGGGGGGACATTCGATCTCGAGTTGGTCGACCTGCAAGCGTCCAGCGCGACCCAGCTCGACAGCGGGTCGCCCTATTACTTCTCCTGGAGCCCCGAGAGCGATGCTGTTGTGGTGCATGTGGGAGGTGACCGGCTCGAGATCTTCGATGAATCGGCAACACCGACCGACATCGGCCCGACGTCACCCCGTTTCTTTGCCCCTCGTTGGCTTCCCTCCGGCATCTTCTATCTCGGCCTTGACGGTGTGACCCTGCGCAACAACGACGGGACCAGCATGGTGTTCCCCGCGCCCCCATCCGGCCAGGTCAGCATCAATCCCAACCCGCAAGGCTCGCTGGTGGCTGTCCACAGCCTCGGCGGCTCGGGCGGAATGACCGTCGGGCGTTTGCCTCTTGCTGTCGACGAGCCGAACACGGTTTCTATCATCGAGATCGAGTCCGGGACGTCCGAAGTCGTCTCAACCACCCTGTCGCTTGGATCGTTCTGGAGCCCGGACGGAGCACGCCTTCTGCTCCTCAAGGTCAACGCGGACGAGAGAGCGGTGGATGTCGTCGTATGGGAGGCCGGTGATACCCGGCTCGTGACGACGATTGAGATCCCCGGTTCGCTGATCACCGAAGCCCTTGCCTTTTTCGATCAGTACGCCCAGTCGTGGCGGATGTGGAGTCCCGGGTCAGATGCGATAGTCCTGCCGGGAACGATCGAAGAAGGCGAGGGAATCTGGGTGATCCCGGTCGACGGTTCCGATCCGGTGAACATCTCCGATGGAGACTGGGCGGCCTGGTCCTACGGGACCTGAGACTCGTCTGGAGACACCGGGGCGATGCTCACCTCGGCGACCCTGCGGCCCCTTGTGCTTCGCACCCTGATTCGCCACGATTCCGTCTCGACAGAGTCCCCACGCCGCGGGACTCGTCCGAGCTTGTCCATCAGGAACCCGCCGACCGTCCCGTACTCGCCCTCCGGTAGTGCCACGCCAAACTCTGCCAGGTCTTCGACCCGAAGTGTTCCCGACACGAGCATGCTCCCGTCGTCGTTGACCTGAATCGGAGACTCCTCCGGATCGTGCTCGTCGGTTATCTCGCCGACCAGCTCTTCGGCTATGTCCTCCATGGTGATGATCCCGGCGGTGCTGCCGTGTTCGTCGACGACTATCCCGATGTGACTGCGGGACCGGCGCATCTCGGTCAGGACCGATTGCACCCTCGCGGTCTCGGGAACGGCCAGGGCGTCTCGCAGGGAGTCTTCGTCGATCGGCTGATCTAGTGACTCGCCCTCGATCGCAATCAGATCTTTGATGTGCACGAATCCCCGGACATCATCCAGATCGCCGGTGTGCATCGGGATCCGGGAATGGCCTGTTGTCTTCATGAGTTCGAGGATCTCCGAGGCGGGAACCGTGAGGTTTGCGGCGACGACATCCGGCCGCGGAGTCATCGCAACGGAGACATCCCGCTCGGCGAAGTCGATTGCTCCAGTGAGAAGGGTGTGGGCGAAGTCGCCGATCACGCCCTCTTCCTGACCGGCGCCAATGACCAGCGCCAGGTCTTCAGCTGAGTGGCCCACATCGAGAGCGTCGGCCGGCCGGACTCCGAACAAGCGGAGCACACTGTTGGCGATTCCGTTGAGAAGCCAGATCAACGGCCGAAACACCAGCATGAACGCTCTGAACGGAAACGCCAGGGATATCGCCGCCTTCTCCGGGCTCGAGATCGCGATGTTCTTCGGGGCCATCTCCCCGATGACCATATGCAGGAACACGACGATCATCAGGGCGATTACGAGGGCGATCCCGTGGATGACACTCTCAGGTAAGGCGGTCAGCCCAAGGACCGATTCGAGGAAACCGGCAATGGCGGGTTCGGCAACGGCACCGAGCACAAGAGAGGCCATTGTGATGCCTAATTGCGCTCCGGCAAGGCTGCGGGACAGATCGCGATTCAGTTCGACGGCTATCTGGGCGGACGCGGAAGGCGTTTGCTCCAGCACGTTGCGCCGTGCCGTTATGTACGCGAACTCGGCGGCAACGAAGAAACCGTTGGCGAGAAGTAGCAAGACAAGCCAGACGAGGGCGAGCCAGTTCACTGCTGCGCCTCGCGTCGCCCGGTCCGGGTGACCTTGACCTGGTCGACACGGAGACCGTCCATCGAGAGCACTTCGAAGGCGAATCCGTCCAGCCTGACCACATCACCAGGAACCGGGAATTTCCCGCGATGGGCGACGATCAATCCGCCGAGGGTCTCGTAACGGCCCTCCGGCCATTCGAAGCCGATGAGCTCCTCGACCTCGTGGCGGTGCAGCAGCCCGGAGATGATCTCCACTCTCTCCGGGTCGGCGACGCCCTCGGAGTCGATGTCGTATTCGTCCTCGATCTCACCGAAGATCTCCTCGAGCAGGTCCTCGATGGTCACGATTCCGGCCGTGCCGCCGTATTCGTCGACAACCACCGCCATTCCTTTGCCGCTGGTCCGCAACTCGTTGAGCACGTATTCGAGGGAGGACGTTTCGGGGACCTCGAGGGCAGGCTGGCTTATTGAGCCCACTTCGGTGATTGAAAGGCGGGCTGAGGGGATGTCGATTGTGTCTTTGATGTGAGCAATGCCGATCACATCGTCGAGGTCTTCGTCGTAGATAGGAAAACGGGAGTGACCCGTGCCGATGGATTCCCGGCGAAGGTCGAAGATGGAATCGTGTTGGTTCAGGCCGACGACATTGACCCGGGGGATCATTGCGTCACTGGCGATCTTTTCGGTGAAAGAAAGGGCGCGGGTGAGCAGCTTGAGCTCGCTGTCGTCGAGCCATCCCGCTTCACCCGAGGATCTGATCATCAGTTCGAGTTCTTCAACTGAACGCACCCCTGCCAGTTCCTCGCGGGGCTCGATCCCGAGACGTCTGACCGTCCAGTTCGCAGAACGGTTGAGGAAGAGGATCAGCGGTCGGAGGAGCCGGTTGACGAATTGCATCGGGATCCCGAACCGCACCGCCGAGGCGTAAGGCCGGGCTATCGCGAGGTTCTTCGGCACGAGTTCACCAAAAACCATCTGCGTTGCCGTGGCAAGTATGAATGCGAAGACAAGCGAAATCGCCAGACTGGTCTCGGCTGTGAACCAGGGAAGGTCAGCAACCAGCGGGTCGATCAGTCGGGCGAGGGTGGGTTCAGCAATGAATCCGAGAACGAGGGAGGTAACTGTGATCCCCAGTTGGGCCCCCGAAAGTTCGAAAGAGAGATTTCGCAGCGAGCGAAGGATTCGCGAAGCCGACCGATCGCCCTCGCGAGACCTGCGCTCGATGAGGCTCCGATCGACACTGACGATGGCGAATTCCCCGGCCACGAAGAAGGCGTTGAGCAGGATGAGGACGAAGACTGCGAGCAGCCCAACGGTGGTGCTTATGAGGCCACCTCACGGCCGGCAAATGTCCTGGAACCCGGGACCGAAGATGTAATACCCCGCGGGCTCGAACCGGAGAACCAGAAGCGGCTGAAAGGTTGCGGAGGCTCGTCGCTTGATTTGTCGGGTTCCACTCGGCAAAAGTATAAGCGCGGTGATTCGACGAGCGAGCAGGGCATCGATGCCGGGTGCGTCGGCGCCAGCGGTCTGGTTCAGGACCATGCGGCTGTGAGTTCTGGTATCACCGTCACCGGGACCGGGCGTCCCGACCACCTTTCCCCCGATTCAAGGCGGTATAGGCTGAGACCATCGATAGAGAGGCATCGTTTGGCTCCTGCACCCAAAGTCAGTTCGGTGGTAATCAATACCGACGACCCTGATCGATTGGCAGCTTTCTGGACCGGACTTCTCGGGATGGGAATCGCCCGTCGCTCAGGGCCCTACTTCATCTGGCTCGAACCCCAGCACGATGGCGGAGTCTCCGTTGCCTTTCAAAAGGTCGACGAACCCACCGGGGGCCGGCGCCGCCTCCACCTCGACCTGTATGTCGAGGACGTCGACAGCGCGGTGCAGCAAGCTCTCGACCTGGGAGCCTCCCACGTCGAGGCTCACACGTCGGGGGACTTCAGATGGTCCGTCCCAGCGGCCCGTCGCAGAAATACAGGCGGAGTCTCTCCGGCCCTCGACGCCCCTGGCGGCGTCCAAAATGCTCGCCGCAGCTCCCCGGCTGCGACTGCGCTTTTCTCCTTGCCAGATGACGCCGATGACTCGGAGACACCCTCGCCCTATTTCAGCGACAGACCACTAGCCGACCCGGACGGCAACGAGTTCTGCCTCGCTCCCGTCCACTGAGGATCGGTGGCGGGCGATCAGTAATCCAGGTCGTCGTCGGAGGGCTCCGACGATCCGGTGCTTGCCTCCGGTCCACCGATAACCGATCCGTTGCCGTCGACGACGAACCAGACGCCACTGAAATTCTGGCCGGTGGTGTCACCGGGATTGGCGTCGGGGGTGTAGAAGTATAGCGGCATGCCGTTGACGGTCAGCTGTTCGGAGCCGTCGGTTCTCGTCGTGGTTCCGAAGATCGAGGCATCGAGGTCGGACGAGATGGCCGAATCACCGGGAACGGGTGGCCAGAGTTCGGCGCAACCCTGGTAACAGGTGCTTTCTCCATCGCTGTCGTTGGTGAATACGTAGAGAGTGAATCCGTCAGGATCGACAAGGATCACTCCCAGGTCGGTTGAGGCGGTGTGCACGCCATCCATGGCCTCCTCATCGTCAACCGCCGCGGTCGTGGTGGTGTCGGCGCCCGCGGCCGTCGTCGTGCTGGTGTCAGTCGCAGGGAGGGTGGTGGCGTCGGCTCCCGTGTCGTCAACGCCTCCGCACGCGGCTACCAGAGTCAGGACGGTGGCGAGCACTGTCATTCGTGATTTCAAAACTCTTCTCCTTGGTTCTCCTCCAGTACGTCTGTGCCCCGAACTTGGTTCGCGTGCCAGAATGGCGTGGTGGATGCCGAGGTGCTCGGTCGTTTCCGGGCTGGTGACGAAGAAGCGGTCAAGGCGGTTTACAACCGGTTCTCCGGCGCCGTATACGCCCTTTCTCTCGCCATCCTGCGTGACCCGGGCTGGGCTGCCGACGCCACCCAACAGACCTTCGTCAAGGCGTGGCGCGCTTCGTCGTCATACGATCTCGGGCGGGAGTTTGCTCCGTGGATCTATTCGATCGCCCGGAGGACAGCGATCGACATCTACCGCAAGGAGAGACGCAGTGTTCCGTCCGACAAGGTCGACGCCGTCTCAGAGGGAACGTCCATGGAGCGCGTCTGGGAGGTGTTCCAGGTGCGGGTGGCTGTTGACCGGCTCACCGATGAGGAGCGCCAGGTGGTGGCCATGAGCCACTTTGAAGAGCTAACCCACGCCGAGATCGCCGAACGCCTCGACATTCCACTGGGGACGGTCAAATCCCGTTCGCACCGCGCCCACCGCCACCTGGTTGAACTTCTCGGACACCTCGACGGAGAACCAGAATGAACCGAACGTCGAGTGCAGGCGTAGATCTGATGCACCATGGATAAAGATCGCCAGGCGGAGTACCTCGCCACAGGGGCCGGGGAGGCACCGGAGAATCGACAGAGCCTGGACGCGGCGCGTCAGGTTCTCTCCAGCGCGGCTGCATGGGGCGTTCCCCCGGATTCTGTGGCTGAGGAAGTGCTCGGAGAGATCCGAGCCCGGACCAACCCGTTCCAGGAGTCCCGCGGGCGGATCTCGCCGATGCGTCTGCTGGCGGCGGTGATGACGCTGGGCGCGATCTTGTTGGTGACCGTCTTGGGCCTGGGCTCTCTGCGGGATGGCACCAGGGTCGAGCTTGCGGGCACCGAGCTCCTGCCGACTGCAAGTGGCACGGCATGGCTCGAGCCCACCGACGCTGGCTGGTCGATTCGGATCGACCTCGACGGCCTCCCCCCGGCCGACGACGGCTACTACTACGAAGGCTGGGTCTGGAGTGACGACGGAGACGGTGTCAGCATCGGCACCTTCCATCTCAGGAACGGCCTCGAGAGGCTCAGCCTCTGGTCCGGGGTGGACGTCGCCGACTACCCGTCGATCTGGATCAGCCTCCAGGCCGAGGGGGGCGGCCCGGCTGTCTCTAATGAGATCGTGATGCGGGGCCGTCTCGACCCCGGCGACGAGGACGGGTAGCCCTGTCGGGGCATCTTGACTTTCGACCGCCAGGCCCTACCATTCGTCGCAGATGACACGTCATTTCTCGCTCTGCGCCTGCACCTGCACTTGTTGTGCGGCCGCGCCGTGCGGGTGATGACGAAATAACCACAAGCTGATTCGACACCACACCCGCACCGGTTTTCCGCTGCGGGTTTTTCTATGCCCTGAGGAACCCGTCCCATGACAACACTTGCCAGAACACAACTCCACTCCGACCGATCTTTGCGACGTTACGACGACGTGCGCGGCCTGCTGCCCGATGTTGCGAATCCCTCGCCCATCGTGCGGCTCAACCACGTCGATCCTGCGCGCAGGTCCGAGACCTATCTCAAGCTCGAGTGGCTCAACCCGTTCGGGTCGGTTAAGGACCGAACTGCCGCATATCTCCTTGCCGGGCTTGCCGAACGTGGTGAGCTGGATGGCAAGGAGATCGTCGAGGCGTCTTCGGGCAACACCGCGATCGCCCTCGCCGCGCTAGCGGCCCTCGCTGGCACCAGGCTTACAGCCACCATTCCCGACGGGGTTCCAGACGAGAAGAAGATCATCCTGAGGATGCTCGGCGCTGAGGTCTGGGAGACCCCCGACGACCTGTGCCCGATCGACCACCCCAAAGATGGAGCCATCGCCCTGGCCCGGTCGCTGGCTGCATCGGAGGGAGGCAACCGGTTTGTGGCCACCGAGCAGTATGAAAACGCCGACAACATCCGCGCCCACTACGAGACGACAGGGCCGGAGGTCTGGGCACAGACGGAGGGCCGGGTCGATTGGTTCATCGCCGGCTACGGCACTACCGGCACCCTCGTCGGCGCCGGGAAGTACTTGAAGGAGCGCAACCCCGATGTCCGCATCGTGGGTGTCGAGCCGGAGCCCGGCCACAGACTCCCCGGCCTGAAGAGTTTCAAAGAGGCCAAGATTCCCGGTCTGTTGGACACATCACTTGTCGACCACTCCTTGGTGGTCGGTGACGACGACGCCTACCGGGTGACCAAAGACTTGTGGCGCCGGGAAGCGCTGATGGTCGGCCCGTCCACCGGTGCCGTGGTCCATGCCGCCGCGCAGATCGATGCCGCACCTGACGATGTGATCGTTGTCATCTCTGCCGACTCGGGAACCAAATACACCAGCTACTTCCGGGAAATCCTCGGAGACGAAGGGACACCAGCCATATGAGCGAGACAACGACCAACATCCCAACGACCGCGGAAGCGACCGACCTGGACTGCTCCGGCCTGCTTTGCCCCCTTCCCGTCTACAAGGCGGCGCTGGTGCTGAACAAGCTCGAGGATGGGGCGGTGCTGCGTCTGGTGACCACAGACCCGGGGGCGCTGAGGGACATTCCGGCCATGGCCCGCCAGCGCGGAGACACTCTGATCGAAGTGATCGAAGAGGGCGCCAGGCAGGTATTCGTGCTGAAGAAGGGGAGTTCGGAATGACGCAGACGGCAACCACGCTCCCGGTAGGCGAGCTGCAGGGACTCGAGCCCGCACCGAGGAGGAAGCGGATCGCCCTGGTGGCGTCGAAGGGCACCCTCGACCAGGCCTACCCGCCCTTGATCCTGGCATCCACTGCGGTGAGCATGGGGTGGGAGGCAGGGATCTTCTTCACTTTCTACGGGCTCGACATCCTCCACAAAGAACGCTTCGAGAAGTTGAAAGTCGCCTCGCTGGCGAATCCTTCGGGGCCGATCCAGCTACCCAACATGCTCGGGGCGATTCCCGGTGCGACCGCAGCCGCGACCCGGGTGATGCGAAAGTGGATGTCGGATGCAAGGATGCCGACTGTTCCCGAGTTCCTCCAGATGAACCGTGAACTCGGCGTCGAGTTCTTCGCCTGCGCCACCACGATGGGTGTGATGGGTGTCGAGGAGAAGGACCTGATCGAAGGCTCGGATATCGCCGGCGCTGCCGCCTTCCTCGACTACGCAGCGGAGGCGGACGTTTCGATGTTCGTTTGAAGTTGGCGGTCGACGGGACAGCGCCGGTGCGCGCCCTCTCGACCCCTATCTAGCGCCGCCTTTTGCCCAGGTGCCCAACGAGCCGACGTAGCCTTCTCCTGTCGATCAGGACCGCTATCGCGGCGATGAGAGCGCCGAGAATTGCCAGATCCACTTGCGTCGGCCATTGATGTGAGTTTCGAATCACGTCCGGATCGGCGTCGGACGAGATAGACGCCTGCCCCAGTGCCGGTGGCTCCCCCGATCCCCCGTTCATCAGGCCCGCCACTGTTGTGTCGCGATCAGCGTCGGGTAATGAGCCTTCGGGTCCAAGCCAGTCGCCGCCGTCGGTTTCGCTCCCGTCAGCTTCCTCGACCGATTCGTCTGCCTGCGATGCGTCGCCTGCGAGTCCGGAGTCACTTACTTCGGTCGGGTTCGCTGCCGCGTTCGTTGTCGTTTCATCGGACGGGGTTGTTGGCGGCGATTCCCCGAGTGTCGTTGCAGTGGATGCGTCTGGACTGGTGGTTGTCGTCGGCCCCGCTGATGTTGTGGTTGTCGCCCCCGCTGATGTTGTGGTAGTGGAAATTGTTGTGGTCGTGGTCGGCTCCGGCTCCTCAGAAACTTCGGATGTGGAGCAGAAGGTGACATGGTCCAACCCATTTAGGGTCAAGTCGATCGTCCCACCCTCACCAGTTTTCCACATTCCGGAAAGGACCTGGTTTTCGTCGTCGTCGTCGTCGTCATCGTCGTCGTCGTCGTCGTCGCCGTCGATCTTCAACACAACACGAAACACCGGGTCTTCGTTGTTGTTGGTCCACGAACCATTGGCGGCCAAGGTGATTGCCCCGGTTACGTTGGTCTCGACTTCGCTAAGCGTGCCGTCGTCTTTCTCGACCTTCCAGAAATCGCCGTTCCAAGCCGGGTTGGTGCTGGAACATTCCACACTGGGAGGGTTGCCATCTCCCAACGCCGGGGGTGAAAATACAGTTATCAATGACGCAAGCAGGCCGAAGGCAGCTAGTAATGCCAGTGCCCTTCTTCGAGCGCCGAGACCCCACGTCACAGTCATCTTCATTCAGGTACCCAAGTTCTTCGGATAATACTCCCGGGACGGGCCGATTTCATCACAAGTCCAACAGACCAAAATGGCCGATGCCAGAGCGACCGCGCCTGAGGCAAGCCGGATCGAAACCGTCCGCACGATTCCGCTTTGGTGCATGGAGAGGGCTCCTCTGTTGTGTGGTCTCCGTCAGCAAAGAAATAGACGGTTCATCTAGGTGCCCGGGCTGAGGCCGCTGACTGACTAAGAGGCGGTGGTCGCCGCTGCGGCCTGTCGGTTGTTCACCACGTCGAGTCCAGGCTCGATGCGGAGATTGGAGCGCTTCAACTCTTCGCCACAGTGGGCGCACACAGCAACGCTGTAGGTCGGTTTGCCACAGTCGAGATGGACCAACTGGCGGAGGTCGCCGGTGGGGGGTGACCAGCGGTCGCCCCATCGCCACAGAGCCAGGAGGACATCCATCAGGTCCTTGCCTTTCTCGGTGAGCCGGTACTCGTCACGCGGCGGGTGCTCTTGATACTGGACGGCTTCGAAGACTCCGGCGGCGACGAGGCGGTCGAGCCGGTTGGAGAGGATGTTGCGTGCGATGCCGAGGTCGTTGGCGAAGTCTTCGAACCGGCGGACACCCATGAAGGCGTCGCGGAGGATGAGGACATTCCACCTGTCGCCGATGATGTCGACATTGCGGGCGATGGAACATTCGAGGTATCCGAGGTCTTTGGGACCGGGCATGTGTCCATTGTAGACCAGGGGGTTGCAAACTGCAACGGACTCCTATAAGGTGAGTTTCACTATGAAACGCACACGTATTTCCAGAAGGAATCGCAACAAGAAGCTGCTTTCTCGACTCCGTCCCCGCACGCCGCTCTATGTTGTCGAACCATGTGACGCTCTCGCCGACCTCGACCCCGGTTTGCTGGTTTGGCGGGCCCATCGATGAGAGTCCCGGTCCCGGTGAGGGTGATCCCGGCCATGGCAACGCGGGCCTGGTTCACGCCTCCTCCGCTCTCGGAGCGACGCCGGCAGTTGTGGGAACAGTCATTGGAAGAGACCGAGCCGATCACCGTCGACTTCGACGGCAGACCGCTCAACGGGTTTCGCTACGGCGGAGGACCGCTGGTCTTTCTCGTGCACGGCTGGGGTGGGCGGGCAGCGCAGATGGGCCAGCTGGCCCGGTCGGTTGCCGATCAGGGTTTTACGGTCGTCGCAATTGACTTCCCCGGTCACGGTGACCAGAAGTGGGACACGTCGGACATCTTCCAGATGTCTTCGGCACTGAACCAACTCGTAGCTCAATTTGGGGCGCCCCGAGCAGTGATCGCACATTCTCTGGGAGCGATGGCTGTGGTCTATGCCTTCCAGTCCGCCATGCCCGAGCGGGTCGTACTGCTGGCGCCGATGCTCGACATCAACGAGGCTCTGGACACTTTCGCCGGTCGTGCCCGGCTGATGCCGTGGACTG
Source organism: Acidimicrobiia bacterium (assembly GCA_040878225.1). Taxonomy (GTDB): domain Bacteria; phylum Actinomycetota; class Acidimicrobiia; order Spongiisociales; family ZC4RG35; genus MA-ANB-1. Next base: position 33,525 of record JBBDMR010000028.1, read on the forward strand.
CGGCCTCCCTCAAGAAGAGGCTCCGTCGCTTCTGTGGGGATTCTTGGGCGATTCTGGCGGCAGGGACCGACACCGATTTCGGAGCCGCCGACGTGTTGGTGGTCCACGATCCTGACGATCCCGATACCAAGTTCGAGTCTTCTGCGGTGCTTGCTGCGGTGCGAGACCGCACCAGCCTTGTGGTTGCCAACTCCAGGGGACACAACGGAGTACTGGCTGATGGGGAAGTGGCCGAAGCGGTCGGTCGCTTTCTGCTTGGCGTGGTTCCCGAAGCCAAAGAGTCTCCCCGGAGCTTCTAAGCCCGGAGTGAGCCGGACCCGGGAAGGGCTCAGTTGGAGTTTCCTTCACAAGCTCCCTCTGCCAAATCGGCATGAATGTTGGGAGAACTACCGAGGCTTGAACCTGCTCTATCCTGCGGCGACGTGACTCGAGGTATACACACATCTCAAGCAGTTGTGTTCGACGTCGGTGGAGTGCTGCTGGACTGGGATCCTGACTATCTGTTCCGGAAGCTGATCGCAGACGACGATGAGCGCCAGTGGTTCCTGGCTGAGGTCTGTTCTCCCGCCTGGAACGCAGAACAAGACAGGGGACGGAGCTGGGCCGAGGCCACAGCGGAACTCGGCGAGCTGTTCCCCGAGCACTCCAACTTGATCGCAGCATACGACGAGCGGTGGGAGGAGATGGTGTCGGGGGCTATCGAGAGAACAGTCGCTGTCCTCTCCGACCTGAGCGCAGCGGGTGTCCCCACGTTTGCTCTGACCAACTTCTCCACTGAGAAATGGGAGGTGGCTAAGTGCTCTGGGTCATAAGTTCGGTCACGTATAGGGGTTATGCGGCGGCGGCG
>JBBDMR010000029.1:0-6467 GCA_040878225.1 Acidimicrobiia bacterium
GTACCGAATCCCGTCGTCAAATTACGTGATTGTAATTATGTTGCTGTGTACTAAGTCCCAGAACGTAAGGCCCACCGGTCATTTTCCCAGGCTGTGGAGAAAATCTGTCACACCCTCCCCTCATACTTGTCCTGAAGGAAGAGGAGGTAGGAATTGACGGTTGAGATGTTTGCCTTGATTGGCGTTGGTGGGATGGTCGGTATCGGCTTGATCGCCCTGGCCATTGTTCTCAAGGGTCGTCAGGCTGCGGGCAACGCACCCGAAGTCGATGCGGTGGTCGAGATGAAGACTTTGCTCGCCGGCAGGGAGGGTGCGATGAAGGAGAAGGTCTCCCAACTCGACACCAAACTCGCCGCCCTTCAGGAATCGGTCACCTCGAGGGAATCCGCTCTCAGTGCCCAATTCGCCGGAATCGGGTCCCAGATGAAGACCATTACCGGCCTGTTCACCAACGACCGCCAGCGTGGGAATTGGGGCGAAATCTCCATGGTCCGCATCTTCGAGCACGGCGGATTGGTCGAGAACCGCGACTACACGACCCAGTTCAACGGGGACGGGCGCCGGCCCGATGCCGTTGTCCACATCCCCGGCGGGTGCGACGTGGTAATCGACTCGAAGTTCCCCCAGACCCGCTATCTCGAGGCCCTCGATTGCGAGGACGAAACCGACCGCAAGCGGCTGCTTCGTGCCCAGGGCACAGAGCTGGAAGCAGTGGGCAAGAACCTCATCAAGAAGGACTACGCCGACCTCGCTTCCGGTGGCTACGTCGTGATGTACCTGCCCTCCCAGGCGGTCTATGAGGCGGCGATCGCCGCCCATCCCGAGGTGCTGGAACGTCTCATGGAGGCGGGTGTCATCGTTGCCGGGCCCAACGCCCTGTTCGCGGTGCTGATGAACATCGGTTCGCTCATGAAAGAGCACCGCGCCATCCAGCAGGCAGACGAAATCCTCACTCAGGCCAAAGAGCTCCAGGCGCGGATGGGGACCTTCCTCGGCCATCTCCGCGGTGTGGGAGAGTCCCTGGGGCGCTCCGTCAGCGCATTCAACGGAGCAGTCGGGTCGTGGACGGGACGGGTTTCACCAGCGTTGACCCGAATCGGCGAACTCCGCGGCGAGGAGATCGACGCCGAGATCATCCCCATCGACGAAAGCATCCGGGAGCTACCGGCCGATGAGCGGGCACGAAGTCTTCACGCAGCAAACAGGTAACCAACCAAGGGGGAAACGACAATGAGCAACACCACACCGGTCCACATCTCAGTGGTCCTCGACCGATCGGGCTCGATGGCATCGATCGCTGACGACATCGTCGGAGGTTTCAACACCTTCATCGAAGAACAACGAAAGGATGAGGGCAAAGCCAGGGTGACCCTGGTCCAGTTCGATTCGGGAGATCCCTTCGAGGTCCTCATCGACGGCGAAGACCTGGCCCGGGTCGCCGACCTCGACCCGAACCGGTACCTGCCGAGAGGCAACACCCCGCTATGGGACGCGGTCGGTCGGATGATCGCTCGCATCGACCGCGAGATCGGGATCCGTGCCGACGCCGGAGAGCCAATCGAAGACCAGCTGGTGCTGATCGTCACGGACGGCTTCGAGAACGCCAGCGTGGAGTTCGACGGCCACACTCTCGCCAACCTCATCGAGGCCCGCAAGAACCGGTCATGGACCTTCGTCTTCCTCGGCTCCGACGAGTCGACCTTCGCTGAAGGTGCCAGGATCCGGGTGTCGTCCGGAAACACCAGGCAATGGGATAAGTCGGCCGACGGCTCGAGAGAGATGTTTCTCAGAACGAGCAAGGAGACCTCTGATTTCAGAAGGCTCCAGGCCGAGCATCGCCGCATGAAGTCGGAGAAGTTCTTCGAGGACGACTCCGACGACAGCCAGAGCCGGTGAGGCCGGATCTGACTCGGTCTTCTAGGTTGCCATCGCGACCCGGCGCAGCAAGGACCTGCGGAAGACCAATGCCACGGCCAGCCCGAATATGAAACCACCAACGTGGGCCTCCCAGGCGGTGTTGGTGCCGCCGAGACCGAACTGGGCGAAGAACCAGAACCCGAGGAACAATATGGCTGGGAGTGGGATGAGGAACCATCCCACCAGCGTTAGTACCTGGTGTCCGGGGAACAGCACCGCATACGCGCCGAGGGCGGCGGCGATGGCCCCAGACGCACCCACCAGCGGCACGGTCGAATCGGGGTTGGCGAGGACGAAAGCGAACGTCGCCACGATCCCTCCGGCCAGGTAGAGAATCAGGTAGCCGAAATGGCCGAAAGCCTCCTCCACGTTGTTTCCGAAGATCCACAACGACCACATGTTGAAGAGAAGATGGCCAAAGCCGCCGTGGAGGAACATCGAGAAGAGGATCGATAACCACGGTTGTTTGTCCGGGAACACGGGCACACCACCCGAAGACTCACAACTACCCTGGTTGATCTCCTCCAAGGTCAGCGGTTCGCCGCTGCGAATCTCACACGAGATGGCAGCCCGTTCGTAGAGGAACTCCGCCTGGTCGGCGGAACTGGTCTGGTTTTGGAGCCCGAAGAACACCAGGACACAGGCGGCAATGAGAAGCATGGTCACCCAAGGGGTTATCCGCGTCGGGTTGACATCGCGTATCGGTAACATGCCCGCAGATCATACGTCCCCGAACGCGGCCACCCCTCCCAACCGGGCATCTGGTCCTGCAGGACTATTCCTTCCGTCGCGGCCTGCTTCTAGGTTGAGGAAGTGGGCGGCAAGAATTGAGCATCGAAGAGAACAAGGCATTGCTGTGGGGCATCGGGATGCTCGCCGTCGGTAGGCTCATCACGTTGAGCACCTACATCAGCGCAGAGCCCGGGGACAGCTACATCGTGACGACGGGGCTTCTCCTGGTCGGTGGCATCAGCCTGATCCGGGGCCTCTACCTCCACCTCAAACCCGATTCGAGTGCCTGATCCGCTGCACAAGAAGATTTAGCGGATTCTTGGTATCAGGAGCCGGCGACAGGTCTCTTCACAAATGTCAGACCGACATTGCCAGAGCGGTTGACACTGTCTGGCAACTGGGGGCCGAGGGCCCCGGAGCATTTTCCTCCGCTCCGGGGCTTTCACTTTTTGCCTCTACCTGCGTCCCATTGTCACCTCGACCCAGACCAGCCGGTGGTCCGAACTGGGGAAGGGGAAGATCCCGGTCAACTCGAAGTGCGGTTCGCCTTCAGCCGGCCAAAACACACCCGAGTGAGCGATTCCGAGATGCTTGCTGGGCAACACGTAGTCGGCTCTCAGATTGCCGGGAGCGGTGTCGGAGAAGTCGGCAGTGTCCTCAGCCGGATCGGAGAGATGGGTCTCATTGGCGCCGCCTTGCGTCTCCGACGCCCAGACCCCACCGGTCGACGTGGGGGCGAACCGGCCGATGATCAGGGGATGATTCAGTAGCTGCTGGATCGAACCAGGGATCGAGTCACCGTCGTGCGGGTCGGAGTTCTGGTCTCCGGCGATCACGAATGCCGAACCCCTCTCGAGGCCGCCATACACACCATCGTCGTCGTAGATGTAGTGATTGCGCCCGGGTTGGACATAATCAGCCCAGAATCGAATCTCATCGTGGTTCCTGCGCCCGTTTCGGTCCTCGGCACCATCGAACACCGGAGGTGTCGGGTGGCTCACCAGGAAGTGGATAACCCGACTCCCGATCTCTATTTCGACATCCCAGTGGCTCTTCGAACTCAGACGGAAGACTTCGAGCTCCTCCGTGGAATACCAACCCTCGCCGGTCGCCGGGTCGACAGGAAGCAGGGCGCGGGGCATATCCTTCCAAAGGAACTCCTGGAAGGTGCGGACGTCCCCGATCGGGTGCTGGGAATAAACCACCATTCCGAACTGCCCGGGGAAGAACCCAAACCCGAAGGCGTCGTCGGGTCCGCCCACCGCACCGTCGTTGTTGAGGTCATGACCGGACGGGATACCGGTGTTGGAGGGAGCGATGAAAGAGTGCGGATACTCGATCGGGTCTGCCCCGTTCTGAGAGACCTCGAGGTAGTTCTCCCGGAAGAGTTCCACCGCCTCCTCGCTGAAGTCGAACTCGTTTATGAGCAAGACCTCTGGCCGGGTCAGCTGGATGATCTCGGCAATCACCTTCGCCTGAGCGTTGTCAGGCGTCGACAGGTCGCTGGCGAGGTCTCCCTCGTTGAACCGGTTCAGACTGGCATTGAACGTCGCGAACCGGACGGAATTGGCATGGTCGCCCACAGCGACAGCGGGGAGAGTGGCGACCAACATCGAAATGGCAAGGACAAGGCTGAGCCTTCGCATATTTCCTTCCTTTGTCGTGCTCGCCCCGAATCTACTCCTTTGCGGTGAACGAGGGGTTAGCCAGCCATCAACCGAAGACGAACGAATCGAAAGTCCTACGCCCTGGTGGTGTGACGCCCGAGTAATGATGGCGTCTCTCCAGCCTCGCAAAACTACAACCTATTCGATCGACACACTAGAACCCGAGGAAGCTGAGCTCGTCGAGGGTGGCGAGGTCGCTGCTCATGATTCCTTTGTTCGAGATCGAGTACAGCCTGTCGCCGATAACGATGGATCGGGTGATCTGGGCCCTCCAATCCCACTCCTGGCTGTCGCCGCCGGGATGGGCGAAGCGGCGTACCTCGGACAGGTCTCGGCCGTCGAGCTTGAATCCGACAGCACCGAAGAAGACGTCCTCCTTGTCCTTGTCCCAGAACCACTGCTGCACCGGCACCATCGCCATCCCGGTCGGCTCCCAATAGAGGAAGGCATGATGGTCATACTCGACCTGCGAACTCGACCCCTCGCTCAGAGTGATCTGGTCAAGCCGCGTCGGGTTGGCCGGATCACTGACATCGAAGAGCGAGACCTGGGTTCCCTGGACCTGACCTGTCTCGGTCGCGTCCTGGCCGATGCCTAACAGGAGCCCATCGCTCACCGGGTGGAGGTAGGCCGAGTAACCGAGAATCTTCAGCTCACCGACGACTTCCGGAGCGGATGGGTTCGAAAGGTCGAGTGTGTACAGAGGGTCGGTCTGGCGGAAGGTCACCACATAAGCCATGTCACCCAAGAATCGCACCGAATAGATCTGCTCGGTCTTGCCTAGACCGTCGACACTCCCCACCTGCGACAGCCGGCCCTCGCCTGAGTCGGCGAGCACCGTCACCAGAGACTCGGTCTCGAATCCCGAACCCCACCAGGAGGGGCTTGTGGTCGAAGCCACCCGGAGGTGGCCGTTGTGCTCGTCCATGGCGAACTGGTTGAGCAGATATCCCTCAACGGTCCCGGTTGCGAGGTACGTGGTGATGGAAGGGTCGCTGATATCGAATTTGTGGATGTCGGTGGTGACCGTCTCCGGCTGATCCTCCGCAATTCCCGCCAGGCCCCAACGCCACGTCTCCCAATTCTGGGTGGCGACATAGAGGTTCTCAGCCGAGGCGTAGACGGTGCTTCCGTTGGCGAGCACGCCGGTCGAGTCGATCACGGCGAGCCCGTCGCCAAGGTCGATGGTGACCACCGAGAGCATGTTGAGCCCTGCGAACTCCTCTGGGTGTGCGGCGCGATTGCAGTCGAAGAGGGTTCCCTGATCGGTCGTGCGGCCATTGGCGTCCGAGACGATGTAGTAAGGGATCCAGTTGTCGGGAGTCGAGCGGCGGATGATCTCCTTGTTTGCCTCGATCGCCCGTTGCTCGGCACGCAGCCCGGTGCCTTCGGGGAAACTCCACTCGAGGCCGACCGGACCCGAGCTCGAGACCAGCCTGATGGTGTCGCCCACCATTCGCCCGGAAATGAAACGACCGTCGATGGTCATCGAGCTGACTATCTCGGGCTCGCCGCTGATGTCGATCTCGACCAGCTCCATCGAAGGCGCCTGGTACTGAGGTGCAAACGAGGCATCGGTTTCGGCAAGAGGGTGAAAGCTCGTCCACAACGACCCGAAGAGGAGGACCCGGTCTCCAGAGAGGAACAGACTCTGCACGCTGCGGCTACCGAGATGGAGCCTGCCGGTGATCACCGGCTCTGGTCCGGTGACATCGGCGACGATCAGCATGCCCTCTGACAGGACGACAATCCGCTCGCCGTCGGTCTTCACCATGTCGGGCTCGTCGACTCCGAGAACCTGGACGTTGGTGCCCGAGAAGTTGTCGCCACCGGCCGCAGTGGTGTCCGAGCTGGCTTGTTCGGCCCCATCTTCGGCAAACATCCGCCCGCCCCACCAACCCTGATCTGGATTGTCGAGACCGTACGGGCCGACCCGTTCGATCGCGTTGGTCTTCACATAGTCGAGGAATGAGTCGCAAGCGTCGAATACAGCAAGCGTGGGAGCAGCCAGAGGTCCGGGATCAACGGGTGTTGTCGTCGTGGCCGACGGCTCTCCGATGGCTGGATCAGCGGAGCACGAGGCGACGGTAAGCGCCAGAGCGGCCAACAGTCCAATCGATTTCAGCTTCAGGCTCATGACTCTCCTCGACT
>JBBDMR010000030.1:0-33998 GCA_040878225.1 Acidimicrobiia bacterium
CCCACCTACAATTGCGTTTCCCCCGTAGAACCTCTTGGCGGCGTCGAAGAGATGCATCGACCCACCCCGACCCCGACTGCAACCCTCCATCTTTCCGAACATCTCCGCCATGATTTCGCCCGGGTCCATCCCGCGGGCCAGAGCGTGACCATGCTCGCGATAGGTGGCTACGACCGCATCGTCAGGCGCCAGAACCTCCATGATCCCGGTCGCCACAGCCTCCTCACCTATGTACAGGTGCAGAAACCCTCTGATCTTCTCGGATTGGTAGAGCTGTGCGCATCTTTCCTCGAATCGTCTGATCCGCAGCATCTGCTCCAACAGATGGAGCTGGTGTTCACGTGTAGTCATTCGCTCTCCTCGGCTTCGAGCGTCGATATGTCACCCGTGGGCAAGCCCAGCTCCCACGCCTTGAGCAGTCGGCGCATGATTTTGCCGGAACGCGTATGGGGAAGGTCCTGGCATAGCTCCACCTCCCGCGGAGCCACCGAGGCACCAAGCTTCACCCGGCCCCATGCGATCAAATCCTTTTCCAGTTCCCTCGACCACTCGTAGCCGGCGTTGAGGGCTACGAACGCTTTGACCACCTCGCCGGCGACCGGATCGGGTTTGCCAATCACCCCCGCTTCGGCGACAGCCTCGTGCTCTATAAGCGCCGACTCGACCTCGAAGGGGCCGATGAGGTGACCGGACGACTTGATTACGTCGTCACCCCGGCCCACGAACCAGAAGTAGCCGTCCTCGTCCCGCTCGGCGATGTCGCCGGTCTTGTACCAGCCGCCGACGAAGGTCTCGGCGTACCTCTCCTCCATTCCGAGATAGCCGCGAAACATCGACGGCCACGAGGGGCGGAGAGCGAGTTCGCCTTCGGTGAGAGGAGTCGTCTCCTCCTCTGCGCTGCCGTCCGGGTTGAGCCGAACCTGTCCCCGGGTATCCCGCCTGAGGAGGGTTGCCGCGATGCCAGGTAGCGGCCGGCCCATCGAGCCAGGGCGAATCGGCTCGCCGATGTAGTTGGCGATCATGATTCCCCCGGTTTCGGTCTGCCACCAGTTGTCGTGGATGGGCAAACCGAGTGCCCGTTCCCCCCAGACAACCGCCTCTGGATTCAATGGCTCCCCCACACTCGCTACGAAGCGCAGGGAGGAGAGGTCGTACTGCGCGGCCACCGACTCACCTGCCATCATCAGCATCCGGATGGCGGTGGGCGCGGTGTACCAGACTGAAATGCGTTGGTCTTGGATGGTCTGGTACCAACGGTCGGGGTCGAATTCTCCCTCGTCGACGATGGAAGTGATTCCGTGTGACAGCGGGGCGACGATCCCGTAGGACATACCGGTCACCCAGCCCGGATCCGCCGTGCACCAGTAGACGTCTCCCTCACGGAGATCCAGGGCGTACTTGGCCGATACGTAGTGATGGAGTACAGCGCGGTGGACATGGACGGCGCCCTTTGGAGTCCCGGTCGTGCCACTGGTGAAGTGCAGTAACGCCATGTCCTCGGCGTCCATCGGCTCGGCCGCCATAGAGGGGTCCCCGTCTTTCAGTAGAGCGTCGAACGACAACGTCCCGGGAAGCTCCGAACCGACCAGGACCACATGTTCGAGCGTCGTCAGGCGGTCCCGAATCCCAGCGACCTTCCTCTTGTAGAGCGATTCAGTGGTTACAAGGACTTTCCCCCTGCCCAATTTCAGCCGGGTCTCGATCGGCTCCGGTCCGAAGGCCGAGAACAGCGGGGATGCGACACTGCCGTTCTTCAAAGTCCCTAGAACCGCCACGTACAGCTCGGGGATTCGCGGGGAGAGGATGAACACCCGGTCACCCTTTCCTATCCCGAGACGTCGCAGACCGGAGGCGAACCTCGAGCTCAGCTCGGCCAGCTCGGCGAACGTGTACTCCCGGACGTCGCCCCTCCTCCCCAACCAACGGATCGCGACGCGGTCGCCTCGCTCTGGTACATGACGGTCGGTGGTCTCGTGCGCTATGTTCCATCCGCCGCCGGGCACCCCATCGAGATAGTGTTCAACCGCATCCCAACTGAATTGCTCGTAGGTATCTGTATATGAGCCGAGATTGGGCGGTGGATCCAACGGAACTGACTTTTCGATCACCGGATACTGGGTCTCCATACCGGTACCGTGCCAGCCCACAAGTCGGCGCGGTAGGGGCGAAATGCCTCAGTTAGGCCCGAAGGTCCCAAATCACCAGGGCATCTCCGGCCATGACCGTATGTCGACTTGGAGACCACCTGCGAGCTGTCTGAAAGCGCAATACGGGAGTCCTTGTTCGTCGGGACCAAGTCCTCTAGTCACATCACCCGGTGCGTCAGATGATCGAGAGAGCTACACCAACCAGAGAGGACGACATGGAACCGACATCTGAGTTCGTGAGATGGTTCGACGACCTCTCTATCGAGGATGTCGCCGATGTGGGAGGCAAGAATGCCTCGCTGGGTGAGATGTATCGGGAGTTGACGCCGCTGGGCGTGAAAACCCCCAACGGATTTGCCGTTACGGCAGGTGCCTATCGGGAGACACTGACCGCGGCAGGAGCCTGGGAGGAGCTCAGGGAAGTCCTGGAAGGACTGGACAAGACAGATGTCTCCGATCTGGCGAGACGTGCCCGTCGCGCTCGAGAAATCGTGTACGAGGCACCTCTACCCCAGGAGATTCGGGACCAGATCGTCTCCGCGTACAGCAGACTCGAAGCGGAATACGGACCGGAGCTCAGCGTTGCGATCCGCTCATCAGCAACGGCCGAAGATCTTCCGACTGCCAGCTTCGCGGGGCAGCACGAGAGCTTCTTGAATGTGCACGGGGCGGAGCGGGTCCTCGAGGCGTGCCGTCGCTGTTTCGCGTCACTGTTCACCGACCGCGCCATCTCCTATCGGATCGACAAGGGATTCGACCATCTCAGCATCGGGCTCTCCGTGGGCGTCATGAAAATGGTGCGATCCGATCTGGCAAGCAGCGGGGTGATGTTCACCCTCGACACCGAGTCTGGTTTTCGCGACGTGGTTTTCATTACCGGGGCGTATGGGCTCGGAGAGAACGTCGTTCAAGGTGCAGTGGACCCGGACGAGTTCTATGTCCACAAGCCGACGTATGAACAGGGCTATCGAGCCGTGCTGCGTCGCAACCTGGGACGAAAGCAGATCCGCATGGTGTACTCCCAGGGTCGGGGAGGCCAAACGACAGCCAACGTTCCCACGCAGGAGTCCGACCGCAGCAAATTCTGCCTGACCGACGCCGAGGTGATCACCCTGGCCGGGTACGGAATAGCAGTGGAACGGCATTACAGCCAGCGAGCCGGTCACCCTATGCCGATGGACATCGAATGGGCCAAGGACGGTCTCGACGGTGAACTGTATCTGGTGCAGGCAAGGCCAGAGACGGTCGCCTCCCAGCAGGTGTCGACGACAGTACGCGAGTACCGGGTGCACCCGGAGACCGATCCACTCGTGCAGGGTCGTGCCGTAGGCAGTTCGGTCGCGATTGGCCCGACACGGGTTGTGAAATCGACGGCCGAGCTCTCCAGGTTTCGTCCTGGAGAGGTCCTGGTTGCGGACACCACCACACCCGACTGGGAGCCGGTCATGAAGACTGCCGCTGCCATTGTGACCAACCGCGGGGGGCGGACCTGTCACGCTGCAATCGTTGCCCGGGAGCTGGGCATCGCCGCCGTGGTGGGTGCGGAAGGGGCGACCGAGATCCTGACAGACGGGGAGACGGTGAGCGTCTCCTGTGCCCAGGGGGACACGGGGCTGGTCTATCCCGGCGAGATACCGATGGAGATAATCGAAGTCGACTACACCGAAATCCCGGAGACCCACACCGAAATCATGCTCAACCTGGGTAACCCCGATTTGGCATTCGGGGCGTCTTCCCTTCCGGTGGACGGCGTCGGGCTGGCCCGAATGGAGTTCATCATCTCCGAATCGATACGGGCACACCCGATGGCGCTGCTCAACCCGCAAGCAGTCGACGATCTTGAGGAACGCGAATTGATACTGGCCATGATCAAGGGCTATCGGAGCGGGGCTGACTACTTCATCGAGCGGCTTGCCGAAGGCGTGGGCACCATCGCTGCCGCATTCTACCCACGCCCGGTCATCGTGCGAATGTCAGACTTCAAGACAAACGAGTACGCCAGCCTCATCGGGGGCCGTGGCTTCGAGCCGGCAGAGGCCAATCCGATGATTGGGTTCCGGGGAGCGTCACGTTATGCCCACCCCGCGTATCAGGAGGCCTTCGCTCTCGAATGTGCGGCCATGAAGCGGGCTCGCGATGACATGGGTCTGACCAACATCAAGCTGATGGTCCCATTCTGTCGTCGGGTCGAGGAAGGAGAGCGAGTTCTCGAAGTGATGGCGGAGAACGGGCTGGACCGAAAGGATGGCCTGGAGGTCTACGTCATGTGCGAGATCCCGAACAACGTCGTGCAGGTAGATGCCTTCTCACGCATCTTCGATGGGTTCTCGATCGGCTCCAACGACCTGACCCAACTCGTTCTGGGAGTCGATCGTGACTCCGAGCTCGTCGCGTTCGACTTCGACGAGCGGGACGAAGGCGTCATCGAAATGCTGCGTCTCGCCATCGAGGGAGCTCACCGCAATGGTAAGCACATAGGTATTTGCGGACAGGGCCCTTCGGACTTTCCTGATCTTGCGAAGCGTCTCGTCGAGTTCGGCATCGATTCGATGAGCCTCAATCCGGACACAATCATCCACACCCGACAGGTCATTGCCGAAGTGGAGGCACAACTCGGAACCCGCGCGGTTCCGGTCGGCACCTGAGCCCGATGGCGGTCCTCTCCTCTCCGAACCGGGGACTAGCCTCAGCGACCGCCCGGCGGCTACTCGAAACCCATGGCCCAAACCGGCTTCCCGAGTCGCGTGGCCCGGGGGTGGCGCGTCAGCTGCTCGCCCAGTTCTTTCACTTCTTCGCGCTGCTCCTCTGGGTCGCCGGAGGAATGGCCTTGCTCGCCGATCTCCCGGAGCTGGGGATTGCGATCATCGGTGTGATCATCCTGAACGGGCTGTTCGCCTTCGTCCAGGAGCACCGCGCCGAGAAAGCCGGCGAAAGACTCCGCGAGTTCGTCCCTCGCCGCACCACTGTGATCCGCGATGGTCAGCCCCGTGAAATCGACTCCGACGACCTGGTCCCCGGAGATCTGGTAGTGCTCTCCGGTGGCGAGCGGGTCAGCGCAGACATGACAGCGGTCGAGGCCCACTCCCTGAAGATCGACGAGTCGATCCTTACAGGGGAGAGCGTCACGATCGACAAAGTCCGAGGCGAGGTCCTCTACTCGGGTACCTTCGTTGTCGAAGGCGAAGGGCAAGCCGTGGTCGACGCGACAGGTTCTGCAACCCGGCTCGCTTCGGTGGCTGCTCTAACCACTGGCATGCGTCGGCCGGTCACGCATCTGGCTCGTGAGATCGGGCGCCTCGTTCGCACGACCACTTACATCGCACTTGGCGTGGGCCTGGCCTTCGTGGCCACCAGCACGATCGTCGGCATGGAACTCCAATCGGCGTTGATGTTCGGCGTGGGGGTAATGGTTGCTCTGGTCCCGGAGGCACTCTTACCGACGGTGACCCTCTCCCTGGCCATCGGTGCGCAGCGGATGGCCAGGCACAATGCACTTGTCCGCCGTCTCGAAGCAGTAGAGACGCTCGGCTCGACCACCTTCTTGTGTACCGACAAGACGGGAACCCTGACCCAGAATCAGATGTCAGTCGTCGAGGTCTGGACTGCCGCCGGCTCGGCCTCTGTCCACGGAAGCGGCTACGAGCCGGAGGCAGAGGTGGTTTCACCGTCGGCCGAGGTCACAACCCGTATGCAGGAGATGGCGTTGGTTGCGAGTCGCTGCTCCACCGGACGGACGGTTCTCCAGGGCGACACCTGGGTGGCCATCGGCGATCCAATGGAAGCCGCCCTCGATGCCTACGCGCACAGGATGGGCGTCGTGAGCGACGACGTGGTTGCCAAGGATCCCGACGTTGCCCGCTTCCCGTTCGACTCCCGACGGCGCCGGATGTCGGTGATGACAAAGACCCGGCTGTACGTAAAGGGTGCCCCCGATGCGGTCTTCCCGGTTTGCTCGAACGCCTCCCAGCTTGCCTTCCAGGCTGTTGAAGCTCTCTCCGCTCGAGGTTTGAGAGTGCTCGCTGTAGCGATAGGCGCCGCTTCACAACATCCACCCTCCGATGCGACCGCAATAGAGCACGATCTCGAACTGCTCGGGTTGATTGGCCTCGAAGACCCGCCCCGGCCTTCGGCTGCAGCATCAGTAGCTGCCTGCCGATCCGCCGGAGTCAGGATTGCCCTGGTCACCGGTGATCACCCCTCGACGGCTAAGGCAATTGCTGACGAGGTTGGGATCTACCTTCCGGGAGCACCGATTCTCAAGGGATCCGGTTTGCCTGGCGACGACCAGCTTCTCGGTGCCCTGCTCGACCATGACGGGGCGGTAATCAGCCGGGTCACGCCCGAAGGCAAACTGCGAATCACCCGTGCTCTGCAACGTCGGGGCCACGTCGTGGCGATGACCGGCGATGGGGTCAACGACGGGCCTGCTTTGCGCGAGGCAGATATCGGCATAGCCATGGGAAGAAGTGGCACCGACGTAGCCCGCGACGCAGCGGATTTGGTGCTTCTCGACGACGACCTGGCCACAATCGTGTCCGCCATCGGACAGGGTCGGGCCACTTTCGCGAATGCCCGACGTTTCCTCACCTATCACCTGACAGACAACGTCGCTCAGCTCACCCCTTTCATGATCTGGGCTCTGTCCGGCGGTCGGATCCCTCTCGCCCTCGGCGTCCTGCAAATCCTCGCTCTCGATCTCGGGACGGACACCCTCTCAGCCACGGCACTCGGAGCTGAGCCAGCCCACCATCGGATCTGGGAGGAGCCTCCCAGTAGGGGACGCCTGCTCGATCGCAAGGTTGCGTTTCGCGCCTTCGGACTGTTGGGGCCGTTAGAAGCTATGGCCGCGATGACGGCATTTTTCGCCGTGTTCCTCGCGGCAGGGTGGCGTCCGGGGGATAGCTTCCCGGACGGGGCACTCACCTCGGCATCGGGCGCCGCCTTCGCCACTGTGTTTCTGGCGCAGACAGCCAACGCCTTTGCCTGCCGGAGCACCACCCGCCCGGCATGGCGCATGCCGTTGCTCACGAATCGGCTTCTCATCTACGCCGCTCTGGTCGAGTTGGCTATCGCCGCCGCGTTCTTGATGGTGCCTGCCGCAGCCGACCTTCTCGGGCATCAAAGCCCCCCAATTGTCGGATGGTTTGTCGCCATCGCGTCCATTCCTCTGCTTCTCGTTGTCGATGGCCTTCACAAGGCTGTGAGGCTGCGAAGGTCCGCTCCGAGTAGGGCTGCATAGAGAAATCGCGTCGATCGACGTCTTCCGCCTTGCGGACTAGGTCCGCTGGAGCATGGTCGCCGGTCGGTCCATCTGTTCCACCATCCAGCCCTGATCCAGGTGGTGTTCGATGAGACTGGCCCGATCTCGATGCCAATGGGAATGTGTGAGGAGTGGCCGTGGACGATGTCCGCGGCTGCTTCGTCGATGAGGGCCTCATACCAGTTGTCGTATCACCACCCGCCCATCTCGACTCGGGGCAAGTTCACCCCACGCGCTCGGCCAGCCCCAGCTCCTGGGTGCGTCTCACCCAGCGCATGATGTCGCTTGGCGTGATGATCCCGACGATGGAATCGTCCTCGACGACGAGGACACGGTCCTGGCGCTCCTCGCGGAGCCTCTCCATGACCACATCCATCGTGGTATCCGCCACCACGGTGCAGATCTCGTCAATGCCGGTTGCAGCGGACCACGCGTGACGCACGTCCCACTGGTCGCGTGGGATCTGACGGACTGCCTTGATGGTGAGCAGGGCCGGACGGTCTAGGTCGACGATCAGGAACGCAGCGTGGTCGAATCGTAGGAAATAGTTCTCCACCGCCTCACGGATGGTGATGTCTGAGGGGATCGTGACCAGGTTCGGTGACATCAGGTCGCTCGCCTTGACGTCACGGAGCACCTGGCGAAGAACGGCGTCGTAACCCGTCGCCGAAGCCGCCTGGAACAAGAACCAGCCAATGGCCGCCATCCACAATCCACTCAGGTCACCGACGAACACGGCGAAGATCCCGAACCCGATCAGCACCGATGCCAGGACCTTGCCCGCAGTGGCTGCCTTGCGGGTTGCGGTCGTGAGGCTTCCCGAGGTCTTCCAGAGAATCGAGCGGAGCACGCGGCCCCCGTCGAGAGGCATTCCGGGGGCGAGGTTGAAGATCCCCAGGAGCAGGTTCAGCCAGGCCAGGTAACCGAGAGCGAAGTGGATGGGCAACGGCACCACATCAGTGAGCCACTGCAATGCCAACCAGAGCAGCCCGGCGATGCCGAAGCTGGTGAGAGGGCCGACCACAGCGATGAGGAACTCATCCCGCGGCCTGCTCGCCTCCATGCGCGTCTTCGTCACCCCGCCGAAGAGGAACAGGGTGATGTCCTCGACGCTGATACCGAGACGTCGTGCCACCACAGAGTGGCTCAATTCGTGGGCCAGCACCGAAGCGAAAAAAACGATCACCGACCCTGTGGACAGCAAAACGGTGGCCACCGGGTCGAGGTCTGCGAATTGGGCCTCGAACTGGAGGTAGAACGACCAGCCAAAGAGCAGTGCGATGAACAGCCATGAGGCGTCGATGCGTACTTCGACGCCGAAGATCTTGCCCAGGGATATCGAACTAGCGGTCATCATTCACATTCCCGCATCTGGAGTGGTTGGTCTCGTGCCTGATCATCAACCCGAATCGCTTCTTCCCCAGACTCTGCGCCGAGCTGAGTCCCGTGGATAGGGCCAGAAGCCACAATTCAGTACTTGCCAGGGAGAGCGGTGGAACTCAGCCTTTGACGACACCCACCGGCCTCAGACGTGAGCACTTCTTCTAAAGTCCCGCCGCCTCGCAAACATTGGCCACCACATCGACGTCTTTGGCTCAAGTCACTTTCATGAGTCAGACGTCGAAATACACGCGGCCCAGCCAATCCTCTTCCCGCCGGTCGACAACCACTGCGTGATAGGTGACGGCCTTGATTGGCGGTCCGGTCACCTCCACCCCGGAGATGTCGACCCCACGGGCATTGATCCGAGCGTGAGTTGGCCCCAACATCGTGGTCTCGAACTCGCAGAGTACGAGATCTTGTACCTCCGATTCGTACAAGAGCTCTGAGAGCAGCTCGACCACGAGGTCCTCCAGGGTGGGGGCTACAACCTCGACCTCGATGGCAACGTCGTGTGGACCGGGCGCCACAGTCGCCATCAAGTCGAACATCCCCGTCGCCAACACCTCTATCAAGGCGGAAATACTTGGAGCGGTCGCTTCGATTCCAGTGTCGGCGGTGTGGGATAGGACTTCGTAAGGCATGGTCGTCGGCCTATGGGTGTCGGAGGTGAAGCAAGGTTGGAGCCTCGCTGTTTCGGCACCCATCTGCTGGTGCCTTGAAATCTCGGATGATTCGGAGATGTCTCACATGCTCATATCCTTGATCCCTGCGCCCGCCGATGCAGCCCCTATGCCGCAAAGGCTTCTCCACCGTCGGGGTCTTGAAGGCACCATACTTGTCTGCGAAGGTTCGATCCGAGGAGAGCAGCGTAGAGAGAAGGGACCCGCTCCAACCATCGAGGTGCGATGAAGGCAGCCGCTCCGAGTAGGGCTGCATAGAGAAACGGGGCTCCCTGGTGGGAGCCCCGTTCTTTGATCACGTGTCAGATGATCAGGATCACAGCGAATGCGATCGCAACGCCAAGGGCCGCCAGCGCAAACACCGTGGGAACGACCACTCGGGCCGAGTAGTCCTGATCTTCGACATAGGCCATCCGAGCGAAGAGCCCGAATGCAGCCGTGAGCAAGAGGCCGGCTGCGATGAACATGCCGAAGTACCAGCCTTCAACAAGCCCACCGAGGAACCAATCAGTCGGCACGTAGTACATCCACGCACCGACCCCGGCCGCCAGCACACCGGCAATCCCGAGAATCCACTCAGTGGTCTGGGACCGCCGTGTCGGCATCCGGGTGACCTCCGTCATTGGCCGTTTCTCACGAAGAGCTGTCACGAAGATCACCTCCTTTCTGGAAGACCCGGCGGGTCCTCCACGGCGATCTTCCACAATGCAAGAGCCGGCGACTAGAGGCTTTCGACCATTCCTTCATTCGTCAGCTCACACCGGTGATGAAGGGGTAGGCGACGAGGAAGATTCCAATCAAAACGCCCCGGACAGCCCTTGCGGCAACCGATCGGAGCGACCGCGCCATATACGACCGTTCCCGCGACCCATGCTGTGACGAGAACGGCGTCATCACGACGACTGATATGGGCATCGGTCATGAGCGCGGCCCATCAACAACGAGCCCACGGTGACCAGGCCGATGGATCCCAAACGTCTTCGTGAAATCGGAATCGACCCGGCGATAATGGGGAGAAGACCCGGGATCAGCGTCCCCTGCACGGTCGCCGAGCCGATCGAATCGCCGACGTTGATATCACCGTGATTGGTAATGAAAGCCACCACCGAGTTCGCGATCTCGGATAGGTCAGTGCCAATCGAGACAAGTGTGATTCCGATGACAAACGGTGGGATTCGAATGCCCGCGGCGAACGCCGTCAGATGACGGACTCCCACCGACTGGACATGACCGCCACCTGCAGGCCAGTCGAAAGAACTGCTATCCAAACGATCGCCTACACGATCTTCGCTTAATGGAGGGTGACCAGGGTCACGATCATGGTCCCGGCCCGATCGCACTCCGCGGTTCAGGAACCGGTCTCGAGGGCGTCACGTTCGAAGAATTGGACGATTGTCTTCGTCCCGTCTTCGTGCTCGATATTCATCGACCTCACGACACCGGCATCTTCTTCGACCCAGATCCTGGTTGGGTTGTGGATCTCATGGCGAAAGATGATTTCCATTTCCCGCCCGCGAGCACCCACGGAGAGCTCCAGTACCTTCTCCTTTTGGTCGTAGATGAGGGCATGCCATGGAAGTCGCCTCACCTGTATCTGATCTCCAATGTCGTCGTTGATCACCTCAATGGTGACATCTTGCGTTCCGGACGCCGGGAGCCGGTCGGCGAATTCTCCTATCGACTCGATCGGCAACTGAGTTGTTGGGGACATGGATCCTCTTTCGTTTGCCTGGGATCAACTTGCCAGAACACGATGACTCTTGCCAGAGGCGAAGGTCCTGACAGACTCTGTCATCCCCCAAGCATGCTCATCGTATGCCGCCGCATTCTGAGCATTGCGCGCTCACTGCTGCGAGGAGAAGTGCCCGGGTAGGGGCCCGCCCTACTCGTGACCATTGACCCTGGCACCTTTCGGCCGCTCGACACAGACTCGAAGTGAAGGGAAACGAAGGAGACGGATTGCTTTTCCCGACGGTTTCGTTCGCTGCGTTCCTGGTAATCGTGCTGATTATCTCCTGGTTGGTGCGCCCCCATCCCCGATTATGGAGGTGCTGGCTGCTCGTAGCCAGCTGGATCTTCTATGGCTGGTGGGATTGGCGTTTCGTCATGCTGCTGATGGCGGTGATCGGCATGAACTACCTGGTGGGAAAAGCGATGGTCACATGGCATACGAGTCAGAAGGCCTGGCTCACGGTCGGAATCGCCGCCAACTTGGGAGCCCTCGCCTTCTTCAAGTACTACGGATTCTTCGTCACGTCGCTACACGACTTGCTACGACCCGTCGGGTTGGACCCGCAGATTCCTCTGTTCGAGGTCATCCTGCCCATCGGGGTCTCGTTCTACATCTTCGAGTCGATCGCTTACCTGATGGAACTGCATCGTGGCATCGTCTCCCCGCTTCCCCTCCTCGATCTCGCGACATATCTCAGCTTCTTCCCCAAAATCCTCTCAGGACCGATCACCCGGGCCAGCGAGTTCGCTCCCCAGTTGACCCACCCCACCTCTGCGGCCGACGTGGACGGGCCGGTGGCCTTCTGGCTCCTGGGACGCGGGCTATTCAAGAAGGTGGTAATCGCCAGCTATCTCGCTACCGCGATCACGGATGGTGTATTCACCACACCCGGGCAGTACTCAGCGTTCGAGACATTGGCAGGTATCTACGGGTACACGGCCCTCATCTATGTCGACTTCAGCGCCTACACCGACATGGCCCGCGGCATCGCCATGCTCCTCGGTTTCACGCTTCCTGAGAACTTCAGCAGTCCATACATCGCCACTTCGATACGTGAGTTCTGGAGTCGTTGGCACATGACCCTCACGCGCTGGCTACGGGACTTCCTCTTTCAACCACTTGTGGTCTCCCGCTCGCGAACCCGATCAGCCCGCCTGCGCAACCTGGTGGTCGTGATGCTGCTCGCCGGACTATGGCACGGAGCCGCCTGGACCTTTGTGCTGTGGGGTGGCATCCACGGCATCGCCCTCGCTATTGAACGGCTACGGAGAGAAACGAGACGGTCCAGAGGGCTGCGGCCAGTCACGGAGACCGGTTGGGTGAGGCTGCGGAGACGACTCATCACATTCCACATCGTTGCCTTCGCCTGGGTTTTCTTCCGAGCAGACACAGTCGCAGGAGCTTTCGAGGTGCTGGCCCGGCTCGGCTCGTTCGGCCCTGCTCCCGCCATCACGCCGCTTCTGATACTGGTCCTGGTTTCGGTCTTTGCGTTCCAGTACGTCCCGGAAAACTGGTCGACGACAGTGCTCGCCGTTTTCCGGCGAATCGGGCCGGTCCCGCAGACAGCTGCCCTCGGAGGACTTCTGCTGCTGGTCGACGCATTGGGACCGGAAGGTGTCCCCACCTTCATTTACACCGGATTCTGACATGCGCCTTGCTGCACCTTCGACATCCGGAACCCGCACCGAATCTGCCAGGGCACGACATGGGGCTCATCGACCCGGGTTTCCATGGACGCCCGTGCTGGTGTTGGTGGGTGCCCTCCTGTTTGGAGGGGTTCTCAACGGGCGCTCGCTCCTCGACACTGCCTCCTCTCTGGAACCGGGATGGCAACGGAGTATGGGGATGGCTGCAGCACAACTCCTGGTCGATATCGGCGAGACCCTCCATCTCGATTACCCCCGCGAGTTCATCGACGGTGAGCTGGGTCGAGTCTCTCCGACGACGCAACCGGCCCCGATACCCGACCCGGCCCTCGGGACGACAACTACCGCTCCGGCGACGACAACAGAGCCACAGGAGACAACGACGACATCCCCAACCACCACGACGATTCTCACCACCACGACCCTTCATGGTGTCTTCACTCCGAGCCCGGACACACCGGCCCGGGTATGGGTCGCCGGGGACTCCCTGACCGAGAGATTCGGACCGTCGCTCGTCAACCTGCTGGCCGATACCGGCGTGGTCGAGATACGACACGACGTGAAATACTCCGCGGGCTTTACCCGCCCGGACTTCTTCGACTGGCCTCAGTACCTCGACCAGGAGTCGACAGAGAATCGCACCGACATCCTGGTGTTCATGATCGGAGCCAACGACGGTCAGCCCATACAGACGTCGGCCGGCTGGATCCAGTTCGGGACCGACGAATGGGTTGTCGAATACCGGCAGCGTGTTGCACAGACCATGGACTTGGTCGCCGACCTCGTGCCTACGGTCTACTGGATCGGCCAGCCCATCGCTCGCTCCGCCGACTACTCGGCGAAGATGGCCTTGATGAACGACATCTATAGGAACGAGGCGAGCCAGCATCCCTCTGTCAGGTATGTGGACACGTGGGCACTCTTCTCCGACGCAGACGGGGCCTACTCCGCCTACCTCCCCGACTCATCCGGCGAGGAAGCCCTCGTGCGCAGCGGTGACGGGATTCACCTCACAGTCGACGGAGGCGACCGCCTCGCCGCCTGGGTGCGCGACGTGATCGCAGTCGATTGGCCACTGCCGAACGGCGAGGAGTAAACCGGCTGTCGCTACCGTCCAGTCCTGCCCACCCTCCCCATGCGCTCGCCACCCGGCTGGTTGGCCCCGTCTCGAGGGCCTACCGGCGGTTCGGCCGGCGTCTCAAAGTCGAGACCATCCGCCGGGTGCCGCGGTGGCGCGAATCGGACGTCTTCACCCCGCTGGAGCGAGGTTGTAGGCCGTTTCCGGTCAGTTTCGCTTCAGGTCGAAGCGATCGAGGTTCATGACCTTGTCCCAGGCCGCGAGGAAATCGGTCACGAACTTCTGCCCGGCATCCGAGGCTCCATAGACCTCGGCGATTGCCCGCAGTTCGCTGTTCGAGCCGAAGACCAGGTCGACGCGGGTGCCAATCCACTGGAGGTCACCCGTGTCGCGGCTCCGACCCTCGAAGTCATCTTCGGCTTCCGAAGTCGCCTTCCACTCCGTCCCCATGTCGAGCAGGTTCACGAAGAAGTCGCTGCTCAATGTCCCGGGTTGGTCCGTGAAGACCCCATGACTGGAAGCACCGACGTTGGTGCCGAGGACTCGCATACCGCCAAGCAGCACTGCCATCTCCGGAGCCGACAGTGTCAACATGAACGCTCTGTCCAACAGCAGATGCTCCGCTGCGAGATCATCGCCTTTCTGGAGGTAGTTGCGGAACCCGTCAGCGGATGGCTCGAGCGGGGCGAACGAGTCGACATCGGTCTGCTCCTGGGTGGCATCGGTGCGCCCGGGGGCGAATGGCACCTGCACGTCGTGGCCGGCACGCTTCGCCGCCGCTTCCACGGCGGCACATCCGCCCAGCACGATCAGGTCGGCGAGCGCGACCCTCTTGGCACCGGTCTGGGTCTCGTTGAACTCAGTCCGGATTCGCTCCAACGCGGCGAGTACCTGCGACACCCCTGAGGTCACATTGATGTCCCAGCCATCTTGTGGTGCGAGGCGGATTCGCGCCCCGTTGGCGCCGCCGCGCTTGTCGGTGTCGCGATACGTCGAAGCCGACGCCCATGCGGTCGAGACCAGCTGGGAGATCGACAGGCCGCTGTCGAGGATCGCCGCCTTCAGCGATGCGATGTCGGAGTTGTCGATCAGCTCGTGGTCAACGTCAGGAACCGGGTCCTGCCACAGCAGCTCCTCTTCAGGAACCCACGGGCCCAGATAGCGATCCGCCGGTCCCATGTCACGATGGAGCAGCTTGTACCAGGCACGGGCAAAGACGTCGGCGAACTCGTCAGGGTTCTGGTGGAACCTGGTCGAGATCTCCTTGTAGACGGGATCCACAATCATCGCGAGATCCGAGGTTGCCATCATCGGCGGGTGCTTCTTCGACGGGTCGTGGGCGTCGGGCACCAGATCCTGCTCTTCGACACCCTTCGGGGTCCACTGGAAAGCACCAGCCGGGCTCTTCGTCAGCTCCCACTCATACTTGAAGAGCACGTCGTAGTAGCCGTTGTCCCATCTGATCGGGTTTGGCGTCCAGGCGCCCTCCAGGCCGCTGGTGATGGTGTCGCCACCCTTGCCGCTTCCGAAACTGCTCGTCCAGCCGAGGCCTTGCTCACCAAGGCCGGCGCCCTCGGGCTCGGCGCCAACGTAATCGTCGGGGTCGGCCGCTCCATGGGTCTTGCCAAAGGTGTGACCGCCGGCGATGAGCGCAACGGTCTCCTCGTCGTTCATCGCCATCCGGACAAACGTCTCACGAATGTCACGGGCAGACCCCAACGGGTCCGGGTTGCCGTTCGGGCCCTCCGGATTGACGTAGATCAAACCCATCTGCACGGCACCGAGTGGATTCGCCAGCTCCCGATCGCCGCTGTACCTCTCGTCACCAAGCCAGGTGCGCTCTGGGCCCCAGTAGACGTCTTCTTCAGGTGCGTAGATGTCTTCGCGGCCGCCACCGAAACCGAAGGTCTTGAAACCCATCGTCTCCAGGGCGCGATTCCCGGCGAACACCAACAGGTCGGCCCAGGAGATCTTCCGGCCATACTTCTGCTTGATCGGCCAGAGCAGCCTGCGCGCCTTGTCGAGGTTGGCGTTATCGGGCCAGCTGTTGAGCGGGGCGAAACGCTGGGCGCCGGTGCCGCCGCCGCCGCGGCCGTCCGCGATCCGGTATGTGCCTGCCGCATGCCAACTCATCCGGATGAAGAACGGTCCGTAGTGGCCATAGTCGGCCGGCCACCAATCCTGGGACTGGGTCATCAAAGCGTCGACATCCCGGGCCAGCCCCTCGAAGTCGAGGCTCTCGAATTCGGTGGCGTAGTCGAAGTATTCTCCCATGGGGTCGGCTTGGGGATTGTTTTGACGGAGGATCCTCAAGTTGAGTTGGTTCGGCCACCAGTGCTGGTTGGCCGTGGTCCCCACCGCCTGGTGCTCCACGTGCATTACCGGGCATCTCGCCGACGTTGGCTCGTCGCTGGTAGTGACCGTGCCCTGTTCTTCGGTAGTCATCTCTTCGTTACTCATCTCTCTCCTTCATTGGTCTGCGACGGTCTGGAAACCTCGCTCGTTCGTTAGCTCAGGTGCCACTGTCAGTCTCCCGACAGGTGGGACAGCGGCCCCAAAAGATCACCTCGGCCTCGTCGACCTCGAATCCCCGCTCGTCAACGACGTCCAGGCAGGGCGCGGCGCTGACCGAGCAGTCGACATCGACCGTCTGGCCGCAGGTGCGGCAGACCAGGTGGTGGTGGTTGTCGCCCACGCGATGCTCGTAGCGAGTCGATGACCCGGCAAGCTGCATGCGCCGAAGAAGGCCCTTGTCGACCAAGACGCTGAGTGCGTCATAGACCGCCTGACGCGAGATGGCGCCGATGTCGTCCCTGACTGCCTCGGCCACATCGTCGGCGGTACCGTGGGGTCGGTCGGACACTGCTCTTAAGACAGCCAGACGCTGCGCCGTGACCTGAACACCGTTTTGGCGAAGAAGATCAGTGGGTCCGACATGATGCAGGTTGGGCATGGCCTGAGTATGTGCTCGATTCCAGACTCTGTCAAGAACTTGTCCATATCCAGATAATGGGGGCCAAATCGTTCCGCTCTCCTTACTTACATCATCGGGGCTCTACCGTTGACGTATGCGGTTTCTTGCCCTGTTCGGTCTCATCGCTCTTGCCGAAATGGCAACCTTCTTCTGGGTCGAAGCGCGGATCGGCTTGGGTTGGGCATTAGGGCTCGCTCTCGCCACCGCCGTGATCGGGTCGATCCTGGTCAAGAGGGCGGGAATCTCGGTCTTCGCCCGGATCCAGCAGCGGATCGGACAGAGCCAGGTGCCGGGCCGGGAGCTGAGCGACGGCGCGGCAATCCTGGTTGCCGGGGCCTTCCTGATCTCCCCCGGTTTCATTACCGACGCCATCGGGTTCCTGCTGTTGGTCCCGATGGTGCGCGACCGCATCTACCGGGTGGTCTCGAAACGACTCACCTCGAGATTCACCGTGTTCACGGCCACAGGACACACATTCCGGAGCCGGAGGGCCGATCTACCCCCTGCAGGCGGCGAAATCATCGATATCGACCCCGAAGACATCGAATAAGCCGACTCGAGGATGACCTGACGATCAGTCAGGGTGCGGGCTCGCCCGTCTTATCGTCACCTCGGTGATACGGCGACCTACGATCCCGGTCACGGTCATTTCCCATTCGCCGGCAGTCACGATGTCGCCTTCGACCTTGGGGATCTTGCCCAGTCGGCTGAGCACCAGGCCGGCAACGGTTGTCTGGTCTCCCATCGGCACCTCGATCCCGAGATCGATGAGGTCGTGAACCGGGAACCCGCCCGGGACGACGAGGGATCCGTCACTGCCATGACGCACGGCGATGAGGTCGGGGTCCGCCTCGTCGTAGATCTCACCGACGAGTTCCTCGATCATATCCTCAACGGTGACAATGCCCTCGACTCCACCGTGCTCGTCCACGACGAGGGCCATCTGCTGGCGCGTCTCCTGGAGTCGGCGCAGCCCGGCCAGGACCGAGACGGTCTCGGGCAAGGCCACCGAATCGCTCAGCACCGCAGAGACCTTGGCGTCCGGGTGGGCAGTCACCAGGTCCCGAAGATGAGCTATCCCCAGCGCGTCGTCCAGATCACGCCCCGGTGCGACGGGCGCCCGGGAGTGGCCCTCCTCGAGGAGAAGGGCGAGAGCCTGGGCAACGGTGTCGTCGGCGTCGATGACAACCACCTCCGAACGCGGCACCAGGACCTGTCGCACAGTACGCTGCGCCACTTCGAAGGCACCTACCAATACCTCCTGATGGTCTTCAGAGATATCCGCATGGGCGATGATCAGGTCCCGCAACTCCTCAACAGCCACCTCCTCCCTGGTCCGACCGGGCTCCCCTCCAAACAACCTCACCACGAAGTCACTGGACCTGCTGAGCACCCAAACCAGCGGGCGGGAGACTACGGACGCCCAATGCAAGGGCACAGCGACCAGCATCGACCATGACTCGGCACGCTGCAACGCGAGGCGTTTCGGTGCCAACTCCCCGACCACGAGCGTGACGAACGTGAGGACCAGAGTCACCAAGACGATGGCCAGGGGACGAGCGGCGTTCCCGGCGAACGTCAGCAAGGGGATCAACGGACCGGCCAGCGAGACCGCCGCCGTCGCCGAAGCGAGGAATCCGGAAAGGGTGATTCCGATCTGGATCGTTGCCAGGAACCGATTCGGATCCCGGGCGAGAGCGGCGAGGCGCTGGCCCGTGGCGGAGCCTGCTTCGAGGCGGGCAATCTGTGATTCGCGGAGCGAGATAAGCGCGATTTCGCTCCCGGCCAGTACGCCGTTGATCAGCAGCAGCACAAGGACAAGGGTTATCTGGACACCTAACCCGCCCACGGAGGCACCCCCGCGTCACCCGGTTGGGAATTCAAGCTCGGTCGGCCCAGCAGGCCGACCCTCGTACTTCGAGCGGGCGCCTCATCCATCTGTTGAAATCATACAAGCGCCCCCGCCCAACTGTGAGGGCCGAGCCGGGTTCCCCTGGAGGCGGCGAAACCACCGATATCGACCCCGAAGACAGCGAATATGCCCACTAAAAACGCCTTTGGGCGTTGCTCCCGGGCTGTGGTTCCAATAGTGTTCAGTAGTTCAGAAAAACACGGCTGAAGAGCAGGCACCGCGCCTGCTTGGGAAAGCCCACAGTCCCGGTATCACCGGGGCGTTCGGAGGGATTGCATGGCGGAAGAATTCTTTGTCGGGGTGACCGATCGCATCGGGTTCGAAGGGCTTGGGTCGGACAACGATCTGGCCTTCAAGGTGTACGAGCCGGATCGCATGGTCCTCGGGAAGCGGATGGAAGACCATCTCCGTATCGCCGTTTGTTACTGGCACTCGTTCAACTGGCCGGGCAGCGACGTGTTCGGCGCGGGGACCTTTGACCGGCCCTGGCTGGCAGGCACCGGCGACCCGATGGCAGCGGCCCGGCAGAAGATGGACGCCGCTTTTGAATTCGTCGCCAAACTCGGGGTGCCGTTCTTCTGCTTCCACGACGTCGACATCGCTCCGGTAGGGGAGAGCTTCGCCGGGTCGGCACATAACCTCGAAGAGATGATCGGATATGCCGAGAAGAAGATGGCCGAGACCGGTGTCCGGCTTCTCTGGGGGACCGCCAACCTGTTCAGCCATCCCCGCTATGCGGCGGGAGCGGCCACGAACCCCCATCCGGAGGTGTTCGCCTACGCCGCGGCCCAGGTGAAACACGTACTCGAGGCCACGCACCACCTCGGTGGTGCCAACTATGTGCTCTGGGGAGGCCGCGAGGGCTACGAGACGCTGCTCAACACCGATCTGAAACGGGAACAGGAGCAGTTCGCCCGATTCCTCACCCTGGTAGCCGAGCACAAGCACAAGATCGGCTTCGAAGGAACCCTCCTCATCGAGCCGAAGCCGGCCGAGCCTACCAAACACCAGTACGACTACGACAGCCAGTCGGTGCACGGCTTCCTGGAGCACTTCGACCTGGTCGACGAATACCGGGTGAACATCGAAGGGAACCACGCCACCCTGGCCGGGCACAGCTTCCACCACGAAGTGGCGTACGCGGTGGCCAGCGGCATCTTCGGTTCGATCGACGCCAACCGCGGCGACTACCAGAACGGTTGGGACACCGACCAGTTTCCCAACTCCGTCGAAGAGCTCTCCCTGGTGCTCTACGAGATCCTGCGTGGCGGGGGATTCACCACCGGCGGCTTCAACTTCGACACCAAGCTGCGCCGACAGTCGATCGACCGCACCGACCTGTTCCACGGCCATATCGGCGGAATCGACACCCTCGCCAGAGCTCTCCTCGTCGCGGCCGACCTCGTTGAGCAAGAGACGCTGTCCGGGCCGCTCGCCGAAAGGTATGCCGGGTGGTCTGACGACCTCGGCAGGCGGATTCTCGAAGGGAACGAGACACTCGAGTCCCTCGAGGCGAAAGTCATGTCGGGTGACGTCGACCCCGCGCCCGTTTCCGGCCGTCAGGAGCTGCTCGAGAATCGGGCCAACCGGATCATCTGGTCCCAGGAGAAGTAGGAGGTTGGCCGAGTCCGGATCCGGGAACCCGGGCGAGATCCGTCAGCAACTGGGCCCTTACGAGTTGACTGTGGCAACCGCCTTTGGTCCCCGTGTGGTCGGCCTGAAGCACGACGACAGCCCGGAGATGTTCGTCACCCTCGAACCGGAAGTGTCGGTCAGCCACCCATCCGGAGCGAAGTACCGGTTTCGAGGCGGGCACCGGCTCTGGGTGTCGCCCGAAGATCCTGCTGTCACATACGCACCCGACGATCACATCTGCACGGTCACCTCCGGAACCGACAGCCTCACGATTGCCGCCCCACCGGACATGGCCGGCTTCGAGAAGACCATCCATCTCAATTGGGCGGACACCCGGCTCAATGTCGGCCATCACCTGCGCTGGGCGGGTGAGGAACCGATCGAAGCCAGCCCGTGGGCAATCACCCAGCTCCCAACGGGCGGTGTCGCCATCCTCCCCGTTGTCGGGGTCGGCAAGGGGCAGGGAGCAGACAGGAGCATTGTCGCTTGGCCCTATACCCGCCTCAACGACGAGCGGATCTCCTGGGCCGAGAACTCGGCTCTGATCCATGCCATGCCAGGGGAGCCAATCAAGCTGGGCTCCGGGCCTGACCCGGGCAGCGTCGGGTACCTCAGGGGCGGCTACCTGTTCACCAAACGGTTCGCTGCTCCTCCAGGGGAATACTCCGACCGGGGTGCAATCGCCCAGGTCTACGCCAATGAACTGTTCTGTGAACTCGAGAGCCTCGGGCCCCTGGTCCGGTTCGAACCCGGCGAGGAGACACGCCATTTCGAGGTCTGGGAGGTAAGCCGCTGCCCCGATCTCGAATCCGCCGTCGTCGCGGTGACCCCATGAGCTTCGTCATCGGCCTCGATGTCTCTACGACCGCCACCAAAGCAATCCTCGTCGACGATGTGGGTGCGGTCAGGGGTGTGGGCTCGGCCTCCTACGGATACGAGACACCCCGACCTCTCTGGTCAGAACAGGACCCCGCCTTGTGGTGGGCGGGAGCGATCGACGCCATATCTCATGTCCTCGCCGAGAGCGGGGTCGAGGGCTCCGATGTCCAGGCGGTGGGCCTCACCGGGCAAATGCACGGGTCGGTGCTCCTCGACGAGAACGGAGATGTAGTCCGGCCGGCAATCCTGTGGAACGACCAGCGGACCGGGGCCGAATGCGACGAAATCCGCCAGAAGGTAGGTGCCGAGCGACTGATCCAGATCACCGGCAACGATGCTCTCACCGGGTTCACCGCCCCGAAGCTGCTCTGGGTGGCGAATAACGAACCAGAGAACTGGGCGAAGGTCAGACACGTCCTGTTACCCAAGGACTACGTTCGGTACCGGCTGACCGGCGAGTACGCGGTGGATGTTGCCGGTGGATCGGGGACAATCCTCTTCGACCTCGCCCGCCGGACCTGGTCTCCGGAGATCCTCGACGCGCTGGGTATAGACCACTCCCTGCTGCCACCGACATTCGAGGGACCGGAGATCACCGGGACCATAAACCAGGACGCCGCTGCCGCTACCGGCCTGAGGGCCGGCACACCCGTTGTCGCCGGCGGGGGCGACCAGTCGGCGAACGCAGTCGGGGTCGGTGCAGTAGCGTCGGGCGTCGTCGCCCTTTCGCTGGGCACCTCCGGAGTCGTCTTCGCCACCACAGACGGACCCTCGATCGAGGCCCGGGGGCGTGTCCACTCCTTCTGTCATGCAGTGCCCGGCCGCTGGCACATGATGGGGGTGATGCTCTCGGCGGCAGGGAGTCTCCGCTGGTTCCGGGACGCGATCGCGCCCGGGAAGACGTTCGACGAACTCGTCGCTGGTGCCGCCGAAGTCGACGCTGGCAGTGACGGACTGTTCTTCCTCCCCTACCTGACCGGCGAGCGGACACCCCACCCCGACCCCCGGGCGCGGGGCGCCTTCGTCGGCCTGACCATCCGCCATGACCTCCGGCACCTGACCCGTGCCGTCCTGGAGGGTGTTGCATTTGGCTTGCGCGACGGTCTCGATCTCATGCAGGGTGCCGGTCTCCCCGCTCCGGTTCAGATCAGGGCATCAGGTGGTGGGACCCGAAGCAGCCTGTGGCGCCAGATCCTCGCGGACGTGCTCCGGGCCGAGATCGCGACCGTGGCGACCGAAGAGGGTGCCGCCTACGGGGCGGGCTTACTGGCAGCGACCGGCTTCGGATGGTTCGAGACCGTGGAAGCCGCGTGCGCCGATGTGGTCACCATCCATCCTGCGGCCAGCCCATCGGATGATGCCGGGAAGTATCAGGCGGCTCACGAGGTCTACCGGGACCTGTATCCAGCGCTCAGCCCCAGTTTCAATGCAATTGCATCCGGAGGTGCCCCAACCGGATCTGACTAACCGCGGAGCTGTTCGAGATCGGTCTCGGTGACTTCTTCGGGCTTCTTGCCAATGATGATCATGGCCAGAACCTCGTCCATGGTCACATCCTCTTTGTTCACCGTCCCCACCAGCTCGCCTTGGAGCATGACGCTGATCCGATCAGCCAGGTCGAAGACGTCGTGGATGTCGTGGCTGATGAGAAAGATCCCGATCCCTTCCGCCTTGAGCTGACGCATGAGATCTCTTACCACCTCGGTCTCTGCGGGTCCGAGCGCGGCGGTCGGCTCGTCCATGATCAGGATCCGGGCGTTGAATTGAACCGCCTTGGCGATCGCCACCGATTGCCGTTGCCCACCAGACAGTGACTGCACCGCGACCTTGAAGTTCTCGAATCTGGGGTTGAGACGCTTCATCACCTTGCGCGTCGAGTCCTCCATCGCCGAGTCGTCGAGGGTCCGCACGGAAGTCAGGATCTCCCGGCCCAGGAACACGTTGGAAGGCGCATCGATGTTGTCCGCCAGAGCCAAGGTCTGGTAGATGGTCTCCACCCCCAGGTTCTTGGCTTCCATCGGGCTGTGGATGGCGACTGGCTTGCCGTCGATAAGGATCTTCCCGGAGTCCGGCTTCTGGGCGCCGGACAGGGTCTTGATCAGGGTCGACTTGCCGGCGCCGTTGCCCCCGACAATTGCCACGATCTCGCCCGGGTACAAGTCGACGGTCACGTCTCTTACTGCATGAACCCCCCCAAAGGAGACGTTGATGTCCCTCATCTCCACCAGTGGTACGCCTTCGGGCATGTCGATCCTCCTAGGCCTTGCGCCGTCGGTTGATGGTGTCGAAGGCGACGGCGATGATGAGCACGATCCCGGCCACGATGTCCTGGATCGGCGACGACAGACCCATGAAGCTGAGTCCGTAGGCGAGAGACGACATGACCAGGGCACCGAGGACTGCCCCTGGGATGGTCCCGATCCCCCCGGAGAATGAGGTGCCCCCGATCACTGAGGCGGCGATTACGTAGAGCTCGTAGCCCTCGCCCAGATCGAGGGTGGCACCGTCGAGTCTGGCAGTGGCGACCGCGGCACTCACTGCGCAGAGGAAACCGATGAGGATGAAAGTCTTCATCACAGTCCACTTGGTGTTGATGCCGGCGAGTTCTGAGGCCTCGGGGTTGCCCCCGATGGCGAAGACGTACCGCCCAAAGCGGCGCCGGGTGGCGACGAACGTCATCACCAGTGTCACGGCGAGAAGGAGGATTACCGGCCAGGGGATCCCAGCGGGCAAGCCGTTGGGAGGGATGGTGATACCGGTCGCCGCCGCATGTCTCTCGGCCAGGGCTGGGGGCCATTTGTAGCTGTTGAACAGCCAGACGAGCGCTAGCACGGCGGCGCACCCCACGCTCCCCACTAGGGCCTCGGCCCACCGTGGGCGCAGAGGAAAGCCAAACCTCATCCGCTGCTGCCTCCCGGAGGCAAGCAGGAAGACGATTCCGGCACAGGCGAGGCCACCCACGACCCAGCTAGCGGTACCTCCGATGGAGCCCTGCGGACCTCCTCCGAGCTTGCGGAAGGTGGGATCGACCGGAGAAATGGTCACCCCTCTGGTGACTAGCCAGGTTGCTCCTCGGAAGATGAGAAGGCCACCGAGGGTGACGACAAATGACGGCACTCCGACGTAAGCGACGATGAAGCCCTGGACCGCGCCGATCAGTGATCCCAGGGTCAGGCCGACAGCCAGGCCGATAACCCAGATCCACGGGCTGCCGAAGCCGACGATCTCCGGGAGTACCCGGGCCATAAGGTAGGCGTAGGTCATCCCGACCACACCCACAATGGATCCGACAGAAAGGTCGATCTGACGGGCGACGATGACCAACGTCATCCCGGTGGCGATGATGGCAACCGACACCGACTGAACAGCAAGGTTGACCATGTTGACCGGCTGCAAAAACCGGCCGTCGGTGGCCACGCCAAAACCCACCAGGATCAACACCAGGGCAACCACCATGCCGAAGACACGGAGGTCGATCTCCAACGCCGTGAAGAACCCGCGCCGGTTCCGAGTCTGGAGATCAGGCTGGGTGCCGGGCGCGGTCGAAAGTCGTGTCATGGGTTGGGTCGGAGACTAATGGAAGTCCCCTGCGCCGCGTCGATGACGGGCGCAGGGGCCAACCAGTTCATTGGGTCGACTAGCCGCAGGCGTCGACAGTGCCGGGCTCGACGCCGGCACAAACTGCGTCTTGTGGCTCCCAACCAAGCTCGATCACCAGGTTGAGGTTGTCCTGAGTAATCGGGGTCGGTTTGAGGATGATCGACCAGACTTCGATACCATTGGTCTCGAAGGGCTGAGCATCAACGCCGGCCTCGGGGAAGACATGGTCTTCCAGGTCGGCTGGTGCCTTCACGTCCGCCAGGGCCACTCCCTGGGCAAGCTGAATGGCTACCTCTCCTGCGGTCTTGCCCAAACCGAAGGCGTCCTTCCATACAGACACCAGCTGGGTGCCAAGGGCCACCCGGTTGATGGCAGGCAGGTCACCATCCTGACCGGTGACCGGCACGGTCCCGGCCAGACCGACCGCGTCCAGCGCGGCTACCACACCGGTGGCCATGCTGTCGTTTTCCGAAATGACGGCGTCGATCTCGTTGTTGTTGGCGGCGAGGCAGGCATCCATCATGTTGCGGGCGTTATTGGTGTCCCAGTTATCGTTGTAGTCCTCACAGACGATGTTGATGTCCGGGTTCCCGTCGACGAGCTCTTCCATCCCCGCGCGGAGGAAGTCGGCGTTGGGATCGGCGGCGTGCCCCTTGACGATGGCGTAGTTGCCCGCCGGTACGGCCGCGGTGATCACCTCGGCCATGATCGTCCCGACACCCTGGTTGTTGAACGTGATGTAGAAGGCCTCCGGGTCAGCGATGAGACGGTCATAGCCGATGACCGGGATTCCCGCTTCGGTCGCCCTCCGCACCGCCGGCAAGATCGCCTCGGCGTCCTTGGCCAGGATGATGAGCACGTCCGCCCCTTGAGCGACCAGACTGTCGACATCGGTGAGTTGCTGCTCTGCGGAGTCATTGGCGTCGGTCTCTATGACCGTGCCTCCGGCCGCTTCCACGGCTTCGATGATCGCCGGCCCATCGGCCTTCGCCCACCGTGGCTGTGCATAGTTGTTCCAGCTGATGCCGACAACGATGCCATCGCCTCCGTCGCCTCCGTCGCCTCCGGCGGTGGTCTCAGTGGTGTCTCCGTCGCCGCAGGCGGCAGCCAGCAGAGCCAGCACAGCCACCAGGGCCCAAATGTGTTTCTTGGTCTTCAATATTCCTCCTAGTAGTTGCTCCCTCGGCCGGGACGATGTCCCGACACCTTGCCCTCCCGGTCGAGCCGGCGGGGGCATCATCAGATCGGGTAACCGCGGCTGCTGGCGGGCAGCGGCCGCTCCTGATGATTCGGCTTAAACGAGAATACCCATCAATTGTTCGACTCTGCAACAAATTTGCGAGAGTTTCGCGAGCCGCCTCAGGAGAACCTTTTTCCCTTTCCGTGATTGACGCAATCTATATTGTGGTATCCACAACAAAAGGCGATGACTTGCAGAATCCGAGTCGGATTTCAGATGGAAGCTCTGTGAACCGTCGCCGCGGTGTCGCCGCTGACGAGCTGAGACGGCACAATCTCGCCGCAGTGCTCGACCGCCTCCACAACTCGGGGCCTCTTTCGCGCTCGGAACTCGCGGAGAGGACCGGTCTCAACCGCTCCACAATCCGTGATCTGATTGGCGAGCTTGTCGGGCTCGAACTCGTTGAAGAAGGTCCGGGTATTGCCAGTACCGGCCCGGGCCGACCCTCACCCGTCGCAAGTGCCCGACCGGATGGGGCGGTGGTTCTCGCCCTCGAACTGACGGTCGATTCGGTGGCGGCAAGGACGGTCGGCCTTGGCGGGAAGGTGTACGACGAGATACGGGTCGCCCGACCCCGGGGAGCCTCTTCTCCACAGGAAACCATCGAGCACGTGGCCAGCCTGGCCGCCCCCCTACTCGCCGCCCTGCCGCCCGGTCACAGGCTCGTTGGTGCCGGCATCGCAGTCGCGGGAGTAGTGCGGCGCTCAGACGGCTTCGTCCACCTCGCACCCAATCTGGGGTGGCGGGATGTGCCGCTGGGCAAAATTGCAGCAGACGAACTCGGGATCGAACGCATCATGCTCGCCAACGAAGCTGACCTCGGCGCGCTTGGCGAATACCGGCGCGGCGCGGGCCGGGGAGTCGGCCATCTGATATTTGTTGCCGGTGAGGTGGGCATCGGGACCGGGATCATCATCAATGGCATACCGATGCTGGGATCGGCCGGTTACGCCGGTGAGGCAGGACACAATATGATCAACCCGGGTGGGCGCCGCTGCCGATGCGGTTCGATCGGATGCTGGGAGACCGAAGCCGGAGAAGAGGCCCTGGCCCGACGAGCCGGCCTTCCGGATGGACCGGTCGGTCAGGCGCTCCTCGAAGAGTTGGTGTCGAGGGCGGATCGTGGGGATGCCGCGACTCTCGAAGCGCTGGACGAGATCGGCCGCTGGCTGGGGATCGGCATCGGGAACCTCATCAACTGCTTCAACCCTGAGGTGGTCGTCGTCGGAGGTTTCTATTCGGAGCTGTTTGCCTATCTGGAGGGTTCAGTGCGACGGGGATCGATGGAGTCTTCACTCGAAGCGCCTGCGAAGATGGCGAGCATCCGTCGCTGTGAGCTGGGTGTCGACGCACCTCTGATGGGGGCGGCAGAGTTGGTGCTCGGTGAGGTAATTGCCAGTCCCGCTGCCTTCAACGGCACCACCCCCGCCCCCTCCGATGAGGTGCCCTCGTCCGAGGGGATCGTTGCCAGCCCGGCCAATGCGTGAGGAGTTAGCCGGCCCCGTCGACGAAGATTCGTTCGATGACGACCAAATTTCCGACGGCGTCCACGACCGGGGTAGGCACCGGGGTGTCGTCCCGAACAGCTCTTGCAAATGCATCGGCCTGGACCCCGTACTGGTCGGTCGGGGGGATCTCGTGAATCTTCTCCGATGGCTCTCCGTTCCCGTATTGCAGGATGCGGGTGGCACGGTCCGGAGGGATGTTGAACGGGATCTCGACCACGAGCCGGCCCGTGGTGCCTTGGACTCCCACCCACTGATGGTCTGCCATCCGCGTCGAACAGGTGAATGTCATGTGGCGGCCCGCGAAATCGAGGACAGCCGAGGTCAAGGTGTCGGTGCCGAAATCAGCGTCGCGCCGGATCGACGACTTGACCACCGTTGGCTCGGAACCGAACAGCATCCTTCCCACATTTACCGGGTAGCACCCGATGTCGTAGAGGGCACCCCCTCCGACCTCGGGGATGTTGCGGATGTCCGATGGGTCGTCGTTGTAATAGGAGAAGAGGGATTGGATAGCAACGAGATCGCCGATCTCTCCCTCATCGACGAGACTTCGCACCTTGAGCCACATCGGGTGGAGCCGGTACATGAATGCCTCCATCAGCTTCACTCCGGCGGCTTCGCATGCCGCGATCATCTCTCTGGCATCGTCCGACGACATCGCCAGCGGCTTCTCACAAAGTACGTGTTTGCCCGCCGCGGCTGCGGCAAGAGTCCACTCCTTGTGGAGATGGTTGGGCAGAGGGATGTACACGGCTTCGATATCGGGATCCTCCAGGAGGCCCTGATACGACCCGAACCATTTCGGGATCCCAAGGCGTTCGGCCGTTGCCTTCGCCCGATCTTCCGTCCTCGACGCGATGGCATCGACACGGCCCTCCCGCGAGGCTTTGATCGCAGGGATTACCTTGTGCACCGCGATGTCAGCAGCGCCAAGGACTCCCCATCTCAGGGGGTTTTGCGTTTTCTCCACTCTGGCTCTCTTTCTGTGTCGACTCCCTCGCATTGTCCACCTCCCGCAACGACCCGGCAAATGTGATGACCGGCGAAGGGACCCGGGTGCGCTCACGGAACATCTTGTTTTTGCTCGCAGGTCTCGCCGTGGGAGCCCTGGTCACCTCAGGTCTCGCCCTGGCAACCATGCAACTCATCGAGGGTGACGGAGGCGGCCAGGCCGCCGGGGCGCCGAACTTCAGCGAGGAAACTGCTGTGGCAGGAGTGGAGCATGTGTACGACGGAGAGTTCCAGTACTTCGTGGGCGGCGGGGTTGCCTCCTTCGATTGCGACGACAACGGACTGCCCGACCTGTACTTTGCCGGTGGTTCCCGGCCGGCGGCACTGTTCCGCAACGACAGTTCGGTCGGTGGCGAGCTCAGATTCTCGAAACTGTCCGACCCGCTCACCGATGTCGACGGGGTCACCGGGGCCTACCCGCTGGACGTCGACTCGGACGGAGTCACCGACCTGGCGGTGCTCCGGGTCGGGGAGAACCTGATGCTCCGCGGCCTCGGCGACTGCCGATTCGAACGGGCCAATGAGATCTGGGAAGTGGACGGCGGCAATGAGTGGACGGCTTCGTTCAGCGCAACCTGGGAAGGAGACGCCACGCTCCCGACCCTTGCCTTCGGCAACTATCTCGATATCCCCGAAGAGGGTCAGCGTGCTGAAGGCTGCTCCGACCACTACCTGTTCCGCCCTGACGACAGCGGATACGGCACCCCCGAGCGTCTCACGCCGGGCTTTTGCACACTTTCGATCCTCTTCAGCGACTGGAGTCGGAGCGGACAGCGCGACTTGAGGATGACCAACGACCGTCACTACTACCGCGACGGTGAAGAGCAGTTGTGGCGCATCGAAGAAGGTGAGCCGCCCGGCCTCTACACGCGCGCCGATGGGTGGCAACAAACCCGGATCTGGGGCATGGGCATCGCCAGCCACGACGTCGACGGAGACGGGCTGCCCGAAGTCTTTCTCACGAGCCAGGGCGACAACAAGTTACAGACTCTCGTAGACGGGCCGGACAGCCCGACGTATGAGGACATGGCCCTGGCCTCCGGCGCTACCGCCCACCGGCCGTTCACAGGCGACACCACGCGCCCTTCGACGGCCTGGCATGCCGAGTTCGAAGACATCAACAACGACGGATTCATGGACCTCTTCATCACCAAGGGAAACGTCGACGCGGTGCCGGAGTTCGCGATGGAAGATCCGAACAACCTTCTCCTCGGCCAACCCGATGGGACTTTTGTCGAAGGGGCCGGGGACGCCGGGCTCGCCGACATGGGACGAAGCCGGGGTGCAGCAGTGGTCGATCTGAACCTCGACGGCCTGCTCGACGTTGTCGTGGTCGACCGCCGTGAGAACGTCAAGCTGTGGAGGAACCTGGGGCAGGAGTCGGACGGAGACGGTGAGTCGACCGGCAACTGGCTGGCAGTCGACATCAAACAGCCCGGTGCCAATCTCGACGCGATCGGGTCGTGGATCGAGGTGCAGCACAACGATGGGATCATCCGCCGCGAGGTCACAGTGGGCGGAGGTCACGCCGGCGGGCAAATCGGCTGGATTCACTTCGGGCTCGGTCGTGCATCCGATGTAGGGGTCCGTGTGGTGTGGCCGGACGGCGAAGCCGGGCCCTGGATGGGAGTCGACGCCAACCGCTTCATCGTGGTGGAACGCAGCGAGGCGGCCTACCGGGAGTGGTCCCCGGCAGGGTGATCCGCTGACGGCGCGCCGGTGTATCTCTAATGCACCTCGACCAAGAGCCATCTCTCTCCGCCGAGCTGGCGCATGATGAAGGTGGCGGCGAAGGGTGATTCGCTGCGCCGCTGCTCGGCGCCAAACGCGTCGTAGGTGACTACTCCGAGAGTGCCGGTGGCTTCGAAAGACAGAGCGGCGCCCAGTTGCTCTCCCCCGCTGTCTCCCACCCCTAGGGTTAAAGACCCGAAACTATATTCATGGACCACCCGCTCGCCGGTGGCGATCGCAGCGTCGACCGCCGCCTGCATCTCCACCAGTCGATCGGAGGCGTCGGCGGCCGCAAGCAGGCTCCCGTCGCCGCGGCGGATCGCTTCGCCTTCGATCCAGAGGTTTTCTGCCAGGGTGATGGCGAGGCTCCCGGCGAAGTCCTCGTCGATATCGAAGTTGACCGCCTCGACCCCGGGGTCGATGACCACCGCAGGCAGGTCTGTCGGATCGATGTCGGCAACGATCTCCGGGGCCAAGGGCACCTCCCCCGCGTCGATCGGAGCCCGGGCCGGAGCGCCGGCGAGAACGATCACCACAGTGAGCACAACGAGGACCGATCCGACCGCCAATCCGGTTGCAAAGACTTTCGCGGCCCGGCGTCCGGCCCCGGCCCACCTCTCGAGCAGCTCGGCGAACGCAGGACGGTCCGGATTCTGGTCAGGAAGCATCCGATCGAAGACACCTCGGATCGGGCTCCACAACACCAGACTCCCGAGGAGTGCCACCTTGGTCCCGAACTCGACGGTCTGCGGTGCCATGAGCAAGGTCGTGAACGCGCCGAGGCTCAACGCGAAGACAAGCCTGGCCAGGCGCCCCGTCGGGACAGTCTTAGGGTCGGTGATCATGAAGAACATGAATATGAGAATCTCCGGGGAGGTGACAAGGACCGTCCAGAATCTGGTCCCGCAGACCGGATCGACTGACCAAGCGGCGGTCATGCAGTGGCCCGAGGCTGCCAGCACCGCCAGGCCCCCGGCAAGCGCGACCCAGTAGCCGACTGCCATCTCGAGGAGTTGCAGCCGTCGGGTGATGAGGATCCCCCCGACAACGATCACGAGATAACCCACTCCCATCCAGACGCCCATGGGTGCCCACCAGAAGTCGAGAGGCTCGACGATGCTGCTGCCCAAAAGGAGGAAGACAGCCACGAGGCCGACGTTCGACGGGTTGAACACGTGGGTTCCGCCGAAGCGAATGAGATGTTTGGTGAGCAACGAGAGCCCGGCAACGGCGGAGAAGAGGTACCAGCCTTCCCAGCTCCAATAGTTGTCGCTCTCCATCCCCACCAACCGCAGGATCAGCGCCACTCCGCTTCCGGTGAGCATCCCGCTCGCCGGCCACACCAACTTGCCGGTGCTCCGGTAGGTCAAGAACACGTCGATCGCTGCGGCCGTGAGGATCGCCGAGAGGATTTGCGGTACCGAGACTCTGAATCCGAGAGCCGTGATCCCGATGACATGGACCGAGATGATGACCGCGGCCGTGTGCAGGCGGGGGTCGCGGGTATTGGGCAGTACCACCGGTATCTGCCTGTCGCCCATCTGCACAAACCGGGAGCTTGTGATCGCCATCTGCGGTGAGCCTAGAACCCTCTCCATGTCGTAGGAGCTACCCATTCCGTTCGCCACAGCATCTCCTTCCAAATATGGTGATGTCAGCAGGGCGATCCGTCAGCATCGCCAACCCAGCACAGGAGTCGCACATGAGAGACATCAGCGGAACAGTCACAGCCATCACCGGAGCAAGTGCGGGGATCGGTGCCGCCAGCGCTAGGGCGCTTGCCGCCGAGGGAGTGTCTCTGGTTCTCGGAGCCAGGCGCACCGACCGCCTCGAACAGCTCGCCTCCGAATTGGGGGACGGCGTGGCGATCGTCGAGATGGATGTGACCAAGCCCGAGGATTCCAGCCGGCTCATCGCGGAGGCATACGAGAGGTTCGGCCGGCTCGACGCTCTGGTCGCCAACGCCGGGATCGGTGCCTACGGCGGGATAATGGACCTGAGCGACGAGCAGCTCACGGAGATGATGGACACCAACATCGCCGGGACCGTCTGGCCGATCCGGGCCGCGGTGCCCGGATTCATCGAAGCCGGAGAGGGTGACATCGTGATCGTTGCGTCCGTCGCCGGTCTGCGCGGTGCTGCTGACGAAGCCGTCTACGCGGCCACCAAGTTCGCCCAGGTCGGACTGGCCGGAGCCCTCGACCGGGAACTGCGCGAGCAGGGCATCAGGGTGACCACCCTGAGCCCGGGAGGGACCGCAACCGAATTCGCCATGGGCACCGGCCGCACCCCTGACATGCCCGGCCTGGCGAATATGATGCGCCCCGAAGACGTCGCCTCGGCCGTGGTCACCGTGCTCAAGCAGCCGCGGACGATGAGAACGCTCCTGTGGTCGATGCGAAGCATTCACGAGGCGGACTGACCCCGAGCATCAAGGGGGTCGACGCATCACTAGAATGTCGCGACTATCTGACCTATGTGGGGAACTCATG
The DNA here is from genome assembly GCA_040878225.1 of Acidimicrobiia bacterium. Taxonomy (GTDB): domain Bacteria; phylum Actinomycetota; class Acidimicrobiia; order Spongiisociales; family ZC4RG35; genus MA-ANB-1. The sequence goes on from JBBDMR010000030.1 coordinate 32,909, forward strand.
AAGAAACTGGCTGAAGTCCGGGTCCTTGTCTTGCTACTGGTTGCCCTCGTTGTCGTGTCGTGCGGCGGCGATGCCGGAGGCGACGACACGACCACCGCGCCATCGGATGACGTCAACGTCACCACAACGACAGCAGCAGCGCCGGACGATGACGACGGCAACGACCTCGATAGCCTCTCGTCAACGTGCCTCGAGGCGACGCAGGGCATGGCCGCGGCGGTGAGTGCATATTCGACCGGCATGGCGCAGGCGTTTGGCGGAAGCCTCGACGACGAGTCACTGCAGCTCACCGCAGATCAACTCGAGGCAATGGCCGAAGCCGCTCCGGATGAGATCAAAGACGACCTGAAGGTGATTGCGGAACAGCTGGGCGCCTTCTACACCGCTCTGGCCGAGTCCGGCTACGAGCCGGGCGCCACCCCCGACGCCGATCAACTCGCGGAACTGTCAGCTCTGGCAGAATCGATCGACAACGAGGTATTCGAAGAGGCAAGCGACAACATCAACGCCTGGTTCGAGGAGAACTGTTAGGCCAGCGGCTCGATCCAATCCGTGGAGACGAAGACACTCGAGATCCGGACCGGGTCGGTCCCGGTTGCGGCCGACATCACATCGGAGGTCGCTGCGTTCTGCGCTGACCGCGGCGATGGGCTTCTCTCGGTGTTCGTACCTCATGCCACCGCCGGGATAGCGATCTTCGAGACAGGAGCCGGCAGCGACACCGACCTGCTCCATGCGCTGGACGACCTTCTGCCTGCGGAACCAGGCAGGTGGCGCCACGACCACGGTTCCCTCGGCCACGGGCGGGATCATGTGCTGCCGGCTTTCATCAGTCCCTCGGTGACCGTCCCCGTCATCAACGGGGAGCTCCAGTTGGGCACCTGGCAGTCCCTGGTGTTGGTAGACACCAACGTCGACAACCACACCAGGAAGGTCCGCCTCTCGTTCCTGGAGGGCTGAGTCCGCTCAGGCGTCAGCGGCCGCGTCCTCATTGATGAGCAGCTCGAGGTAATGCCGGAGGTGGGCCAACTGGCGGCGCAGATGGTCGGGTTCATCGGTTGCCCGGACGAGGATGAAACCGCCTTCGAAC
>JBBDMR010000031.1:0-6263 GCA_040878225.1 Acidimicrobiia bacterium
GACCGGCGCCAGTGAGAACTGCGAGAACCGCGAGCATGGCCAGCACTCCCGAATAGGCCCGGTAGTTGTCAGCGAAGTAATAGTGCCCGGAGTGTTCCCCGCCGAACACCGCCCCGGTGTCTGCCATCACCTTCTTGATGAATGAGTGCCCGACCCTGGTGCGGATTGGCTTTCCGCCGAGCCGGGAGACAATCTCGGGCACCGCCCGACTTGTGATCAGATTGTGGACTATCGACGCCCCCGGATTCTTCTCCAGCATGAAGGTGGCGACGATGGAAGTGATGGTGCTTCCCGACACCGGCCTGCCTAGTTCGTCGATGAAGAACGCTCTATCGGCGTCCCCGTCGAAGGCGACGCCGATGTCGTAATCCCCGGAAGTGACCTCGGCTACGAGGTCGGCCAGATTCTCCTCCTGGAGAGGGTCGGCAGGATGGTTGGGGAAGGTGCCATCGGGTTCGAGGTAGAGACCGGTCAGCTCGGCGTCCAACCGCTCGAATACCCGTTCCAGGACCACACCGGCCATCCCGTTCCCGCCGTCGGCCGCAACCCGCAGTGGGCCGATCGATTCGGGGTCAACTACACCGAGGACGTGCTCCAGGTACCCGGGCACGGGGTCGAACTCGACCACACTCCCCTCCTCGCGGTCAGGAATGGCGTCGAAACTCTTCACGAACTCCTTGATTTCGGCGAGCCCGCTCTCCTCGCCGACCGGAACGGCCCCTGGCTGGCAGATCTTCAGGCCGTTGTACTCGGAAGGATTGTGCGAAGCGGTGACGACGGCACCTGCAATCGAACTCGCTCCGGAGTAGTAGTAGAGGACATCGGTGGGGATCTCGCCCAAATCCACGACATGGGCGCCGGCCTCGACCAAGCCGTCGATCAGCGATGACGTCAGCTCTTCCGAGGAAGGGCGGCAGTCACGCCCGACTGCGAACCGGTCGGTTTCGAGGACATCGACGAGGGCAGCCCCGATCCGGTAATACAAAGCAGCGTCGATTTCTCCCGTATCCGTGCGGCCGCGGATGTCGTACGCCTTGAAGACTCGGTCGGGATCCATGGCGCCCGATTGTAGGGGTAGGTGCGATCCTGAAGAACTCCGGCGCGGTCGCGCTCTCTGATTCCAGCCTTCGGCCGGGCGCAAAGTCGGCTAGCCCTGCCCGATATCTACAATCCGCCAGCCGTATGCCCCCTGAATTCTCCGTCGTCGTGCCTGTTTACAACGAGGCAGGTTTCCTGCCCCAGGCGTTGCCCGCGTTGATCGGGGCCATGAACTCTCTCGATCGAAGCTATGAAATCCTCATTGTCGAGAACGGCTCAACCGACAGATCCGCCGCCATCGCCAGGTCGATTGCCGGGAATGCGCCGGTCTCGGTCCTGTCTCTTCAGATCGCCGACTACGGCGGCGCCATGCACCACGGGTTTTCTGAGTCGACGGGCGACTGGGTGGTCAACTTCGACATCGATTACTTCTCGGCTGAGTTCCTCCGCAAGGTTCTCGCCTCCGGGAAGTTCGACATCGTGATCGGATCGAAACGGGACCCCGGCTCCGAGGATCGGCGCCCGATGATCCGCAGGCTCGCCACTCTGGTCTTCAACCTGTTGTTGCGAACCATCCTCGGCTCGCAGGTTTCCGACACTCACGGGATGAAGGCTTTCCGCCGGGAGCTGGTCGACGATCTCGCTCCCCAGGTCGTCAGCCGCAAGGACCTCTACGACACCGAGCTCGTCATCCGTGCCGAGCGCGCCGGCTATCAAATCACCGAGGTCCCGGTGATTGTCGAAGAGCTGCGGACAGCCAGGTCATCCCTTGTGAAACGGGTTCCCAGGACGATTGCCGGACTGTTCAAGATCAGGAAGCTTCTGAAGAGCGGCGCCCGGCTCGGGACCTGACCGCAACAACTCCGACTACGACGATGAGGGCAAGGATCCCGGCGACTGTGAGGATCTTCCCGAACAGCTCCGCCCAGGTGTCGTTGAACTCGATCACCACATTCTCTTCTGTGGGTATGACGACCATCAGCGAGGGTGCGGCACGGTAAGGCCCTTCGGCCCCGGTCGCCTCCCAGTTCGGGAAATACGACACCTTCACGAGGTGGGGCACACCCACCGCTTCGGTGTGGAACGAGATCAGATGGTCATCGACCACGACGTCGGAGACGGCGCCTTCGCTCACACCGGTGAGCTCAGCCTCCCGCTCGTCGAGGCTCTCGATTCGCTGCCATGAGTCGGGGCCGTCGGCAACGATCCAGCGGTCGAGGTTGTCGACATCGTCGTACCACTCGAGCGCCATGTCGTGGAAACTGGCCAGAGGCTCCCCGTCGGACCCGGTCACGGTGTCTGAGCCGATGAGGGCGGCCAGCATTCCCCGTTCGGGCACCTCATAGACCGAAGGGACGAATCCGGCGGCCTCGACCAGTTGGGTTTCGGGCAGGGCATAGATCCCGAACGGCCCGGAGGTGGCAACCTTCGTCATCGAGTCGATCGAGTCGGCTTCCTCGCCCGCTTCGGGGGTGATGTTCACGTAGTACGAGACGCCGTAGATGGCGAGGTGCTTGAGCCCACGTTCGAGTTGGAAGTTGTTGTAGGAAAGCCCCGGAATCGGGTTGGAGGCGCCCAACGACATCTCTGAGGAGTTGATGAAGTGAAACGGAGTGGTCAGCGAAGATTCGAAGTACAGGCCTTCCATCGACTGATGGCTGTCCTCGGTCCAGTAAGGAATCAGCATCGGCGACATCGGGGTCCCGTATTGGTTCCACTCACTATTTCCCTCCCACTGGACCCGACCGGGGGGAAGGGCAGCGATATCGGCCATCAGAGTCTCATACTCCGGCCACGGCTGCTTTGCCTCGTAACCCTCGTAGTTCCACTTCGCCCATCCATCGACGAATGTGACGCCACTGAGCGCACCGAGCGCGATAATCGTACTGGCGAGGATCACCAGATAGTTCCGGGTTCCCATCGACTCGCCCCACCAGAACGACGCAACCAGGAACAGCATCCCTCCGATCACAAAGAGGACCCATGCGTAGTCGGGGAAGTCGGCTGCATCGGCCGCCAACCCGGCGCCGACTGTCGCAACGGCAACGACCAGCGCCCTCACCCAGTGCATCGACAACCGTGAAGGAAGCCGCCTGCTCGCCCAGACCACTGCCACCCCGACCGCAACCGCGGCGAAGAACGCAACGCCGAAATACCAGTAAGGGAGGAGCCGCCCATTCCAGAGCTTCCAGCGCTCTCCACCGAACAGGCCAGGCAGCAAGTCGGGAAGCAGATTGGGCAGGGGGAAGTAGATGACGGGGAGCAGAGACGCCGCGATCAGAGGGGCGACAGCCCGGGATCGGCGCAGCGCCCAAACCGCTCCGAAGACTGCCAGTGGCAACAGCAGCCATATCTCGATCGGAAACAGCTCCTCGAGCCGGCTCAGGGGGGTCCATGCCATGTCCGAGGTGAGGCCGATCCGTGCCAGCAACGGAAGGGCCCAGAAGCCGGCGATGGCGAAGCCCCAGACCCAGACGAGGGCGGAGCTGACCAGACCTTTCTTCCAGCCGATGACGAAGAGTGATGCAAAGACGACCACGATCGTGGTCAGGATGTGGGAGAGGGCAGTCAGGGCCAGCGCAAGCGCGGCCCACTTCAGGAACCGCCTGTCATCTCTCACTCCTTTGATCAACAGGCCGAGATACACGAGCGACAGCGAGAACGACCACGAGTAAGAGAATTCGCCGGCGAGTGAGGAGGCGATGTTCCCTCCGTAGATGTTGAAGCTCTCCATGAAGGCGAACACGGCCCCTGAGGTGGCGGCCACCACCGCGATCGAGCGGGACAGGTTCATCGCCCTGGCGAGGAAGTAAGCAGCAAACGGAAGAGCAACGAGGCCGACGACGGTGACCACCTTGAAGGCGACTCCGTAGGGGATGAACAGGTCGAGGAAGACGATGGTCAGCGAAGGCAGCGGGAAATAGAAGTAGAAGGCGGGAAATCCGGCGAACCAGTCGTCAGACCAGCCGAGGATCCGACCTTCGGGCAGAAGCGAGTCGCGCAACAGAGCCGGGCCCAATACGTGCGCCCCCATGTCACCCCCGGTAGGTGTCGTGGAAGAAAAGACCAGCCAGGGGTTGAGGATGATGAAAATGATCAGAGAGACCGACGCTACGGTCAAGATTGCCGGCCAACCCATGGTCGGCCGAGGCCAGTGGGGAAGACTCACGCCTTCTGGTCGCGGACCATCTCCAGAATCTGGCTCAGGTCGAGCTCCCGATCACCCTGGGTCCACCACTTCTCTTCGCAGTGGTGGCATGAGAAAAACCTGACCTCTTGCCCATCGGGCAATGTCTGTTCGATTTCGATTACATCTGGTGTCGAGCACTGGGGGCAGTCCATGGCTCCATCCATTTCCGTCTCTTCTACTGTAAAGCTGATTTGTAACTAGGGCAACGTATCGTCGTCGAGGAGACGACCTATGTACCGGCTTCTTCTCTTGCCGTTCTCCGTCCAATAGGCGTACCAGTACGGCCCGTGGGGGCACTTGGTGCATCCCATTTTCCCGCAACGGACTTCCTGCTGGCGGAGGTGCACCTCTGGCTCGACTTCGGGATCCATCGCCCCGGATCCCTGCAGCTGAGCCCGGGTGAGGATGTGGAGGCGGCGTAGCTCGTGATCGTCGAGTTCTTTGACCGCATCGAGGAGGTCGCGGTCGAGGGCCATCAGGCAACTGACAGCGGAGCGAACAACCTGGAAGTGGTGCGTCGGTCGGTCAGAGTCCACCCCTGGGGCGGTGTCATCCGGTCCGCATGGTTGGCGCAGAGGGAGTATCCGTAAGGTTCGGCCGGGCCGACGATTTCATCGAGCCATAACGCGCTATCGGTGTAGGAGAAGGTCATATGTGTCGACGCGGGAGACCCGCATCGGGTACAGCTCACAAGCATTGGCTGAACGGTAGGAGTCGGAGGGGCTTCATTCAAGGATCAACGGCATAAATCATGCGGTCAGGCTGGCCGATCCAGAGTGTCGCCCGGCGCTCATCGTCGACGGTCACCGAGCAGGGGACTTGTTCGATCGAAAGAGTTTCGAAGATTCCGGGGTCGGACTCCCATGTGTACTCGACGAACCTTTGCGGCCCGAGACGCCTTTCGAGACTCTTCCGGGCAGTGTGGCAGTCGGCACATGCTGCCGAAGTGAAGAGATAGATCCCGGGATCGAGGGGCACCGTTCCGAGAGGGCGGGAAGGGGCACGGTCCCTCAGCCTCAACAACACGACAGTGGCGACGACCAACGCCAGCACGCCACCGACGACGACCAGCCTGAGAGTGAGGTCACTCACTTGCCAGGAGGGGGAATCCACTGCTGATGGCAACGGCAGGACCGTTTCGTGCGATCCAGAAAGGCACAACCTGCCCGTCGGAGACGATCGAAACGCCGTCGGAGTCGATGGAATCGAGCTCGACCTCGACTACCTGTCCCGGGAGGACCTGAATGATTCTCGACCTCGAGCTCTCCCTCACCTCGGTCAATGTGACCTCACTCACTTCAACACCAACGTTGACCAGCACCACGCGACCCGGAGTGTCTGCACCCGACCCCGCTCCTGGCACGAGCCAGTCGTTGGTGGGCACGGGCGATGCCGCGGCTATTCCGATTGCCCCCTCGGCGCTGAGACGGGCGAACACTCCGACCGGGGCTGTCGCCACCACCCGCACGGCGAGCGCGGCCTGGGTGATCCCGGAGAGGTCCACGATCTCTTGGCCGCCGCCAACGACGGTTCCTTCGATTGCTGCATCTTCCACCCCACCGGGGCCGAACACATCGATTTGATACGCGACGTCGGTTGGAGTCGACGAGGCGATGATGACCTCTCTGGTCCCACTGAACACCGGGAAAGGTGCGTACCAGGTTTGCGCCGGGGCGACCGCCCGCCACATTGCCTGGTCCCCACCGACTTCGGTGCTGGCCGATGTCACGACGCTCCCCCGGGTCGCCTCGACGACCAGATTGAGGGTGGCGCGCCCGGAGAGGATCGATCCGATGTCGACCTCTACTGACGACCTCGCCGGCACGATGATCGCACGAAGGGAGTCGCTCGACTCCCGACCGGACTCTGAGAACGCAGCGATGTCGACTGACGCAGTGGCCGAATACGGGTTCATCAGCTGGAGCTGGAACGGAATATCGTCGATAGTGCTTCCGCCGCCCACGATCACCTGGCTATCGGGTATGCCCGAGCACGTCTCGGCCGAAATGAGGGCCGGGCCGGTGGTAACCGAGGC
>JBBDMR010000032.1:0-6244 GCA_040878225.1 Acidimicrobiia bacterium
TATTGCCTTGCATCACCCCAGACAACCACCACGCGCGCGCGAACGCGAGCACCGCGATCAGGATAAATCAGCAGACTCCTAGTGCCCCGACCAGCAACGTTTGCCGCGTTCAGGACGGCAGAGCACTAGTTACTGCGAGTAGTTCGAGGACATCCTCATCGTCTCAGCGATATGGACGTTGACCAGCGCAGGAAGACCCGATTCCCTTGCCCGCTCCAGTGCCGGGCGGATCCGGTCCGGTTGGTCTACGAATTCGCCATACCCTCCAAGCCCGCGGACCATCTCGTGGTACGGCCGGATTCCGAGATCTGTCGCCACCAGCCGTTCCGGGTAGGCCATGCGGTGAAACGTCTTGATGTTCGACCAGACTCCGTCGTTGCCGATGATCCCGATGATGGGGAGCCCGAGGCGGACCATGGTGTCGTATTCCATGGCATTGAAACCGAAGCCGCCGTCGCCGAACACGACGCCGACCAACTTCTCCGGGTGGGCAACCGCGGCTGCGAGAGCGTAAGGCGCACCGGTTCCAAGTGTTCCGAACGGGCCCGGGTCGAGTACGTGGCCCGGCGTCGAAATCTGCAGCCAGCGGGCGGTGGTCGAGACTATGTCTCCACCATCGACGGCGACGATCGAATCGGTGCCGAAGAAATCTGCAACCTCGCGGGCGAAGCGCTGGGGCATGACCGGGGACGAGTCGTCCTCGGACTCCCTCATCGCATCCTCGCCGCGCTCCTGCTCGAGTTCCATGATCTCCTTGGTCCAGACCGGGACCCCGGCACGGCCGATGCGGGCACCCTCAGTGACCAATTGGGACACCACCGCCAGCGGGTCGGCCACCACTCCGATGTGCGCCGCCCGGTTCCACCCCACCTTGTGCGGATCGGAATCGATCTGAATCACCGTCGCGTCGCGGGAGATCTTCTCACCGTAGGAGGTGCGGAAATCCCAATCGAGACCCAACGCCAGCACTACGTCGGCGCCTGCCATGGCCTGGGACCGGGCGTGGTTTCCAAGGAACTCGTGGCCGAATGGCAGTGAGCCTCGGGCGCGACTGTTCACGAACGTCGGCGCTTTGAGGATCTCCGCTAGTTCCTGGAGACGATTGGGATCACCCGGGCGGGCTCCGGCCCCGGCGAAGACCATCACCTTTTCGGATGCGGCCAGCACCTCAACTATCGACTCGAGCGTCCTCTGGTCGGCACCGGCCGAGGTGTTCGCCCGATAGGCCTCCGGGAAACGGACGGCAGTTTCTTCAACCATGTCGAACTGTACGTCCATCGGAATGTCGAGGAACACCGGTCCGCCCCGGCCGGAAAAGGCGTGGCGAGCCGCCGTCGATATGTAGTCGGCAAGCCGGTCCACCTGCCAGGCAGTGGCCGCCCACCTGGTGATCGAGTGGAAGAGCCGGGTGTGGTCCATCTCCTGGAGGCCGCCCTTCAACTCCTGGCGGATCATGTGCCGGCCCCCGATCACCAGCATCGGCGTGTTCCCGTAGAACGCGGTGGCGACCCCGGTCATGGTGTCGGTTACGCCCGGGCCTGCAGTAACTGCGGCGACCCCGAGCCTTCCGGTGAGCCGGGTGTAGGCCTCGGCGGCGTGGGCCGCTGCCTGCTCGTGCCGGACGTCGACAACCCTGATCCCCTCCTGAACACAGCCATCGAGGATGGGCAAAATGTGTCCCCCGGTCAGGGTGAATATCGCGTCGACTCCCTCGGCCTTGAGTGCCCGGGCGATGATCTGGCCGCCGTGAATCTGTGCCATGGCCGGACGCTATTCGAGGAGGGCGGCCAACCCTAAGTGGATGCCAGGACTCAGTTCACCAACACGCCTGATCGCGAGCAACGCACCCGACGCAAATGAGTCGTAAGACGTGGAGAGATGCTCGACGGAGAGAACCTCTCCGGTGTTGGACATCGCCACTTCCTGTTGGGCGATGAGCCCGGGCAGCCGCAGCGAGTGGACACGGACCCCGCCGACATCAGCGCCGCGGGCCCCGGGCACGAGCTCTTCGGACCCTTCGACTGACGCCCCCCCGCTGCCGCCCACACCCATCGCAGTGGCCAGGGATGTCCCCGACGGTGCATCAGGCTTCGTCGAGTGGTGGCGCTCGATTATCTCCACTGCCTCGAAGTACTTCGCAGCGGTGCGGGCGAATTCCATCATGAGCACCGCCCCGACCGAGAAGTTGGGCACAACCAGACACGGGGGCCCGGTTTCGCCCCAGAGCTCCCGCAACCTCGCCAGGCGCTCCTCGGTAAAACCCGACGTCCCCACAACCGCGGCCATCCCCGACCTTTTCCAGACTTCGAGATTGGCGAACACCTTGTCGGGGTGTGCCGTCTCCACGACCACATCAGCGTGCAGCGACTCCGGATCGTCGCTGATCTCGATGCCGTCGACAGTCGAGCCGCCCCGATTGGGGTTGTACAGCCCTACCAGTTCGAGGTCAGGAGCCTGGCTGACTGCGGCGACAATCGGGGTTGCCAGCTTGCCGCCGGCCCCGGACACTGCAACTGTGACAGCCACTTATTCGAGAGCTTCGTCGAGCGACTCTTCAAATACCTGGAGCGAGGTCGCCACGTCCTCTTCGGTGTGGGCAGCACAGACGAACCAGGGCTCTTTGGCATCGGGACAGGGCATGACCCCCTTGGCGATCATCTTCATGGTGATGTCCTCGTAGAGCTCCTCGTTGTGACGCGAGCCGTCGCGGAACTCCTTGATGTCGCCGGAGCCGAGGAAGATCGAGAACATCGCGGGAACACCGGTGATCCTGCTCTCGACACCCTTGTCGGCGAGGATCTTCTCCAGACCATCCATCAAGCTACGCCCGATCTTCTCCACCGAAGCCAGGGGCTCGCCCGTGAGCAACTTGGTGACCGTGGCGTTGGCGGCGGCGGCGGCGATCCCGTTTCCGCTGTAGGTGCCCGCTTGGGAAATCCCACCCTGCTTCCAGCCTTCGACGTAATCGCCTTTGGACGCGATCGCGGCCACGGGGAAGCCATTGCCCATCGCTTTGGCGTAGGTTCCGATGTCGGGTGAAACCCCGAAGTACTCGAAGGCACCACCGGCGGCGATACGGAACCCGGTCTTCACTTCGTCGAAGATCAAGGCGGACCCGGAGTTGGACGTCAGTTCGCGGAGCCCTTCCAGGAAACCCTCAACCGGAACAATCCCGAAGGTGTTACCGAGCATCGGTTCCACGATCACGGCGGCAATCCTGTCGCCTTCCCGTTTGAAGAGGGCCTCGGCAAGCTCGAGGTCGTTGTAAGGGAGAACACGCACATACGTCTGGATCTGGTCCGGGATTCCAGAACTCGATTGGACCGGAATCGGCCGGAACCGCGACCCGAGGGCCTCATAGGGCGCGGAGGCGGTCGAGAACATCACGTAGTCGTGGACTCCGTGATACTGGCCCTCGAATTTGAGGACGATATCGCGCCCGGTCACTCCCCTGGCGAGGCGGATGGCGTGCATGGTCGCCTCGGTGCCAGTGTTGGTGAACCGCATCGCATCCGCCCACGAAAGGGCTTCGATGACCTTTTCCGCCGCCTCGATCTCGCGGCGTTGTGTCATCGCGAAACTGGTGGCCTCTCCCGCGGCCTCGGCAACAGCCGACGAGACGTCAGGATCGCCGTGCCCGAGGATGATCGGACCGAACCCGAGCTGAAAGTCGATATAGCGCTTTCCGTCCATATCGAAGAGATGTCCGGCTTCACCTCGTTCGATGACGATGGTGTCCTCGTCACCCCAATATCTGAACTGGCTCGAGACGCCGTTGATCAGCGTCGATCTCGCCCTGTTGAACCATGCCTTGGTCTGTTCACCCTGGAGTCCCATTTTCTCACTCCTCTCGAGGTCAGCTCTGCGGCCGGAGGCTCCAGGATCTCCGGTCGGTAGGGCCAACCCAGCTATGCGTTCACGGAGACTACTCGCACCTCAGGCACAGCAGGAAACCCTTTTCGGCGGCACATCGACGACTTCCTGGGCTCTTTCGACTCCGCCACCGGTTAGATTCCGTGCCATGCCAACAGATCTCAAGCTTTTCATCGCCGGAGAATGGACCGAGGGTACCGGCGACGAACATTACGAAGTGCGCTCACCGGTGACCGGGGAGCATATCTACAACGTGCCCAAAGCGTCCCAGGCGGACATCGACCGCGCAGTGAAAGCAGGCCAGGAGGCCACCGCTGATCTCCGGCACTGGACCGCATTCGAGCGAGCCGATCTCTGCCTGCGGATCTATGACCTCTGGCAGGAGCAGGTCGAAGAGGTGGCGCGGATACTCACGCTGGAACAGGGGAAGCCTTACGCAGCAGAGTCCGTTGACGACATCGCCGAATCAGGCGACTACTTCCAGATCGCAGCTGAAGACGTCAAGCGACTCTCCGGGGAGCTGATCCCCACAACCGAGCGCCACAGACGCATGTTCACCGTGCGGAGGCCGGTCGGGGTCTGGGCTGCTATCACCCCCTGGAACTTCCCTGTCATGATCCCCATGGAGTACGTCGGGCCCGGCCTCGCGACCGGGAACTCGATCATCGTCAAACCCCCGGAGTTCACCAGCTGGGCTCTGCTGGAGATGGCGAAGGTCTTCGAAGAAGCGGGGGTGCCGAAGGGTGCGATTTCGGTGATTCCGGGCGGCGGCGATGTTGGAGAGATGCTCGTGACCCACGACGGGATCGACGCGATCGGTTTCACCGGGTCTTCGGAGACCGGAAAGCGGATCGTCTCCCAAATGGGTTTGAAGCGGTCGATCATGGAGATGTCGGGGAACGGACCGACCATCGTCACCGCCGATGCCGATGTCTCGCTTGCAGCTGAGGCGGCCGTATACGGCGCCTATTACAACGCCGGGCAGGTGTGCTGCGCCACCGAGCGGGTGATCGTCGTCGACGAAGTGCATGAAGAGTTCGTGGAGGCCACGCTCAAAGCCGCCCAGAACGTGCGTCTGGGTGATCCGTTCGACGACAACACCAACATGGGCCCTCTGAACAACGCCTCCACCGCCGACAAGATGGACCGCCACATCGCCGATGCCCGGGACAAGGGGGCGGACGTGCTCGTCGGTGGAGGGCGGGCATCCGGCTTCCCGACAGACCTCTACTACGAGTTCACGGTGATCGACAGGGTTCCGGAGTCTGCCGCCGTTTCACAGGAGGAGTCGTTTGGCCCGGTGGTGCCGATACTGGCTGCGAAGGACGACTCCGAAGCCATCGAAATCGCCAATCGGACCCACCTGGGACTGCAGGCGGCAGTGTTCACCAACGATCTGAGCAAGGCCTTCTGGTACGCCGACCGGATTCGTTCCGGGACCGTCGTTGTAAACGACTCGACTGACTTCTGGGAGACGTTCCAGCCCTTCGGCGGCGCTGCAGGCACCGACACCGGATGGGGCCGTCAGCGGATCGACGAGTTCACCGACCTGCAGACCATCGTGTTCAGCCTGCGCGAGGAAATCTAGGCCCCTGCATTCACTCCATGGTGAGGGCCATGCCGGCGAATCCACCGCCGAAGGTCCCGAGGAGGATGCTGGGCAGTATCGCCGTCGCCATCGAGTCGAAAATGTCGTTGTCTGTGATCAGAAAGATGCCGAGGGTCAGACCGATGAAGGTCAAGGGCAGCCCGATCAACACACCGCGGACGATTGCCTTTCCCATCCGGCTGTCTCCGCTTGAGTCACTTACTTCCATTACGCCATGATGGCAGAATCGAATGGTCTGTTGGTCGAATAGGGCGAGCGTAGCTTCGAGTCATCGAGGTCATCTGACAAGGAGAAGCGCGCGTCTCGCACGGGGAGCTGCGGCGAGCACTTCGACGCAGCCAGGGGCCTCGAGGGCCGGAGAAACGCCGCCAGTAATTGGGCGACAGACCACTAGGACGCCAACCCATCGGTGGGCTTCTCGGCGGGTGTCTTGTCTGGTGGGCTCACTGCATCGGCGTCGAGGCCCATGGCGCGGACTTTGAAAAGGAAGGGGAGTTGGAGAACGTAGAGCACGCCCGCCACGACGTAGCCGATGCCGAGTGACCAGACATCGGCGACCCTCCCCAGGGCGGGCTGGAAGACAACTCCCCCTGCCGATCCGGTAAGTGATGCGAACGAGAGAACGGTCGCACGCTGCTTCGATGGAATCACACTGTTGAGGTAGGCCTGCTGCATCGGGGCGGCCACAGCGGCGACCAGAGCAGTTCCTGCCAGGAGCGAAATCGCCACCCAGAACCCGATCGGGATCTCCAGTAGAGATGC
>JBBDMR010000033.1:0-6967 GCA_040878225.1 Acidimicrobiia bacterium
GGTCGCCTAGAAGAGGAACAGGGGCATGGTCACCAGGGAGACCAGGTCGAAGTCCTGCCACGACCGCATGTAGGTGCAGGCGGTGAGCCCGACGGCTCCAAAGGCGAAGCCGACCAGGACCGACGCCGGGATGGTGAGGATGGCGGTCCACGAGCCGGTGAGCCCCATGAACACCATGACGATGAGAAAGGCGGTCGAGTAGAGAGCACCGCGGAGCAACGCCCATCCGATCTCCCCGATGGCGATGTCGAGGGGCCGCATCGGTGTGGTGAGGATGCCCTCGTAGGTGTTACCGAACTTGAGCTTGAAGAAGATGTTGAAAGTGGTCTCCATGACCGCCCCGTTCATCGCCGATGCCGCCATCAGCGCCGGAGCGACGAAGGCGGTGTAGCTGATCACCGTCCCACCCGGCCCGTTGACATCGCCGACCAGGGCTCCGAGCCCGACCCCCAGCGAGAACAAGTAGAAGACCGGTTCGAAGAAGCCCGTGAAGATGATCTTCCACAGCCGCCGGTAGACCAGGTAGTTGCGCTCCCATATCCGTTGCGCCCGGAACGGCGTGAGCCGGCCGACCGGCGTGATCCGGGTCGGTGCCGAGACACTCACTTCCTCAACCTCTTGTCGAGCCACCGGGAGGCCAGGTAGAGGCTGACCGCTGTGAGCACCACCAGGTAGGCGATGTGCACCCAGACCGGTATCGAAGTGACCACGGTGCTATCTACGCCGGGTAGGGCGACCTTACGGACCAGTTCGACACCGTGAAAGAGGGGGGTGACGTATGCAATGGGCTGGAGGTAGTCGGGCAGCTGGCTGATCGGGAAGAAGGTCCCCGAGAACAAAAAGAGCGGGATGATCCCGAATCGGAACATGGTGGAAAGACTGGTGTCGTCCTCTCGGGTGATCGTGAAGGCGGTGACCGAGGTGGAGAAGGCAAGGCCGGTTAGGACTGCGGGCGGCACCGCTTTCATGGCAGAACCGAACTCCATCGCGCCGAGCAGGGTTGCGATCATCCCGAACACCACCAGGACGAAGGTGAGCCTGACGATCGACCACAGGAACCGCCCCACCACGATGTCGGCGGGGCTGATCGGGGTGGCAATTGCTCCTTCGAAGCTCTTCCGCCACTTGATCCCCGCCATCACCGGGAATGCGCCGTCCGACGCCCCGTTCTGCATTGCTGACGCGGCCATCAACCCGGTGGCGACAAAGGTGAGATAGCTGATGCTGAGATCGCCGTCGCCGGAGTCGACGAGTGAGCCAAGCCCGAGGCCCATGGCAGTGAGGAAGAGGAAAGGATTGACGAACGAGCTGATCGCCGTTCCCCGCCACGTGCGCTTGTAGCCGAGCAACTCCGACTCGACGACCCTGATCGGTCCGCGTAGGGCGGTCATCAGTCGATCAGCCTCCGCCCGGTCAGCTTGAGGAACACGTCTTCGAGCGTGGACCGCCGTACCAGCACCTGCTCCGGATGTACTCCCCGCCGTTCGATCTCATGTTGGGTTGCCTCGGCGTCGTCGGTGTAGAGCAGCATCCGGTCGGCCAGCACCTCGGTCCGTTGCGCCACCCCGTCGAGCTTGAGGACGTGCTCGTCTTGAGTGCCCGACTCGAATCTGAGCTCGACGACCTCCCGCGGGGCATGGGTCTGGATCAGGTTTCGCGGCGAGTCTTCGGCGACGATCGCGCCGCGATCCATCACGACCAGCCGGTCGCAGAGTTGTTCGGCTTCGTCCATGTAGTGGGTGGTGATGATCAGGGTGGCACCTCTCTGCTTGAGCCGGTAGAGGCGGTCCCAGAGGGCGTGGCGCGCCTGGGGGTCGAGGCCCGTGGTCGGTTCGTCGAGGATCACCAGGTCGGGGTCGTTGATGAGGGCCCGGGCAATGGTCAGTCGTCGCTTCATCCCGCCGGACAGTGCTTCCACTTTGGCGTCGGCGCGGTCGGAGAGCTGGGCGAAGTCGAGAAGCTCCACGATCCGCTCCCGGATGCTGGCCCGGCTCATGTCGTGGTATCGCCCGTAGATGTAGAGGTTCTCGGCAACGGTCAACTCGAGGTCGAGGTTGTCTTCCTGGGGGACGACCCCGAGACGCTGACGGATGGCGCGGCCCTGGGTGGTCGGGTCGAGCCCGAACACCGTCATCTTCCCGTCGGTGATCGGGCTGACCGTTGTGATCATCTTCATGGTCGAGGTCTTCCCCGCCCCGTTCGGGCCGAGGAACCCAAAAGCCTCACCCTTGAAGATGTCGAAATCGATGGAATCTACTGCGATGAAGTCTTCGAACTTCTTGGTGAGGCCCCGTGCTTCGACTAGTGCTTCTGCCATTCGACCCGTCACGTTACCGGCTCGCAGGGACAGAAGAATCGCGATTAATGCGACGGGCGTATCTCCCCGCGTTTGCGTTGCAGGAGTTTCGCTCGAGCGAAACTCCAACGGCTCGGCGCAGCCGAGACGCTACATCCACCTGACCAGGCGTTCGCTGTCCTTGCGGCCCCCGAACCTCGCTGGTGCAGCGTCGTCGGCCGGGTAGCCGAGGGAGATTGCGTAGCGGGCGACCTGTCCCTCTTCGAGATCGACGACCGAGCTAACCACATCCTGTTTGTGCAGTGTGATCGGACAGCTTGCCACTCCTATGGCTTTGGCCGCGAGCATGATGTTCTGGGCGACCCTGCCGATGTCGAACTCGTAACCCTCCGGCTCCTGGACCAACACGATGGCTGCGGTGGCATTGCGGATCGGGTCGGTGAAGCTGCCGCACTCGGCAAGGCGGTCGAGTTGTTCCCGATCGGTATACACCAGGAAAGCCCACTTCTGGGTGTTCTTCGAGCTCCCCGTCCAGCGGGCAGCTTCGAGGATCTTCTCGAGGTCCTCCTTCGACACCGGTTCGTCGGTGTATTGGCGGATGGCGCGGAGTTTGAGGATGAAGTCATACGTGTCAGACATGGCCTCAAGCCTAAGGCGTTTGACTGATGGGATGATCGACAATGTCGGAAGCCAAAGCTGTGGGAGCGCGGGCGCTACCAGCTGTTGGTGCCCGGTTCGCCTTTGAAGGGACCGGCGATCTCCGAGGTGATCCAACCACCGTAGAACCCGCCCGCCTGGGCTTTCACAGCTTCCCCGTCAACGGTGCAGTCGACCTTCGAGGGGTAGAAGGCGATCCAATCCTTGAGTTCCTCGAAACCGGGCGAGGGGACCGGATAGCTCCAAGCGGCCCGACTGATGGTCTGCCCGACGATGACGTCCCAGTAGACCGCCCGCCCTTTGAACTCACAGAAGGTGGTGTGCGAGTTGGAGCGGAGCAGGTTCAGCTCGACTTCGGGCGGCGGCAGGTAGAAGACCGGCGGGTGTGATGTCTCCAGGACACGTATCGACCGGGTGGTGTCCGCGAGGACACTTTCCCCGGATCGCACCACGATACGTCTCGAGTCCTCCTCTATACGGGGAGGCCTTGGGTAGTCCCTGACCGATTCCACGGCATGGGCGGCGTGCTGGTGTGTCATCTCAGCTCAATTCCGCTGTTCGGAGGTGTGGAGCCCGGTGAGGCCGTCGTCTCTGGACACAGCCCGTTGTTCGGAGTCCCTCAGGTCGGCGACCTCGAGGTCGTGCATCCGCTGTACCCCGAAGGCGATCGCCGCCCAGGTGACGGCAATGAAGAGCACCGAGCCGATACCGAATATCAGCGCCTCATTCATGAGCTCTCTCCGACGAGGACGAGGACGCCCAGGGAGTGGATGGCCGGCACCCAGAGGCCAACGAACAGACCGAGCTCGCGGTCGACGAAAAACCAGAGGGTCACCGAGAGGAGAAACGAGAGGAAGGCGGCCAGGAGAAAAACCAGTTTGGTCCGGTGGAACGGGCTGATTGATGAGAGCCGCCGAGTGCGGGGCATGGTCGAGGTGGACAAGATCTGAACTCCTTTATGTGTTTCTTTGGATTCGGAGCCAGTGGCTTCTGCGGATTAGGCGGCTGGGGAAGAGACGGGCATCCGGGGGGAGGACGAGATTTCGGACGATCTCTCCCACCGCCCGAAGGGTGGGGGGAGTACCGCCGGCCGCAGGCCGGTGGGGAGGGGGGCACGTGCCCACCAACGCTGTGTGGACGCGCCCGCTCTCAACTTGGAGAGTCTCAGTCCCCCTTACCTCCACCCGCCTGTCGGCGGGCGCGGGGACCTTTCCCCCATTCGACTTCGTCTCTGGGGGAACAGCGAGAGTCTCACGCCCCCTTACCTCCACCCGCCTGTCGGCGGGCGCGGGGAGCTTTCCCCCATTCGACTTCGTCTCTGGGGGAACAGCGAGAGTCTCACGCCCCCTTACCTCCCGGCCTATTCGGCCGGCAGGGACTCTTCCCCCATTCGACTTCGTCTCTGGGGGAACAGCCTCCCTGCGATCGTTGGGCCTCCGGGGGAACAGCTTCGCGGTTAGAGCGACCCGGCGCCGGTATCGTCCCGGGTGTGTCGGGTGACGTGATACTCGCAGGCTCCCGGTGGGAAATCGGGCCCTCTGCCTTCAGCAAGCCAAGCCGGACCCTCGTTGCCGAATCAGCCGGCGACGTCGAGGCATGCCTTCGTGAAGCAGAGCTGGCGGCGAAGGGAGGCAACTGGGTCGTCGGTTTCGTCTCATACGACGCCGCCCCCGGAGTCGACCCCAACCTCACGGTGCCACCGGGCGGACGCGGGCCGCTTGCCTGGTTTGGTGTCTACGACACGGCCTCATCCTGGAGGCCGAAGGCGCCGCGACCACTACTGGTGACCGACTGGGAGCCGTCCCTGACCTCGGACGAGCACGCCGAGAAGGTCGATGCGATCAAGGCGGCAATCGAGCGCGGCGACACCTATCAGGTGAACCTGACCATGGCGATGACCTCGACACTGGGCGGCAGTGCGTCCGGGCTGTTGTCCCAGATGGTCCGGTCCCAGCAGAAGAGCTATGCAGCGTTGATCGACCTCGGTGACACCCAGGTGGTCTCGGTGTCCCCGGAGTTGTTCTTCAGCGTCGAGGCAGGCGTGGTGACGATGCGGCCGATGAAGGGAACGGCACCCAGGGGCCGCTCGATCTTCGGCGACGACGAGCAGAGACGAGAGTTGGAGTGGTCGGAGAAGGAGCGGGCGGGGAACGTGATGATCGTCGACATGCTCCGCAACGATCTGGGCCGGGTCTCCCGCACCGGCTCGGTAGAAGTGCCGGTGCTGTTCCGCTCCGAGCGGTACCCCACCGTATGGCAACTCACCTCAACGGTTCAGGGTGAGCTGAACGCCGGGACCGGCCTGTTCGAGCTCTTCGCGGCCACATTCCCGTCGGGATCGGTGACCGGGGCGC
Organism: Acidimicrobiia bacterium; assembly: GCA_040878225.1. Classification (GTDB taxonomy): domain Bacteria; phylum Actinomycetota; class Acidimicrobiia; order Spongiisociales; family ZC4RG35; genus MA-ANB-1. The sequence goes on from JBBDMR010000033.1 coordinate 5,308, forward strand.
CCAAGGTCTCCACGATGGGGATCATCTCGGAGCTGGAGCCGGCACCGCGCGGCGTCTATTGCGGTGCGATCGGCTACATCCGCCCCGGGGGCGAGTCGTACGAGTTCTCGGTGGCAATCCGCACCGGGGTGGTCCGGGGCGATCGTCTCAGCTACCACGTGGGTGGAGGGATCACATTCGACTCCGACGCCGGCGTCGAATACGAGGAGTGTCTGTGGAAGGCGTTGGTGGTCACCGCCGAGAACACCACCCCGGATCTCATCGAGACCATGCGTTACGAACCAGGGGACGGAATCACGCTCATCGACCGACATATGCAACGCCTCTTCGACTCGGCGCGGTACTGGGACATCACCTTCGATCCGGTAGCGGTCGGCGACGCGCTCTCGGCGGTGGAGAGCAGCAACCGGCCGATCAAGGTCCGCCTCATCCTGTACCGCAATGGCGACGTCGAAGTCGAGATGGAGGAGATTGCCGAGTTCGACGAACCGGTCTCCCTGACCCTGGCTGCAACAAGGGTCGATCCGTCCGAGCCGCACTGGTATCACAAGACCCTCGACCGCGCCCGCTACCCCGACCCGGAGGAAGGGGAGGTGGTGATGGTCAACCTGGAGGGCCACGTCACCGAAACCAACATCTCCAACCTGATGGTCCGCCTCGGTGACCGCTGGGTCACTCCCCAGCTCGAGTCAGGCTGTCTCCCCGGCGTCTACCGGGAGATGCTCCTCGACGACGAGGAGGTCGAGGAGGACGTCGTCACCGTCGAAGACCTGAAGCGGGCCGACGAGATCGCAGTCACCAATGCCGTTCGCGGTTGGCGGAAGGCAGTTCTGATCGACACCTAATATCGGGGTCAATCGACCGCTTCCCACCGAGGAGTCCTTGAATGCCAACCCCACACATCAGCGCCGCAAAGGGCGGATTCGCCCCGTCGATCCTGCTGCCGGGCGACCCTCTGCGGGCCCAGCACATCGCCGAGAACTTCCTCGACGATGTCAATCAGGTCACTGCGGTCCGCAACATGCTCGGCTTCACCGGGACGTTCGACGGGATTCCGGTGTCGGTCATGGGCACGGGGATGGGCATACCCTCAGCTTCGATCTACGCCACCGAACTCATCACGGAGTACGACGTCGAGCGTCTCATCCGTGTCGGCTCCTGCGGGGCAGTCGTCGAAAGTGTGAACGTGCGAGACGTGATCCTCGCCATCGGCGCATGCACCGACTCCGGGGTCAACCGGGTCCGCTACGGCAACTACGACTTCGCTGCCACCGCCGACTACTGGCTGCTCAAAGCCGCCGAAGAAGCCGCCAAGGCGAAAGGGATCGACGTCAAGGTGGGCAACGTCCACTCCGCCGACCTCTTCTACAACCCCGATCCCGGTGCTTTCGACCGGATGGAATCGATGGGTGTCCTCGCCGTGGAGATGGAAGCCGCCGGCCTCTACGGAGTCGCCGCTGAGAAAGGGGGCCGCGCCCTCACCATCTGCACCGTCTCCGACCACATCCGCACCGGCGAAGCCACCTCCTCCGACGAACGCCAGCAGACCTTCAACGAGATGGTCGAAATCGCCCTAGAAGCAATCAAACTCGACGTCAACCGTTCCTAAGGCTTGCACAGTGCAAAGGGATGCGGTTTCCGCACCCTGGTGCACTGTGCA
>JBBDMR010000033.1:7067-32974 GCA_040878225.1 Acidimicrobiia bacterium
TCTGAGGAGACCGGGGCGTCCATAGGGTCGCTGGTTCGAGATGCCGTCGATCGTTACTACCCGGGTCAGTCTCTGACCAAGAAGGCTGCGATAGAGCGCCTGTTGAGTTCGGAGTCCGTTCCGATGGACGACTGGGAGATCGAGAAGGAGCGGATGATCGACGAGATGTGGGGCGCCGGTTGAAAGCTTTCCTCGACACGAACGTCTTTCTGTATGCAGTCGGAGTTCATTCTCAGTATCGGGACCCTTGCCGACGCATCCTGGCCGGAGCCGGAAGGGGCGAGTTCCAGGCTGTCGTCAATATCGAAGTGCTCCAGGAATACGTGCACGTGCGATCTCGAAAGGGAATCGGGCGGGATGACGCCGCCCTCGAGTCGACGGACATCGTTTCATCGTGTCGGGTCGAGGACGTGGACATGGCGACGTTCCAGGTAGCACTCCGGACCTTTGTGGCGACGCCGGCAGTCGGCCTTAGAGATGCACTCCACGCCGCCACCGCGGCGTCGCAACTGGTTGATGGAGTGGTGTCAGCTGATCGTGGATTTGATGCCGTGCCCGGCTTGACACGCTACGACCCGGTCGATTTCGCCGAAGAGCTGGATAGCCGGACTTCTCACTCCGCATAGAACACGCTTCCCGGCGGCAATCAATGCCCGTGCACAGTGCAAAGCGATGCGGTTTTCGCACCCTGGTGCACTGTGCAACAGGGAAGGCTCCAGCACTGTGCAAGGAGGTGCGGTTTTCGCACCCTGGTGCACTGTGCAAGGGGTGAATGCGCTCGTGGCTAGACGTCGCGGCCTGACTCGAGTTGCGCTTTGAGGCGGTCGTAGTCGGCGTCTACCGACTTCTGGGCACGGCCCTTCATCAACGGTGCCAGCAGCTTGAGCAGTCCGGTGGGTCCGCCGCCGATGTCGGCGTGGACCCGTGACGTGCCCGGACCGGTGGTGTGGACGGTGCGGTGCACGGTGATCGGGAAGGTCGACTCGACGGTCTCGATCTTGATCGAGCGTCCCGGCTCGAACTCGGTCACCCGGAACACCGACCGCACGTCGCGTCCCATGAACTGGGCGTGCTGCTCGTAGACCGATCCGACTCCGATCGGCGGCGGGGTGGTCCACTCACAGGAGACCATCCCCTCCTGCCACTTCGGGTTGTTCGAGGCGTCGGCGAAGAAAGCGAAGACCTCATCGGCAGGCCGGTTGATCTCACGGGTTGCAGCAAGCCTCATTACTAGAGGCTATGCGTGCCGGGCTAGTTCGTGTCGATCTTGATGTACGCAACTGGGATGCCATTCCAGACTTGCGGCACTGACGGGCACTCAAACGTCTCGTCGACGACGATCTTGATCATGTAGTCGTCCTCCCAATCGAAGACGACAACATCGCCGTTCTCTGCAAGCTGCCAGACCTCGCCCATCCGGGGTATCGCCTGGAGGCTAATTGTTCCCGGTGGTGCCAGCTCGGCTCCGCTCTCCTGGAGCAGTGCTTCGACACGGTCTCTCGTGGTCTGTCCTGCCTCGGGGAGGCCGTCCGCGGCTTCTACTCCACCGCTGATCAGGACGTCTGCTGCAGGACAGTCGGTCCCGTACCACTGACGTCCCGACTCATCCTCATATACCCGGTTGTAGAGCCCGTTCGGGTTCATCAAATCAAAACATCCGCCTGGTAGTGCCGTGCGCATACCGATGGTCGCTCCCAACTCGATCTCAAGACCGGCACCGGGCTCCTGAGCACAGATCTCAAAACCGGAGTCGTCCGAGTCGTGGAACTGTGCTTTGTAGCCCGCGTTGTTGAGGGTGAGGCGGGCCAGATCGACAGTCATCCCGACCACATCGGGAACGACCGAAGTCAGAGATGGCGGATCCTGGCCTTCCGGGTTGTAGTAGATATAGCTGAGGCTGGCATTCTTGTAGATGGCGGTGACCTGCCAGCAACCTTCGATGTCCGGCTCGGACCCGGCGATGATGAACAAACCGTCCTCGGGAGTGCTCGCATTTGTGCCTCCGTCGTTGACGATGGTCCGCCCGGTGGAACTGTTGAGCAGGGTGTAGGTCACAGTGATGTCCGGGGACGACTCGATCCCGGGATCGGTGAAGTTGGCGCTCCACCAGACACTCCTACGCTCCTCGGAAATTCCATCGGTAGACAGCACGGTCCAAAGCTCGTCTTTGCCAAACCAGACCGAGTCGGGATCCGACGGGGTAGCCGGGTAGCCATCGGGTGGTGTGAAGCCCTGGCTGGGGATGGTCACCGGGCAATCGGGAGGCGGGTGGTTGTCAAGGACCAAGGGCTCGGAACCGACCAGGGTCCATTCCGGACCGGTTGTCGAGAAGTCGACGGTCGACTCGTGAACTTGCGTGATGCCGGACCCGATAATGACTATTGATGATGTGGCTCCCCAGGGCGTTGAGAATTCCATCTGATATGAGAGCAAATCCCTTGGGTTTTCGGCGGCAACATAGATGTCGTATACCTGGTAGGTCGGCTCCGACTCAAGATTGAGCCTGAGCGCGCGCCTCCCATTCCATTCGGTTTCTAAGATGTCCCCGGATTCCACTCCGCGTTGCCAACTGTCGGCATCCTGTGGAATGCCCAGGTGGGTGTATGGCAGACGTGGCGGGCCGTAGGGGGCGTCAAGCACAGAGGTTCTGGAGCTGAGAAGGCCAGCCTCGATCACATCGCAGGTGGCGCGGTGAAACCCCGTGGCGTAGTCGGGGTCACCGGCGAGCCGAGGCTGCGTGGTCCAAGCCCGTGTCGGCTTCATTGGATCGCCTTCAACGACCATCCGCTCGGTCGATCCGCCGGGGAATGTCGCAACCATCAGCGTCAAATTCTCCGAGTTGGGCCCGTAAATCTCAATCGTGGCTGTGTCGAAACCCCCGTTGTCGGAGCCCTCGCTGTTCTGACATACGAGGTTGGCGTCCGACGAGTACTCAAGCTTGATGTAGTCGATGGTGTCCTCGTCTGGGGCGGCGAGATCGGGGCCGCCACCGCCGAGGAGGCCGAAGGCGCCCACTACCACCAGCACCAGGGCCGCAGCACCCACCGCCGCCATCCACGGCTTGAACCGGATCGGGGCAGCAGGCTTGGCGCGGTGGGTCTCCAGGTCGGAGAACGCCGGGGCGTCCGGGGTCTCGGCGGTGATCCGCCGGAAGGCCTCCTTGAAGCGGTCCTCACTCACCGAGCTCAACCTCCAGTTTCCGGCGGGCCAGGTGGAGATAGCGCCGGACGGTCCCGGGGCGCTTGCCCATCAGCTCCGCCGCCTCGGTGGGGGAGTACTCGAGGAAGAAGACCAGGTAGGCGGCGGCGCGCTGCTGTGGGGGCAGTTCCATGACTAGGGCGTCGACGTTGCCGACCTCGACGTCGTGCAGGCCGATCTCGGGGACGGTGGCCATCGGGTAGGTCTGGCGCCGGGCACGCTGGCGTTTCAGCCCCGTCGCCTCGTTGAGCACGGCCTTCATCAGGTAGGTCTTCGGGTTGTCGAGACCGGCGAGGCCTCCGGACCGGTGCAGGGCGCGGGTGACGACCGTGGAAACGACGTCCGGAGCATGGTCCGGACCCACCAGGGCGGTTGCGTATCTCATAAGGTCAGGAGCGATCTCCTCGTAAGCCTCCCGATCGGTCACACCCATATCACGCTCCAGACCCGCTCAGCGTTGCATCACTCCACCAGATACTGCACCCGGGTCATCGTCCCTTTGATCGGGGTGATCACTGCTTCTGACATCGCCACATGCTCGGGATGGGTGAGATACGCCCGCCAATCTTCCTCAGAAGCGAAGTCGGCGACCAGGGCCAGATCGGGGTTGCCGTCGACCAGCCCGAGGTCGGTCCCGAACTCGTAGCGGAGGATCCCCGGGACCTTCCCCGGCATCGTCCCCAGACCTTCGAGGGCGGCATCTATCTGGTCCTGGGTTGCCCCGTCCTGGAACTGCATCAACATGACGTGTCGGAATGTGCTCATGAGCGCAGTCAACCAGAAAGCGCCGTGGCGGTACGAGCAGGCTTCGTAGATATCATCAGAGCGATATGGATCCGAGAGCACCTACACCAGAGGATGCGGAGGCCTTGGGAGCGGTGCACGTGCGCGCATGGCAGGCGGCCTACCGGGGAGGCCTGATGCCCGACGACTACCTCGAGTCGTTATCAGCCGAAGAGCGGGCGGAGATGTGGCGCACCGCCCTGGAGCAGCCACTCCGCCCTCGACGGGCCCGGTTCGTGGTCGAAGACGCATCGGGCAGGGTCATCGGGTTCATCCTGGTCGGTCCGGAAGACCGTGACGACGACGCACCCACCGGTGAACTGTTCGCCATCAACGTCGACCCGGACCACTGGGGCACAGGAGCCGGTCGCTTGCTCCACGATGCAGGAATCGATGCACTAACCGAGGCGGGGTTCGACCGGGCGGTGCTGTGGGTCCATCCCGACAACGCACGGGCGCGGTCCTTCTACGAATCGCTGGGCTGGCAGAGCGACGACGTCACCCGGCAGGCAGAGGTGTTGGGAGTCGAAGTCCCGGAAGTCCGCTACTCGATCTCACTCTGAGCCTGTCCCCGGCCATGCGCTCGGGTTGGCGATACTTCCCCGATCCTGTAAGGTGCATAACTTCAATAGACCAGTACGGACCACGGAGCCTCCTATCGCACTCTCACAGACAGCACAGTCGTCCCTGCGCCGTCGCGCCTTCATCGATTCGATGCCCCTCATCGTGTCGGCGATCCCGTTTGCGCTGGTCGTCGGGCTGGCCATCACCGAGTCAGGGATCGGAAACTTCATCGGGTGGACCGGGGCGCCAATCATCTTTGCTGGTGCCGCCCATCTCACCCTGGTCACGCTGCTCGGTGCCGGCACTGCAGTTGTCGCTGCGGTCAGCGCTGCCCTGGTGATCAACGCCCGGCACATGATGTATTCGGCCGCCCTGGCTCCAACCTTCCAGAAGCAGCCGAGGTGGTTCCGCTGGCTCGGCCCGTACGCACTGCTCGATCAGGTCTTCGCCCTCGTCATCCTGCGCAAGGACGACGACCCGGATGACTTTCGCACCTACTACCTGGCGACAGCCGCAACCTTTTTCACCTTTTGGAACATCATGGTTGCCCTCGGCCTCCTCGTCGGGCCGGTGGTCCCCGATACGTGGCAACTTGGTTTCACAGTGCCGGTGATGTTCGCGGGGATCGTGGTCATGTCCATCGACCGCTACCCCAAGGCGGTGGCGGCTGTGGTCGGCGCCGGAGTCTCGTACGCCTTTGCCGGCCTGCCCAACCGGTCGGGGCTGCTGGTCGGAGCATTGGTCGGGATCATCGCCGGTGTCCTCGCCGATCGGCGGCGCGGCAGATGACAGCTTTCCTCGCCATCCTGGCCGTAGGCGTCGGCACCTATCTGAGCCGGTCGATCTTCATCATCGCCCTGGCCGATCGCACCATTCCCGCGCGGGTTGTCCGGGCATTGGAGTTCGTCGGCCCCGCCGTCCTCTCCGCCCTCGTGGTCGCCCTGATGGTCGATGACTCGGGAAGTGTGGCGGTCGGTGTCCCCGAAGCTGCCGCTCTCGCCGCCGCCGGTTTGGCCGGTTGGAAGTGGAGGAACCTGATCTACGTGGTCGCCGCCGGGATGACAGTCTTCTGGGTGATGCGGGTGTGGTTCTAGAGAGGTTCTAGAAAGGGAGGCCCGAGGACCTCCCTTTCAACTCCGCCCGCTACTCGGCTGGCGTACGTCAGCCGAAGACCTGTCGATCAATCTCAACCGGGGCATGGCGAGAAGATGCGCAATGCTCGCGTAGGGACCGGCCAGGCGCAACTGAAAAAACTCTCCGCTACCGGTAGTCAATGGAGTTCTGCGAGGCACCCCGAGACCCCGATCGGTAACATCCGGCCCCGTTGCGGTGTCGAACCCCCGGCACTGAATATTGGGAGGAATGATGACAGACACGGTTGAACGTCCGCCAGCACCACCTTCGGGTGGTCGATCGGGCGGGGGTCTCGACGACTATTTCAAGCTCAGCGAGCGAGGAACGTCGGTTGGGACCGAGATCAGGGCCGGTGTAACGACCTTCCTGGTGATGGCCTACATCATCTTCGTCAACCCGAGCATCCTGTCTGCGACGGGTCTCGATCCCGCCGCTCTGGCAGCAGGTACCGCACTGGTAGCGGGGTTGCTCTCGATCCTGATGGGAGTGGTGGCCAATTATCCGATAGCGATGGCCGCGGGCCTCGGGATCAACGCAGCCGTGGCGTTCGGTCTCGTGCTCGGAGACGGGCTCACTCCGGCAGGAGCCATGGGGGTGATCGTCCTCGAGGGCCTCATCGTCGCCCTGCTGGTCGTGGTTGGCCTGCGCGAGGCGATCATGGAAGCGGTGCCGATGAGCCTGAAAAGGGCGATCGGGGTCGGCATTGGCTTGTTCATCCTGTTCATCGGCTTTTATAACGGTGGTTTGATCGGCATCCCCGAAGGAGGGGCTGTTCCGGTCGAGTTCATCTTCCCGAACAGCGACGGGGCGTGGCTGACCCTCATCGGACTTGTCATCACGGTCATCCTCTACGCGAGGAAGGTCCCCGGCGCTTTGATCATCAGCATCGTTGCCACCACTGTGATCGGATTGATGATGGGCGTTGCAGCGTGGCCCGACTCGTTGACAGCGAGCCCCAGTTTCGACACCCTCGGTGAATTCGACCTGGGCAACGTCTTCGCCGAACTCGGGTTGGTGGCCGCAAGTCTGACCATCTTCAGCTTCATGCTGACCGACTTCTTCGACACCATGGGCACTGCGACCGCGATCGCGGAACAGGCCGATTTGGTCGAGGAGGACGGTTCGATCCCCGACATAGGAAAGCTCCTGTTCGTCGACTCGATCGGTGCGGCCGCAGGCGGCGCCGCGGGAGTCAGCTCTAACACCAGCTACATCGAGAGCTCGGCAGGTGTCGCCGAAGGTGGACGCACCGGTCTGACCTCGGTTGTGGTGGGAATCCTCTTCCTCCTGGCTATCTTCCTGTCGCCTCTCGCAGGCGTCGTGCCGCCGCAGGCAACGGCACCTGTCCTGATCCTGGTCGGTTTCTTAATGACTGGGCTGATCAAAGGCATCGACTTCAGCGACTTCGAAGAGGGGTTCCCCGCCCTTCTCGCCATCATTTTGATGCCCCTGACCTTCAGCATCACCGTCGGGATCGGTGCCGGTTTTGTCATGCACACACTGATCAAGGTTGTGAAGGGAAAGGCCTCCGAGGTCCACGTGTTGATGTGGGTCGTAACCATTGCCTTCCTCGTCTACTTCGGTCAGGCTGTCATCGGAGCCGCCATCTCGGCATAACCGAAGATCGAGCGGGAAAGAGGAGGCCTTCGCGGCCTCCTCTTTTTCATGGTCGGCCGCTTCCTGTTAGTGGCCCGCGTGCACCGGTGTTGCGGTCCGGGCCTGGTGAAGTCGAACGACAAGGGGGCCTGCGATCACCATGAGCAGGACATACACCGCCGCCAGCGCTGAAAGCTGTTCGCCGCCCACCAGCCCGGCCCCGAGTCCGGCAATGATTATCGAGAACTCGCCGCGGGGGATGAGCACGAGCCCCGCCCGCACCCGGCCCCGCTCGCTGCTCCCGGCCCGCTTCGCTGCCCACTTTCCTGTAGCGAACTTGGTGAATGCGGTCACCACCCCGAGGGCGACAGCAATCAGCAGGACACCGGAGATCTCCCCCGGGTCGGTCGACAGGCCGAAGAAGAGGAAGAACACTGCGGCAAACAGATCCCGCAGCGGCGTGAGCAGGGCGCGGGCCCGGTCTGCTGCCGGCCCGGAGACGCTGATCCCGACGAGGAAGGCGCCCACTGCCGCCGAAATGCCGATGCCTTCGGCAAGCCCTGACACGACGAGGGTGAGCCCGAACACGGTGAGGAGACTCACTTCGTCGGAAGTGTGGAAGATGAATGCACCGACCTTGTCACCCTGCCGGTAGGCGAAGGCGATGGTTCCGATCATCACCGTGAGCGCCACCGAGATGGCGAGCACCGCTCCCATGAAGGTGCCGCCGAGGGCGAGCACGCCGAGGATGGGGAGGAGGATCGCCATGACCAGGTCTTCGAACACGAGCAGGGAGAGGACGGTGGGCGTCTCCCTGTTCCCGGTCCAGCCCATGTCGTGGAGGAGCTTGGCCACGACGCCGCTCGAGGAGATGTAGGTGACCCCACCGAGGAAGAGGGAGGGTACGAGCGGCCAACCGAGCAGCAGGCCGGCGGCGAGGCCGGGAACGAAATTGAAGGCGAGGTCGACCACCCCTGAGGGGGCAACACTGCGCATGCCGGTGACGAGTTCGTCGGCTGAGTATTCGAGACCGAGCATCAGGAGCAGGAAGAGGACGCCGATCTCGGCACCCACCTCGATGAACTCCTCCGAAGTGACGATGGGCAGCAGGCCGCCTTCACCGAGAGCGAGCCCGGCGATGAGGAAAAGCGGAATCGGTGAGATCGACCACCTGCTGGCCAACCTGGCAACGAGTCCGAGGCCGAGGACAACGGCTCCCAGCTCGACCAGGAGCCTTGCTACCTCGTTCATCGTTATCCCACGCTCAGGATCTCTTCGACCTGTTCGATTCCTTCTGCTGTCCCCACTACCACCAGGGTGTCCCCGGGGAGCATTTCGAACTTGGGCTCCGGAGCCGGGTGCCCTGTTTCACCCCGGATGATCGCCACCACCGAGACACCGGTGCGGGTCCGGATCCGCGCATCACCGATGGTCCGGCCGGCGTAGACCGAAGCTGGCTCGACCGGGAGCCAGCCGATGGCCAGGCCTTCCACATGCTGTTGCAGGTGCGATAGGTTCTCCACGACCTCCGATCCGCCGAGGGCGTCGGAGAGGGCGTGGCTGTCGTCCTCGGTGAGGGTGACGTTGAGCACTGCCACCTCAGGATCAGCCGCCTCACAGACGAAGAGCTCACGTTTGCCCGTTCGATGGTGGACGACGCCGACCACCCTCCCGTCGTCGGTGGAGAACTCGTGTTTCATCCCGACACCGGGCAGCGAGGTCTTGGTTATTTTCGTCATGGAATCCTGAAGCTCCTCTCAAATGTCGACCCATCCTATTGCCAGGACAGCCGAATTGAGAGGTGCGGTCAGGGGCGATGCCCCTTCTCTTACCAGGTTGGGTGCCCTGTCTCGGGGTGGCCCGGCTGCGGTCTGAGGGGTGCACCGCCGGCATAGAATGTTCTCAGTGCGATCAATCGGAGACGCCAGTGAAAATGCTCGAAGACAGGGGAGAGGGAGTGGGGAAAGTCGGGTATCGACTGTGCCGGCCTCCGATCAACAGTTTCGCGACAATTGCCGCCCAAACTGCCATGTATTGGACGTATTCGACTCAACTCGGCTCGACATTGTGCCGACAATTGGCATATGTGTGATCGAGATCCGTAATGACTGAATCATCGCGCCTGCTCAAGAAAAAGAACCCGCTCAGCATGGATGCATCGCTGCATCCCCACCTCAGCGGTTTGTTGGCCGAGCTCACCTTCACCGCCGACGGCACACCCGATCTCGATTCGTGGCGGATGTTCCTGACCGCGATCGACCGGAGCTGCCGGGAGATCGACAACTCAGGCGACGACCACAACCAGCTCGCAATCGGGTGGTCGGCGTTCGAGAACCTGTTTCAGATGTCGCCGATTCCGCTGATGCAACAGGACTACACCGAACTCGAAGCCTGGATGGACGAACTGCGAAAGAAGGGTGTGACCGACATCCGGCAGTACCTGGGTGACGACATCGATGCGATTCGGGCAGTGGCGCCCAAGATCAAGATGGTGGCGGCCAACCCGGCTGCGGTCGAAGCAGTTGGCATTCCTGCAGAGGAGCTGGTGGGCCCCATCGACCCGAGAATCGTCAACCATGGTGCCGAGCCAGGCTGGCTCTCACAGTTCGAGGCCATTTGGAATCGGACGCCGGTATCGCGAGCAGCCTTCAAGGCTGCCACCGCCTCGGGGGAGCACTTCGATGCGGAGTCGATCCTCTCGGCCCCGCTGGTCGACGGTGTTCCTGATTTCTCGCGGGCAGTGCTCACCCTCATCGACGTCACGGATCATCGGAACGAGGAACGGCGGATGCTCGATCTGATGGAGGCGAAGAACTCCTTCCTGGCGTCGGTGAGCCACGAGATCAGGACTCCGCTCACGGCGATCGTAGGCTTTGCCCAGCTGCTCGGTGACGATGAAGCAGGGCTTCATGATGAGGACCGGCGATTGATGATTTCTTCGATCGCCCAACAGGCCCAGGAAGTCTCGAATCTCGTCGAAGATCTGCTCGTCGTGGCCCGTAATGAACTGGCGCAGATCGAGATTGCCGACGTAAAGGTCGACCTGGTCGACCAGCTGAAACAGACCCTCGAAGCCGGCGGTTCTTTCACCACCGAGGTGGAGATTTCCACTCACGGCGTCATTCATGAAATTCGTGGAGACCCGGCCCGGATCCGTCAGATCATGAGGAACTTGCTGACCAACGCGGAGCGGTATGGAGGGCCGGAGGTACGGGTCCGGATCAGTGCGGACGAAGAGACGGTGTTAGTAGCCGTGACCGACAACGGCCCGGGCATTCCTGTTGCGCAGTGGGAGAAGATCTTCGAGCCCTACCAGCGTGCCCATGAGTCCGGCAACCAGCCGGAGGCGGTTGGCATCGGTCTTGCGATCTCGCGCCAGCTGGCCGAGCGGATGGGCGGGACCCTCGACTATCGCTACGAGAACGGCCTCAGCATCTTCAGCCTGACCCTCCGCGCCGTCACCGCCTGAACCAACTTGCCGGTGCGTCGCACTTTCCGCTGCGCGCGCGGGCTCACTTTGGTAGGTTCGACATCAAGCAATCCGACGGAGGTCCCGGATGTCAAACCGACGAGGCATACTTTTCGTAGCAGCCGCCATGATCGTGGCGCTGTTGCCGATGAGCGCAACGGGCTCCCACGGGGGCCAGCACGGGCCGAGTTCATACGCAATCGAGGTCCTGTCGAGCCCACCCGACCTGGTCAGCGGCGACGCGGCACGTCTCGAGATCACCGCACCTCCCGGAGCGATCGACAAGCTCGTCGTCAAAGTGAACGGCTCCGACACCACCGCCGCCTTCACCCAGACCTCGATGTTCACCCTCGAAGGTGTTGTCGACGGCCTCGTCGTCGGTGACAACCTCGTCGAGGTGTTCCGCAACGACAATCCCCGCAAAGCCGTCGCCTCCATCGAGTTGACCAACCATCCGATCACCGGTCCGATGTTCTCAGGACCGCACCAGGAGCCTTTCTTGTGCTCCACTGCCAGCCACCGGGGCAATGCCGAGCTCGGCCCGGCCGTCGACGACGACTGCTCGACTGAGACGGTGGTGTCGTTCAAGTACCGGACAACTTCGGGGGCATGGGCCGACTACGACCCCGCCGGCGCGACCCCGGCCGACATGGCCCAAACGACAACGATGACCGGGGAGACGGTGGATTACATCATCCGCTGGGAGCGGGGGACGATCAACCGCTTCATCTACTCGATCGCCATGTTGTCGCCCAACGGGCAAGACGTCGAGACTCCCGACCTGTCGACGTGGAACGAGCGACTGATCTACTCGTTCCAGGGTGGCGTCGGCATCGGCCACTACCAGGGGAACCCGTCACGGAGCGCGATGCTCTACGACCACGGGCTCGGGCTCGGGTACGCCATTGCCTACTCGACGGGGAACAAGACCGGTGAGCACTACAACCTCCAGCTCGGTGGTGAGACAGCGATCATGGTCAAAGACCGTTTCGTCACCGAATACGGCGACCCCTTCTACACCGTGGGCGTCGGCGGGTCTGGAGGGGCAATCCAGCAGTACGTCTACGCCCAGAACCATGAAGGGCTGATCGACGCCGGTATCCCCCAGTACTCATATCCCGACATGCTCACCCAGACGATCCACGTCGGAGACTGCGAGCTTCTCGAGCGGTGGGTCGACTTCGAGCTTTTCGTCGAAGGGAACCTGAAGTGGGCCGACTGGACGGCCCGGACCCACATCGAAGGGATGAACGCACTCAACGGGTTCGAAAACGACTACCTGCCGTTGATGCCCCCCGGTTTCCCGGCGGGCGCCTCTGAGTGCGTCAACGGCTGGCGGGGCCTGTCACCGCTCGCCCTCAACCCGCACTTCGGTACCGCCCCGGGGATCAGCCCCGAGGACCAAGCGTCGACCGAGTGGACCCACTACGGCGACGCGGTGAACATCTACGGTGTTGCTGCAGACGGGTTCGCCGCCAGCACCTGGGACAACGTCGGAGTCCAGTACGGGCTCGAGGCTCTGAAGTCGGGTTTCCTCACCGTCGAGGAGTTCATCGACCTCAACGCCAACGCAGGCTCGTGGAAGAACGAGCCGGACATGGTCCAGGAGGGATGCCCGTTCATCAGCGCCCTCTGCCCGAACCCCGCCGATCTGGCCGGTCTCGCACCGGTGCCTGACATCTGGCCCAACCTGCTCGACCCGTGGAGCATGAGGAACATGGCGCTGTCACCCGACGGCGGACTGACCCCGGCGCCGAGGAAGACAGCAGATCCGGGTGCGGTGGAGAATGCCTACGAGGCGGGCCACGTCAACATCGGGGACATCCAGATCCCGATGATCGACTGGCGCAACTACCTCGAACGTGAGCTCGACATGCACAACTCGCACCAGTCGTTCGCGGCGAGACAGCGTCTGCTCGATTTCGACGGTGACGCCTCCAACCAGGTGATCTGGTTCACCGACGGCAACGATGCCGGCGACGAGTTCGACCAGACCCCGATGGCCTTCGCGGTCATCGAGGAGTGGATGCAGAACATCGCCGACAACCCGAGGGCAGGGGTGGCCGCCAACAAGCCGGCCGCAGCTGTCGACTCGTGCTTCGATGACGCGGGCAACCTGATCTACGCAGGCGAGGACGCCTGGGACGGGATCCTCGACGACGGTGCCGAAGGCCCCTGTGCCGGGCAGTTCGAGATCTTCTCGACTTCGCGGATAGTCGCCGGCGGTCCCATCTCGGGAGATGTCTTCAAATGCCACCTGCAAAGCGTGCAACAGGCATCCCGCGCCGGTGTCTATGGCGACATCCGCTTCACATCAGACCAGATCGCCCAACTCCAGGCGATCTTCCCCCAGGGCGTCTGCAACTACGCAAGAGGCGACGCACTGAAGCCGTAACGCCGATCGAATCTGGCCCGGGCCTTGCCCCGGGCCAGAGTGGGCTTTCGGGCCTGGGCATCGCGCGATCTGCCGTCAAGTGTCTCGCAGTATCTCGAAACCTGAGACCACGTCGAGTAGTTGCTCGGTGATCTGTGCCTGCCGGAGTTGGTGATATTCGTTTCTCAGGCGATCGAGGCGATCCTCGATGTTCTCTTCCGCCGCCAGCATCGCGGACAGGCGTGCCCCGTGCTCAGCCGCTTTGGCCTCGGCGATAGACCGATACAGGGCGACGAAGAGATCCTGGCTCACCAAGCCCGCGAAGAGCTCTTCCCAGTCGTGGGGGGTGTCGGGAAGCATCCGGGTCGGCCATCGCCTTTCGGCGATCGCTTCGAACCGTTGCACATCGGGAGGGACGACCTGATGCACGCGAGGGGTGCGCTGGGTTCGTCGCAGCGGATGTTGGAAGAAGACCATCACCCGGCCGACAGCTTCGGAATGACGCCAGCGGTCGATCTCGACGATCATGTCCTCCACCAGAGGGCCTATTGCGTCGACCGAGCTTGCCAGCTGGATCTCCTTGTCGGGCGGAAGGCCCACCCGGTCCAGTTCTCGCGAGGTACGCGCCCCCAGGGAAACCACCATGCGCTCATCACTGCTTACCCGGTGGCTCTCGAACCAGTGACGAGCTTCACGGGCGATCTCCAGGTTGATCGGACCGCAAAGCCCCTGGTCGGTGCCGACAACAATGGCCGCCACCTTCCCCTCGGCCGGGCGCAGGCGCGGGATCGATTCGGGGTTGCAGGAGAAAAGGATCTGAAGCCCTAGTTCAATATTGGTGGTGTATTCCCGGAGGGCATCGACTGCCTCTTCGAACTCGCGGATGGCAACGGCTGCCAGCCCTTTCATGGTGCTGACGACCGAGAGAAGCTCGTTCCCCACCTGGATCTGGCGGCTGAGCGATTCGGGTGTCGCCATTGTCTAGGCCCGGTCGAGGACCATCCGGCTGGCCTCCTCCTGTATCTTTTCGAGTTCCTCTCTGCTGAGCTTCTCGCCCTGTCGAACCCGGTCGAACACATCCACCATTCGGGCGGCGACCTCTTCACCGACGCGAAGGGCGACGCGGCCCACGTCGCCTGCGGGTACCTCGTCGAAGGCTCCTCCGATTACGGCGGCCAGAGTGGCGATCTGCTGGTCCACCGGCAACGGCTGGTATAGGGGCTGTTTGAGCACCTCCCGTACCCTCCGGCCGCGCTCCAGTTGACGTTCCCGCTCTCGTTCAAGGCGGGCCCCGTAGCGGCTGAATCGTTCCAGTTCCTCGAACTGGCTGTAGGAGAGGCGAAGGTCGCCTGCCACTGCCTGGTACGCCGGCATCTGGGCGCGGCCACCGACCCTGGACACCGACCGTCCGATGTCGATGGCGGGGAGTATCCCGTGCTGGAACAGCTTGGGAGAGAGATAGATCTGACCGTCGGTGATCGAAATGAGGTTGGTCGGGATGTACGCCGATATGTTCTGCGCCTGAGTCTCGATGATGGGCAGGGCAGTCATCGACCCGCCCTTCCGTAGGTTGGTTGGTCTCTCCAGCAGGCGTGAGTGGATGTAGAAGATATCCCCCGGGTATGCCTCCCGCCCCGGTGGACGACGAAGGAGTAGCGACAGTTCGCGGTAGGCGCGGGCATGTCGGGTGAGGTCGTCGTAGACGATGAGGACGTCTCGACCCTCCTCCATGAAGAACTCCGCCATGGTCGTTGCTGCGTAGGGGGCGATGAACTGCTTGCCCGGTGGATCGTCGCCGGCGGCAACCACCACACAGGTGTAGTCGAATGCGCCGTTCTCCTCGAAGTCGGCAATGACTTTGGCTACGGCCGAGCTGCGAATTCCGACTGCGCAGTAGACGCAGATGACGTCCTTGTCTTTCTGATTGATCACAGTGTCGACCGCAATCGACGTCTTCCCTGTCTGGCGGTCGCCGAGGATCAGCTCCCGCTGGCCGCGCCCGATCGGGATCAGGGCGTCGATGGCCTTGATCCCCGTCTGCAGCGGGGTAGACACCGGCGCACGGTCCATGATCCCGGGGGCTGGCCGCTCTATGGGCCAACGGGCCTCGGTGCCGATCGGGCCCCTCCCATCGAGGGGCTGGCCTGTCGGATCGAGAACCCGTCCGATTATGGCCTCACCGACCGGAGCGTTCATCACCTGTCGGGTGCGGTGGACAACGTCCCCGGCTGCGATGTCGCCAATCTCATCGATGAGGATGACTCCAAGACTTTCCCGTCCCAGGTCATATGCCATTCCCAGTCTCCCGTTGGAGAATCTGACCAGCTCTTCCGACCCGACATTGGGCAGGCCCGACACCTCAGCGATGCCCCCGTCGATGCGGATGACACGGCCGATTTCCTCGACCGTAGGTTCGGCCTCAAACGACTCGATTACCTCATCGAATCGGCGCAGACGTGATTGAAGATCCGAGTACCAGTCGTCGAATATCCGGGTATCGGGGGGCGAGCTCATTTCTCTTCGCTGTGCGGCATGGCGTGGCCTTCGGCTCCCTCGCCGGGGTCATGTCGCCCGATCCCGGGATTCTGCCCATCGGGGCTGGAATGATCCTTTCCGATTCCGGAATGCAGTACGTCGGCGAACTCACGTTCCAGTTCGTCGAGGTAACCGGACATCGTCCAACTCACGGTCTGGGACCCTATCTGGAGGACTACCCCGGCGATCAGATCGGGTTCGAGTTCCCAGATGATGGCCTCCTCCGGATCGCCCACCAGTTCGTCAACGACCTCGCTGATTCTCTGCCGGCTCTCGTCGGACAGTTCGAAGGCGCTCTGGACCAGGATCCTCCGATCGTTCGTCCCCAGACCTTCGGCAATCGCCTGGCGCTCCGCAGGGGGGAGCGCATCGATTTGTTCCACCAGACCCTCGACGAGAGCCGGTTCCATCGACGCCTTCGTGAGATCCTGAAGCAGGCGCCGACTGATGGCCACCGCCTTCTCCCCGGTGAGCCGCTGAAGTTCGGTCAGCAGCCGGTCCTGGCGCGAACGGACCGACTCTTTCCATTCCTTCTCCTGTGTTGCGACTTCTTCCCTGACCTCCGCTAGCAGCTGGCGTCGCTTGTCCCTGGCCTCGCGACTCGCCTCATCGAGGATCTCATCTCGTTGCGCGTCGAGTTCACGGCGCTCCCGGTCGAGCTCCTCACTCTTCTCCACGGCCTCCTGACTGCGCTCTTCGGCTAGCCGCTCCTTTTCGGCGATGGACCGGCCCCGTTGCGCGACTGCCTCACTGAGGCGGTCGTAAAGCAGAAACTTGAGGGCGACGACCAGAATGGCGAAATTGATCAACTGGGCGACGATGGTGAACCAGTCGATCAGCATTCTTCGACCTTGCGGGCTGTCAGCCCGGTGTCTCCCAAGTCAGCCTCCCGTGACCTGGTTCCAGAACGGATTGGCGAAAATGAGGATGATCGAGATCACGAAGCAGTAGATCGCTGTTGATTCGATAAACGCCAGACCGACGAAAGCGGTCCTGATGATCCGACCCGCCTCGTCAGGTTGCTGGGCTATAGATGCCAGTGCCCGGTCGAGCGCCCGGGCCTCTCCGAGGGCGGGGCCTATCGATCCGATGGCCATGGTCAGCCCGGCGGTTATCACCGACACCATGCCGATTGCGACATCTGGTTCCATTAGCTGTTGTTCCTTTCTGAGGTTTTGGCTTTTTCCTTATCCGCGGAACTGGACACTTCAGCGGCAGACATACCGGATGCGATATAGACCATGGCAAGAATGGCGAAGATGTATGCCTGGATCAATCCGGTGAGCAAGCCCAGCGCCCGGAAGACGATCGGGAACAGGAAGGGGATGACCGCTACCAGAACAGCGACGATCTTGGCGCCGCTCATCGCATTGCCGAACAGGCGAACGGCGAGCGCCAGAGTCCGCGAGAGGTCGCCGATGATGTTGAAAGGCAGCATCACAGGGCTCGGCTCGATGTAGTGCCGGAAAAAGGTACGCGCTCCCTCGCGAACGATGCCGTAGGCCGGCACAGCCAGGAACACGGCACCTGCCAGTGCGGCGGTGGTCGAGAGAGAGGCGGTCGGGGGCACATACCCCGGCAGGATCGTCAGCAGGTTGGCGACGGCGATGAACAGAAAGAGGGTGCCGACGAAGGGAAGGTACGGTTCAGGTCGGTCGCCGCCACTGATCTCCCGAATCTGATCCTTGATGTACTCGACCACCAACTCGAGAGCGTTCTGGGCCCGGGGGATGTCACTGGTGGTGGTGATCCGGCGCGAGACAAGCCACGCCACCAGAATCATCAGTGCCATCACACCCCAGGTGAACGCAATTGTGGCGTTCAGCTTCACAAAACCCCACTCCCAGTAGATCACCTCGTCCGGGCTCAGCTGGGTCAGGTCCATGAGGTTTCCTTTGCCGGATCGAGACTGCGGCGGGCAACGGCCACCATTGCCGTTCGCACCGCCAGCATCGCCAGCATCGCGCTCAGAATCCGCGGAAGGCTCCCGTCCGACGCCACCAGAAACAAGATGACGACGAAGGCGCTGCGGACGAGGAAGCTGGCCGAAGCAAGCAGGACGGGCCTGCGGACACGGGGAAGCGAGGCCAGTGTCCACTGGAGGCCGCCGAAGAAAACGACACCAGTGACGATGCCCAGACCCAAGCCGATCAGCACATCCTGGATCACTGCTCGTTCGCCTCCTCCGACGCGTTTGGGACTGTGGGGGCCGACGGGATCGTCACCTCACGTTCGTCCCCGACCGACTCCCGCCGGACCCAGAACCATGCGTTGAAAAGCCCCAGTGCCAGACCCAGGACCAGCATGCTCAGAACCCACGAGAACGGCGCCGGGGCAACGCGGTCGAGCCAAATGCCCAAGGCCACTCCGAGAACGGTAGGCACGGCAACCGACCAACCGATGAGGCCGAGCATTCCCAGCCAGAACCAGACGCTGTCGGACTGATTGCGAGCACGTATCTGACGCGCTGCTTTACGCCCCACGGTGCGCCCGAACCGCCGATCACGATCGTCCCTCCGGTCGTCGCTCACAGCGACTCCTCGAACTCGAACATCTCCTGCATCACGTGGCTCTCGATACGGGCCTGCGCGTTCCTCGCGTTCCGCTCTCTCTCGTCCAGCTGGCGGAAGGACTCCGAGACGGTCCGCTCGAGGTCCTCGAGGCGGTCTCCAGGCACCGCCGCCACGGTCGACACCCGCACTTCATCCCCGACTTTCGTAAGGATGCCCCTATCTATTGCGACGTATCGCTCCTCATCGTTCTCCGGGGTGTAGGTGAGGATGCCCGACTCCAACAACACGACGTAGTCGAGGTGGTTCGGGAGCATCGTGAAGGAGCCGTAGATTGCCTCAGCCCTGACTTTTGTGATCGCCAGGTCGAGCTGGGTCCGGTTGGGCAGAGCGACTACGAGCCTCATCCCGACTCCCGTTCGCGTCGGGCTCGCTTTTCCTCCGCCTCGTCGACCTTGCCGATCATGAACAGGTCGCTTTCGGAGAACGAAGAGAATTCGTCGGCGAGGATGCGCTCACAACCGTCGAGGGTATCTTCCAACGTGAGCTGTCGGCCTTCGAGCCCCGTGAAGGCCTCCGTCACGAAGAACGGCTGGGTGAGAAAGCGTTCGAGGCGACGCGCCTGTTCGACAATCCGCCTGTCGTCCTCCGATAGCTCCTCCATTCCCAGCATGGCGATGACATCTTTGAGATCCTCATATCCGGCGAGAGTCCTGCGGACCTCCCGGGCCACCCGGTAGTGGCGTTCTCCGACGATCTGGGGAACCAGCATTTTCGAATCGGAGCGGAGCGGGTCGATGGCCGGGTAGAGGCCCTCACTTGCACGTTCCCGCGAGAGCACCACGGAGGCGGACAGGTGTCCGAAGATGTGCACGGCCGCCGGATCGGTGAAGTCGTCAGCCGGGACGTACACCGCCTGGATCGAGCTGATTGCTGCATCGGGCGTGCTGCAGATCCGCTCCTCGAGTTCGGCGAGCTCGGTGGCGAGGGTGGGCTGGTAGCCGAGTTGAGATGGGATCCGCCCCATCAACCCGGAGACCTCCGAACCGGCCTGAACGAATCGAAAGATGTTGTCGATCAACAACAGGACGTCCTGGCGACGCACATCCCGGAAGTACTCGGCGATGGTGAGTGCGGTATGCCCGACCCGTAGCCGGGCCCCGGGTTGCTCCTTCATCTGGCCGAACACAAGGATCGTCTCTTTCAGGACACCCGTGTCGGTGAGCTCCCGATAGAGGTCCTCGGCCTCCCGGCTTCGCTCTCCGATCCCGCAAAACAGGCTGACGCCTTCGTGACGACCGACCATGTTGTGGATCATCTCCATGATGAGAACAGTCTTTCCCACGCCGGCTCCGCCGAACAGGCCGGCTTTGTCCCCGCGTTCAAGAGGGGTCAGCAAGTCGATCGCCTTGATGCCGGTCTCGAATATCTCCGATCTGGTTGTCCGACGCCGGAGCGGAACTCGCGCGCGGTAGATCGGCCACCGCTCGTTGGTGGGGATCTCTCCTTTGCCGTCGATGCTATGGCCGAAAACGTCGATTGCTCGCCCCAATAGTCTCTGATCCACCGGAGTGTTGATCGGCTCCCCGACAGCCTCGGCTAGTGCGCCACGGGACAGACCCTGGGTCGGGGTCATTCCCAAACATCGCACCGTCGTATCGTCGATGTGACTGAACACTTCGGCAACGACACTGTCCCCGAGTTTCAGCATCTCCCGGATTCCCGGCAGTCGATGTGGGAACTGCACGTCGATGACGCTGCCGCGCACTGCAACGACCGTGCCGGATGTATGTCCTGCAGTTTCAGGTGTCATCTGCCCCGAACCTACCAGCAGCCTTGATGCTGGCTGTCGGCCCCCAACTGGCCGTCGACGCATTGCAGGGCCACAGAAAAACCGATGTCGGCAGCTCGATCAATCATCACTGTCCGCGAGGATTGCGGCTATCAAGCTCTCCACGTCGTGCCGCTTGCACAATTCCGTGCCCGGCGTCATCACAGCTGCAGCCCCAGAGGCCACGCCGAAGCGGACCGCCGCGATCAGATCGTCGCCCTCTCCCAGGCGGTACACAATCCCGCCAACAGTGCTGTCCCCGGCTCCGATCTTGCTGCTGATGGTCACGGTCGGCGCAGGGATTCGCATGACGCCTTTCGTGGTGGTCAGAATGACACCGGCGGGCCCCAAGGAAGTCACAACAACAGCGGCCTTTCCTTGTTCAACCAGTTCTCTTGAGCTGGACGTGACGTCGAAGTTCCCGTCCCCGGGCTCCATTCCAACCGCTTCCGCCAGTTCCCGGAAGTTCGGTTTGACCAGATAGACGTCGCCACCGGCCAACGCGGCGCGGAGGGGTTCGCCGTTGGTATCCAGTACCACCCGAGCTCCCTTTCCAGTCGCGATAGAGGCGAGTCGGTTGTAGAACTCGGGATCCACCGAGGGAGGCAGGCCTCCGCTGATCACCAGGAAGTCATATTGGTTTTGCCGCACGACGGCCGCCAGGTCTTCCAACTCCTCCTCGGATATGTCAGGCCCCGGTGTGCTGAACCGGTAGTGGCGGTGAGTTTTGTCCTCTATCACCGCGAAACTCTGCCGGGTGTGCCCGCTGATGTCGATGGGAATGTGATCGACTCCGGCGGAATCGAGGAGCTGGCCTAGCCCGATTCCAAACAGCCCGCCATTGGTCCAAAGCGCCGTCGCGTTGCCGCCAAGGATGCCAATGACCCGGGCAACATTGATACCTCCTCCTCCAGGGTGCTCGACGGCCTCGGTGCATCTGATCTTTCGATCGGGTTCAACCCTTACCGCAGTGGCCGTCGTGTCATACGACGGGTTGACCGTGACGGTGAGCACCATTGACATCAAATGCCGGTGCGATCGCCCGAACTCGAAGTCGACAGATCGTGCCGGCAGACCTTCTCCCTCACCCGCCCTGACTCTCGGGGTCGGACTGGTCTCGCGAGTCAGTAGTGGAAGGGGGGTACGGAGCAGAAGATAGGTCCGGTTCTGCGCTATGTTTCCCCGGCTCGTGGGAGCTTTCGTCCTCCACGGTTGCTGAGCCCTCTTGAGCTTTGTGCTCGGCGCGTAAGCGCTGCAGTTCGGCTCTCTCCCCCAACCGGGTGCGCCGCTGTCGCCGCCAAACCACGCCGATCAACTCATCGAGGACCACCGCGATGAGAGCCGTACCCAGGATCACGGCGAACAGTGGAAGATCGAATTCCCACGAGAGGATCTCGATTGTCACCTCGCCGGTGTTCTGGACAGCAAGGATCAGGAGGGTGACGGCGGCGAGGAAGATGATGGCGAGACTCACATAGAACCCCGTCCCGCGGTACTCGACTCTCACATCGTTGTCATGCTCGGGCTGCATATTTCCGCTTTCCGTTGCTTACCAGAAACCATATCACCCCCGTCGAGGACCGGCCCCAGCCATCGGGGTTGAAACGGCCACCGGGTATCTTGAACACATGAAAGACAGCAACGAAAGCCTCCTCCAACCAGCGGGGGAGACACCCGAGATTGTCTTCGTGACCGACGGCCCGGTGCCAGACTCGGCTCACGACCAGGCAACCAAGATGATTCACGCCCTGTCGGATAGGGCACAACGCCCCGTCATATTCTCCCGGGTCAAGATCCTGGTAGACCCGGATCGGCCGCCCGACGAACGTGCAGTCATTCAGGTGGTAATGGATGTATCTGGTGAGCTAATCAGGGCCCAGGTCTCGGCTCCCACTCCAGCAGACGCCCTCAACACTCTTTCGGATCGGATGGAAAGACGGCTCCGCAAGCTGGCCGAACGCCGCCGAGACACGAGGCGAAGGCCCCCTGCCACCCCGGAAGGAACCTGGCGGAGCGGTGATCTCCCAATAGCGCGACCCGACTTCTACGAACGGCCGCGCGAGGAACGGCGGGTTGTCCGACGCAAGACGTTCGCCCCGGATGCGATGGTCTCGGTGGCAGAGGCGATCTACGACCTCGATGTTCTGGACCACCGATTCTTCCTTTTCACGGATGCGGCAGATGGCGAGATGTCAGTCGTCTACGAGGAGGGCGGCAAGGTGATGTTGCGCCGCTTGTCCGGCGGGTCGCCAGAAGACGATTCCTCCGATGCTGCCGACATGGTCAACCCGACGCCGGCGCCGGTGCTGGCAGTCGAGGATGCCAGCGATTGGCTCGATGCCACCGATGAAGAGTTCGTCTTTTTCCGCAACAAGGACACCGGTGATGCGAATGTCCTCTACCGGCGTTACGACGGCCACTACGGGCTCGTCGAACCGAAAGTGGCCAGCTAAGCGTTCAGCCCACCAGGGCTGCCAGGTCGAGAAGGCGGGCTGAATAACCCCATTCGTTGTCATACCAGGAGACGACCTTGACGACATTGTCCCGCAGGATCATCGTCGAGCCGGAGTCGACAATCGACGAGTGAGTATCTCCGATGATGTCACGGGACACGAGAGCATCGTCGGTTATGCGCAACACCCCTTTCATCGGTCCCGATGCGGCCTCATCGAATGCGCGGTGGATCTGATCGACAGTCACACCTCGATTGAGAGTGGCAGTTAGGTCGACCACGGAGCCGTCTTCGACTGGCACCCGGAACGCCATCCCGTCCACTCTGCCTTCGAGCTCGGGGATCACCAGAGAGGTGGCTTTGGCTGCGCCGGTGGTGGTGGGAACGATGGAGAGAGCCGCAGCACGCCCCCGTCGCCGCTTGCGGGTGGGTAGGTCCATCAGCGACTGGCTGCTCGTGTAGGCGTGGATGGTGGTCATCATCAGATGCTCCACTCCGAAACTGTCGTGCAGCACTTTGGCCAGGGGGGCCAGGCAGTTGGTCGTGCAAGAGGCGTTGCTGATGATGAAGTGACGCTCGGGGTCGAACTCGTCTGCATTGACCCCGATCACGAAGGTGCCGTCAACGTCATCCGACGGTGCGGAGATGATGACACGGCTCGCCCCGGCTTCGATGTGACCGTCGGCGTCAGCACGGGAGCGGAGCGCCCCGGTCGACTCGATGACGACGTCGACGCCCAGTTCGCCCCACGGCAGCTTTGACGGATCCCGCTGGTTGGTGAATCGGATTTGTTCACCATCGACGACGAGGTTCTCCTCGGTGGTGGAGACATCGCGCGAATAGGGCCCGTGGACCGAGTCGTACCTGAGCAGATAGGCCAGGTCCCCGGGGTCGGCCAGGTCGTTGATCCCCGCGATTTCCAACCTGTCGTCCTCGAAGAGTTGCCTGAAGGTGCAGCGTCCAATACGCCCAAACCCGTTGATCCCGACCCGAACCACCGCCATGAAAACCTCCTTGGTACGTCTGGAGAAACCTACCACGAGCGTTTGTGGGCTTCGGAAGCACCCAGCTAACCGGCCCGTAGGACTTTTGGCCCTACAACCGCGCTGGGCCGGTAGGTTGCATCTAATGCAATGGTCATCGGACACATCGATATTTCGAGCTGCCTCACAGCCCGCGGAAACACAGAGGGGAGACGGGCATGACCCCCGGTGAGGTCGACCCGGGCACCGGGATTCACAGCATCATCGAGCCGTTTCGGATCCACTCGGTGGAGGAGATCGCCATCACCGATCGGACGCAACGAGAAGCAGCTTTGGAGAGGGTCCGCTACAACCTCTTCGGCCTCCATGCCGACGAGGTGACCATCGACCTGCTGACCGACTCGGGCACAGGCGCGATGTCTTCCAAACAGTGGGCGGGGATGATGCTGGGCGACGAGTCATACGCCGGGAGCCGTTCGTTCTACAAATTCAAGAGCGCCGTCGAGAATTTGACCGGTATGTCCGAGGTGATCCCGACCCACCAGGGGCGGGCTGCGGAGAGGATCTTGTTCACCGAGACGATTACGGCCGGTGACGTCGTGCCGAACAACACCCACTTCGACACCACCCGGGCCAATGTCGAGTACCAGGGCGCAGAGGCACGGGATATCGTCATCGAAGAGGGCCTCGACCCCGATTCGACCCATCCGTTCAAAGGCGACGTCGACCTACAGCGACTCGAGGAGATACTCGACGACCCGGATCTGAGGGTCCCGCTGGTGATGGTCACCGTCACCAACAACTCCGGTGGAGGCCAGCCGGTCTCGATGGGGAACCTGCGAGCGGTCAGCGAGATATGCGCTGCACACGGCGTACCCTTCTTCCTCGACGCCTGCCGTTTCGCTGAGAACTCGTGGTTCGTCAAGATCCGCGAGAACGGTTATGCCGACAGGACCCCTCTCGAGATTGCACAGGAGATGTTCTCGCTGGCAGATGGATGCACCTTCTCGGCGAAGAAAGACGGATTGGCCAACATCGGCGGCTTTCTGGCGATGCGCGATCCCGAATTGGCGGAGCGTTGCCGCAATCTCTTGATTCTGACAGAGGGTTTTCCGACTTACGGGGGTCTAGCCGGCTACGACCTGGAGGCGATCGCACAGGGTCTGGTTGAGGTCGTCGACGAGGACTACCTGAGGTACAGGATCCGGTCTACCGCGTATCTCGCCGAGAAGATCAACGATGCCGGCGTGCCGACGGTGCAACCACCCGGCGGCCACGCCGTCTATATCGACGCGAAGCGGCTCCTGTCCCACATTTCTCCCAAACAGTATCCGGCCCAGGCTTTCGCCGTTGAAATCTACCGATCGGGCGGTGTGAGAGGCGTCGAGATCGGGTCGGTCATGTTCGGCAAGGTTGCTGAGGACGGAAGCGAGTCCGCGGCTCCGATGGAGTTGGTCCGGCTGGCCATTCCCCGGCGCACCTACACCCAGAGTCACATCGACTACGTGGCCGAGGTTGTGATCGACGCGGCGAGTCGCGGACCGAGCATCCCCGGATACCGGATCGTGGAGCAGGCACCCTGGTTACGCCACTTCACGGCGGCGTTCGAGCCGTTGGAAGGATAGGCGCGACCAAACCGCCGGGGAGGATACGCTTCAGGTTCCCGTGATTCGGAGAGAGTCCATTTGGGTTTGTGGCAGCGTTTTCGGGCCAAGTCGGCGGCCGAGCAACCCGGCGGGACGACAGTTGGTAACTCTGGCTTTCATCCAGGCTCTCCGGGCAAGCTTGGCGCTCGCTACTCGCCCAGCGGGATTCCGACTCCCCATTTGCTTTGGATCGCGTGATACGTGCCATCGGCGATCATGGCGTCGAGGGCGGCGCGGAGGGCTTCAGCCAGCAGCGGGTGATCTTTCCGGACGCCCATAGCGTTGATGAAGTCGGGCAGCACGACTGCAGGGACGACCTCCAAGTCGTCCGGATAATCGGCGAGCCAGGTCGTGCCTCCCATATAGGCCACCACCTCTCCGGCCAGGAGGGACTCGACCGCCTCGAATTCGCCGGGAAAGGCCACCACATCAACCATCGGCAGTGCCGAGTCGGTGCAGGAGTCGTTGATCCCGGCGGCCTCGTAAAGTCCGAGGCCTAACACCATCTCCTCTTGGACAGTTCCCGCCCGTACCGAGACAGGTTCGCCGCAGAGGTCGATCACGTCGTCAAGCCCTTCGGGGTTCCCGGACTGCACGACGAGTTGCTGTCGTCCGCGGAGGTAGGGGATCATGTCGATCCGTGCCAGACGCTCCGGGGTGATGAAGTGCCCGGCAAAGGCTGAAGTCACAGTCGCCGGCTTCGATGTCGTCGATGATCTGGTCGAAGATCGTGTTGCGGAGCTCGGGATTGAGGTCCAGACGATCGGCAAGGTCGAGGACGAACTCGACGCTTTGGCCGATGGGATTGCCCGCCGCGTCGTAATCCGCGACG
>JBBDMR010000034.1:0-6204 GCA_040878225.1 Acidimicrobiia bacterium
CCTCCCGCTTGCGGGAGGAAGGTTCCTGCACCCGCCGACAGGCGGGTGGAGGTAGAAGGGAGAGGTCCCCGCGGGCCGGGAGCTAGGGGTCGTCTACAGCTGCATGCGGCCGGTTAGGGCCCGGCCCAGGGTTACTTCGTCGGCGTAGTCGAGATCTCCACCCACGGGGAGGCCGGAGGCGAGACGGCTGACTTTGACACCGAGCGGTTTGAATTCACGGGCGATATACATCGCAGTGGCGTCGCCTTCGATGGTCGGGTTGGTGGCGACGATCAGCTCTTCGAGGTTCTCCTCGCCGATCCGGTTCTTCAGCGCGGCCATGGTCAGCTGGTCGGGCCCGACACCGTTTATCGGCGACAGCGAACCCCCGAGCACGTGATAGCGGCCCCTGAATTCCTGGGTGCGTTCGACGACGACGATGTCCTGGGGTCGTTCCACGACGCAGAGAATCCCCGGTTCCCGTCTGGAGTCCCGGCAGATTGCGCACTCTTCAGCGGCGGCAACGTTGAAACACCGGCGGCATTGACCCACCTGGTCTCTCATGTCGGCGATTGCCCTGGAGAGCCTGATGGCGTCGGCTTCCTCAACCGAGAGCAGATGGAAGGCCAGCCTTTGTGCCGTCTTCCCGCCAATGCCAGGAAGGCGTCCGAGTTCGTCGATGAGACGTTGTACGGGTCCCTCGAACATCAGCCGAGGAGACCGCCCATGTCCAACCCGCCGGCAAGGCCTCCGAACGACTCACCCGCTGCAGCAGCCGAGGCTTCCATCGCTCCGCGCACGGCTGCGACCACGAGATCCTCGAGCATCTCAACATCTTCAGGGTCGACTACATCTGGTGAGATCTTCACTTCGACCAATTCCTGCGCGCCGGTAACGGTGGCCTTGACCATGCCGCCCCCGGCAGTTCCCTCAAAGGTCTGCTCGGCGAGCTTGGCCTGGGCGGCCGCCATTTCCTCTTGCATCTTCTGGGCCTGCTTCATGAGCTGACGCATGTCTGGTTGTCTATTCATACGGCTCCTAAGGCTAATCCCGGATGAGGGCCAACCCGGGAGACGGGTAGGCCATGACGCTCAGTCTTCGACGACTTCGGCGCCCAGCTCGGCTGCGAGCAGCTCGGCCGGGTCGGAAACCCCCTCGGGGCGCTCTTCGAGGTCGTCGAGATCGATCGTGTCCTCGTGTGCCGCATCGGAGCCCGGGACGGAGCCGGCTTTCAACCGGAACCGAACATGCACCTGGCTCCCCAGCAAGTCACTGGCCCTGGTCGCAACAATCGAAGTAACGGCGTCGTCTGAGTTGAGCGACTGGTAGTGGAAGTCGTGTGCGACCTCCAGGATGATCGTGTTTCCTTGCACGCCCGCAGGGACGGCTTCCCGGAAATAGGCCCAGCGCCGTGCTCCCAGTACGTCGCGCAGGCTCCCGAAGAGCCCGGCCCACACGTTGTTCAGCTGGTCCAGGGTGATATCGAGCTCCGGTAGCTGTTTCTCAGGAGCCACAGGCTCATCAACCGGCACTTCTTTTGCGACCGGCGTCTCGAAGTTGTCTGTCGGGTCCCCTTCGTCTTCGTCCTCAACAGGAACTGCCTGCAGCTTCGCCGGGCTCGAAGGTGTGGGGGTGGTGGCCGGCGGAAGGGATCCGCTCGCCCGGGCATCGATCTTCCTCTCCATCCTCTCGATCCTGGAGAGCAGTGCCCCCTGATCATTGCTCGTCTCGGGGCGGGTCAGCTTGATCAGGGCCAACTCGGTCATGAGCCGCTCCTCACGGCCCTCCCGGAGCCGGACGAGGGCCTCGCCGAGCAGGTCGACGGCGCGCAGCACCTCAGAAGATCTGACGAGCGCCGCCGCCTTCTTCCAACTCTCGTAGACCTCTTCGGGCTCGTCGGCGATCTCGGCCAGGTTCGGCGCGTAGTGGGCCAGGAACGCACCGCGAAAGAAGCTGATCGACTCGGCGACGAAGCGACGCAGGTCGACGCCCTGGGCCGCCAGCTCTGCCACCAGCTCGAGGGCCGATCTGGCGTCCTCTGCGGCCAAGGCTTCAGCCAGCCGCATAAATGCCTCCGAATCGGCCAGGCCCAGAGCCCGGCGCACACCATCGTTATCGACAGTGCCGGCACCGAGGGCGGCGACCTGTTCGAGCAGGGACAGGGCGTCGCGGACCGATCCGCCGGCGTGGCGGCCGATGGAGATGAGGGCCGGGGGGTCCGCTTTGAAACCCTCCCGATCGCTGATGCCGCTCAGATGCCCGGCAAGCTCCTCGATGGGAACGGGGTGGAAGTCGAAACGCTGACTTCTCGACCTGATCGTGTCGAGCAATTTGTAGGGCTCGGTGGTGGCCAGCACGAAGTGCACGTTGGCCGGAGGTTCTTCCAGCGTCTTGAGCAGGGCGTTGCCGGCGGCTTTGGAGAGCATGTGGGCCTCATCGAGCACGAACACCCGACGCGATGTGGCCGATGACGCCACAGTCGAAACACTCACTTTGATATCACGGATGTCGTCGACAGAGTTGTGTGACGCCGCGTCCAGCTCCATCACGTCAAAGGAGGTCCCGGTGGTGATCGCCTCACAGCTCGGACAGTTGTTGCATGGAGAACCGTGAGCGTCCCGATTGGGGCAGTTCAGAGCTTTGGCGAGGATGCGCGCCGTTGTCGTCTTCCCGGTGCCCCGGGGCCCGGTGAAAAGGTAGGCGTGGGCCACATGGTCCTCTGCCACCTCCCTGGCGAGGGTGGTGGTGACATGGGACTGGCCGATGACGTCTTCGAAGGTCTGCGGCCGGTATTTCCGGTATAGAGCTTGATAATCCACTGAGCCCAACAGTACCCGGTTGGTGGGACACCGTCGCTTTGGTCATCCCGGGGAGCGAATCTCTACGGATACCGATCGAAAGTGTCGATACTTAGCGGGTGACAAAGCAGCTCATCGTCTCCGAGCCACTCGAAACCTTCACCAATCCGGCAGTGTGGACCAGGGACCTGACCCGGAAATTCGGGAAGAAGATCGCAGTCAAATGCGTCGACCTTTCTATCGAGACCGGAGAGTTCTACGGCCTTCTCGGTCAGAACGGTGCTGGAAAGACGACAACAATCAAGACCATCGTTGGCCTGTTGCGCCCGACCTCGGGAGCGTGCGGGATCGGCGAGTTCAACACCTGGGACTCCCCCACCGAGGTCAAGTCACGGATCGGGGTCCTGCCCGAGGAGTTCAATCTCTACGAACGGCTCACCGGCGCCGAGCTCCTCGACTTCACGGGGGCAATGCACGGCCTGGAGCGGGCCGAAGCGCGGAATCGGCGTGACGAGCTCCTCGCCCTCCTCGACCTCGAGGCAGACGGTTCGACCCTCATCGGCGACTACTCCCGCGGGATGCGAAAGAAGGTGGCTCTGGGGGCGGCGATTATCCACCGTCCACCTGTCCTCTTCCTCGATGAGCCATTCGAAGGGGTCGACGCTGTGTCGGCGCGGCTGATCCGCAATCTCCTGCAACAGGCGGCGAAGGGCGGTACGACGATTGTCTTCTCGTCCCACGAGATGCACCTCGTCGAAAAGCTCTGCACGCGAATCGGCATCATGGTTGCCGGTGAGCTGGTCATCGAAGATACGCCCTCGGGCCTGATGGAGAAGATGGGCGCAGACACTGTCGAGGACGCCTTCATCGCAGCCGTGGGTGGCGATCCCGGAGAGACGTCGTCGTGGTACGTCAATTCGTAGAGCTCAAAGCCCGACTGACCTGGAACGGCTTCAAGGCTGACAGGCAGCGGAAGGTGGGTCTGCCGGTGGCAGTGCTCCTGCTCACAGCCACCGGAATCTGGCTGGCCATCAAGTACGGTTCGGTTCACGCGACGATCGACTCGTTGAACGCCGAAGCTGCTCGGGAATACCTGGGATGGGGTGCCCTGATGGCGTTTCTCGTGTGGACGACCTTGCCGGTGATCATCTTTCCTCTCGACGAGAACCTCGATCCCCAGCAGACTGCGTCGCTTCCGATCTCCCCGAACCAGCTGATCGCCGGCTTGACCGCGGCTTCTTTCGTCGCTCCCTCGATCTTCGTTCTGATCATCCTCGCTGTCGCCAACGGGATGATTCTCGCCGACGGCTGGTGGATGATCCTCCCGGCATCAGCCGTGTTGGCGGTCATGTTCGTCGTTGGCGCCCAACTCGTGTCCGCCGCCGTGTCGGCGGTCCTCCGCAACCGCCGGGGCCGCGACGTGGCCACCCTCCTCATCTTTGCGTTGGCCGGTTCGATCTTTCTTCTCTACCGGTCGATCCAGACCATCATCGGTGAGCTCGGCTTCGTGGAGGCCGTTCTGACCCATCCGATCCTCGACAGCGCATGGGTGATACCGCCTGTCGCCGCCCAGCGGTCGATGATCGAGGCAGCAGAAGGCAACGCTCTCTCCGCCCTGGGGCTGTTGGGAGCGGCGATCCTCGGCGGATTGGCATTCGCCTACATCTGGAGGGCCCTGGTCATGTGGATGATCACCACCCCTAAGGAGGGCAGCCGCCCCGCCGCCAGGTCGCGACGGAACGGGATGGCAACGAGGCCATGGGGACAGGTGTTCACCCTCGCCCGCAAGGAGCTCAGGTTTTACGTGCGTGACCCGCGCCAGCGCCTGGTTTGGACGGGAACCGTGATCTTCGTGGGCCTCGGGGTGGCAGGGGCAATCATGGGCACAACCGGTCTTTTCGACATTCGCGGACAGGAGTGGGCACCGCTGGCCGCGCCAATCCTCGTTCTGTTTGTCGGACTGCCAATTGCACTCAATCTCTTCGGCTGGGAGCGGGACGCAGCAAGCTACCTCTTCGTGCTGCCGATCAAGGCGTCCCGTTTGCTCGCGGGAAAGAACATCGCCGTGGCCACCGCCCTGGCAATCGAAACCGGGATTCTCACCGTGATCCTCGCCACCGTGGTCGGGCATTGGCAGTGGGTGTGGCTGGTCGGGCCCCTCATGGTGTCGGCGATCGGGTGCCAGCTCGCCGTAGGGAATTTCGTGTCGGTCATGACCCCGCTGCGCCTCCCGAGGGAGGGGACCGATGTCTTTGCCCAATCGACAGAACAGGGTTGTCTGGCGATCACCAGCCAGACAATCTCGTTCTTCGCAATCGGCTTGCTGCTCACCCCACCGGTCTCGGCTGTCGTCCTGGTCGTCGCATTCGGCCAGTCTCTGCCGCCTGCCATCGGCGCCGCGATCGCGATTGGCTGGGGGATCTTGCTCTACGGAATATCCCTGTGGCTGTCCAGCTCGCTGTTGAGGCGAAGGATGCCCGAGGTCCTCGGTTGGGTGCATGTCGGCTGACGCCCGGCGGTGATAGATTCGGGGCAAAGCCGAGGAGGTCGGCAACGATGACAGAACTTTCGCCAAAGCAGGAAGAGCTCTGCGAACAGACCGAATGGGACTTCAGCCACCTGACCGCGATGTTCATCAACACCACCCTGAAACCCTCGCCCGAAGTCTCCAACACCCAGGGCCTGATCGATATCTCGGCGGAGATCATGCGCAGGCAAGGGGTCTCGATCGACCAGTTCCGGGCGGTGGACCACGACATCGCACCCGGCGTCTGGCCCGACATGACCGAGCACGGGTACAGCAGCGATGCATGGCCGGATTTGCTCGAAAGGGTCATGGACGCCGACATCCTCGTCCTCGGCACCCCGATCTGGCTCGGCTACAAGTCTTCTGTGTGCACCAGGGTCACGAGAGGCTCTATGCCAACTCATCCCAGCTCAACGAGGCTGGCCAGTATGCCTATTACGGGCGGGTCGCAGGATGCCTCGTCACCGGGAACGAAGACGGGATCAAGCACTGCGCGATGAACATCCTCTATTCGCTGCAGCACGTGGGGTACGTCATACCGCCACAGGCGGATGCCGGGTGGATCGGCGAGGCCGGACCGGGCCCGTCATACCTCGACGAGGGCTCCGGCGGGCCCGAGAACGATTTCACCAACCGCAACACCACCTTCATGACCTGGAATCTGCTCCACCTCGCCCGGATCCTGAAAGAGGTGGGCGGCGTTCCCGCTCATGGAAACCAACGCTCGCTCTGGGATGCAGGTTGCCGCTTCGATTTCCCCAATCCCGAGCACAGATAGGCAGAGACAGACCTCCCGGCCTCCTTGCGGGCATGAACATTCAAGCGGTTTGAATGAGAACTGAAATTTTGAACATTCAGCAAGTCAGCGGTTTGCTGAATCGGGCCGCATGGTGCTTGGCT
>JBBDMR010000035.1:0-32719 GCA_040878225.1 Acidimicrobiia bacterium
CCGCGATCGGCACCCGATGAGCGTCTCTGTCACATTCCTCGGCGGTCTCGGCGAGATCGGCCGCAACTGCGCCGCAATCGAAATCGAAGGCAAGATCGCACTCATCGACTGCGGGCTGATGTTCCCCGAAGAGGACATGCTCGGCGTCGACCTCGTATTCCCGGATTGGTCATGGCTGGTGAAGCGGCAGAAAGATGTCGAGTGTGTCATCCTCACCCACGGCCACGAAGACCACATGGGCGCCCTGGGCTATTTCCTGCGCGACATCAACGTCCCCGTCTACGGGACCCAACTCTCGACCGAGTTCGCCAGCGGACGGATCGATGAACTCGGCGTCGACGGCGACCTGAGGACGATCGAATCCAAGAAGTGGATCACTCACGGGCCGTTCAAGTTCATGATGATCCCGGTCAGTCACTCCATTCCCGAGGCATCAGGCATAGCGTTCGACACGCCGGAAGGGATTGTGGTCCATTCCGGTGACTTCAAACTAGATCCCACCCCGATCGACGGCACACCCACAGACCTGCCGGCGTTCGCCGCTCTCGGGGAGCGTGGCGTCCGCCTTCTTCTTTCCGATTCGACCAACGCCGAGAAGCCGGGGTTCGAGCCTTCGGAAAGCTCGGTAGGTCCGGCGATTCGAGATTTGATCCGCGACGCCGAGGGGAGGGTGATCGCCGCTTGCTTCTCGTCCCACGTACACCGTGTGCAGCAGATCGCTGACGCCGGTGTCGCCGCCGGGCGGATGATCTCCTTCTTCGGTCGCTCGATGCACAGAAATGCCGGTATCGCAGGAGAGCTGGGAATCCTCGATGTTCCCAACAAATCGGTCGTCGACATCAAGAAGCTGAGCGACTACCCGCCGGAGCGGCAGCTGATGATCACCACCGGTAGTCAGGGCGAGCCGTTTGCGGCGCTGTCGCTGATGGCGCAAGGCCGGCACCGGTTCGTCGAGTTGGGGAAGGGCGACACGGTACTGATCTCCGCCAAGCCGATCCCCGGAAATGAGACCGCCGTGTCCAAGGTGATCTCGAACTTGATGCGAAGAGGAGCCCGTGTCATCCACGGCCGCAACAGCCACGTCCATGTTTCGGGCCATGCCGCCCGCGAGGAGCTGCTCACCTTCCTCAACGTCGTTCGGCCGCAGGCTTTTGTCCCGGTGCACGGCGAGTACCGCCACCTCCACGCCCACGCCGAACTGGCACGGACGATGAACGTTCCCTGGGCCGAAGTTCTCGAAGACGGCGACCGGGTCGTAGTCGATGGCAAGAAGACCCGGGTCGAGCGGCGCGCGGTTCCCGCCGGTTACGTCTATCTCGATGGTTCGTCATTCGGCGATGTCAAGAATGCAGTTCTCCGCGACAGGTCCCATCTCGCCGATGAAGGAGTGGTTGTGGTCACTGTCGGCATCGACCACAACACCGGCAAAATCGTCTACGGGCCCGACTTCGATAGCCACGGGGTTATGGACGACCCCGAGGCAGTGTTGAAGAAGGCAGCCGTGGCGGTCAAGAAGTCACTTCAGGAGCACGCCGGCGGCCGCTCCGATATCAACGAGCTGCAGAAGACGGTCCGCCAGGCGGTGGGCAAGGTGCTCCGCGAGGAAACGTCACGCAAACCGGTGATCGTCCCCGTCGTGATGGAGCTCTAAGCGTCAGGGGACGAGGGTCACCGGGTATTCCCGGACCGAGATCTGCGACCCGTTCTCTGCCGAGTTGACCCAGACGATCAACGCCCCGGTCTGCTTGGTGTCCACCTTGTAGGGGATGGTGAAGTCGAAACCACCCCACCCGGTGCCGTTCGTGGTCATGGCGTGGCCTTCGGCGATGATCAGCCCGTTGGCACTGGTCAATGCGTAGCTGAACGAAGCTTCGAAGGCCGCCCCGAATCCGGTGACGTAGAGCGGGGAGCCCCCGGTCCCGCCGTAGACCGGTTTCTCGACGGTGAGTGCGGCGGCGAAATCGAGGTAATCGGCCTTCATCACCGGGCGGGTGACCACCTGCCCGTCTCCGGTCTGTGCCGGGATCGCCTTTCCCTCCTGGCGGAACAGAACTTCGGTGACGTTGGGGATCGAGGCCAGGGTGAACACGACCTGCGCCATCCGCTGCGCCACGACTGCCGAGTCGTCGGTGCCTTCGAATTCATCGGAGAGGTCGACTATCGCGATCCCTTCCTTGATCGTCAGGCCGAGAATCTCCACCCCGGACGGGACGGTCGAACTGATCGCCGGGACGCTCTCCCGCTCGCCGGCGGTCGGTCCGGCGAAGAGCTGTTCCAGAGACGCCCGCCCCACCGCCTTGGTGTAGGCGACTTCGCGGTGGATCGGGGCGAGGAATGGGCCGGTCCGCCCCGGCTGGCCGCCTTCGTCGATAAAGAACCACGGCGCCACCGAGAGTTTGGTCGGAGCCACCACAGGCTGGGTGGTCGGAGTGGTTGGTGGATTGGTGGTTGTCGTCGCGGTGGCGGCTGCAGTGGTGGTGGTCGACGGGCTGGTCGTGGTGGTCGAAGCGATCGTGGAGGTGGTTGAGGTCGAGGCAATGGTCGTCGACGTCTCGGCCGGTTGCTGACCGGTCGATGTGGTCGTCTCAGCTCCCGGAGGGCTGACGGTGTTGGTGCCGCAGGCAGCGGCGAGCAGGCAAAGACTGAGAATTACCGCTCCGGAGCGTTTCATTGCAAGTCCTTTCAGGAAATATCAGCAATGGTTTCGCCTGAGACGGCGCGGAGTGCCTCGACGGGTGACAGCCGGTTTCAGACGTGTCTTGAATCGACCTCGACCAATACCTCTGACAGATCCTTGCGACGGAGATCGGGGACCGTGCAGGCGTCTGCGGGGTAGCCGATCGGGAACATGCAGAACGGCCGTTCGTTTTCTGGCCGGTCCAGCAGGTTGGTGAGGAACTTCATCGGGCTCGGGGTGTGGGTCAATGTGGCAAGGCCCATATGGTGAAGTGCGGCGATGAAGATGCCGGCTGCGATCCCGCACGATTCCTTCACATAGAAATGGTGCTGCTTCTCCCCGTTGTCGCCCACCCCGTAACGCTGTTCGAACATCACCACGATCCAGGGAACGGTCTCGAGGAATTCCTTGTGCCAATCGGTTCCCAGCGGCTCCAGCGCCTCACGCCAGTGCTCGGGCAGCCGCCCACCTTCGTAGTTGATCCGCTCTTCCTCTTCGGCGGCCTCCCGGATCTGCCGTTTCAGATCGGGGTCACCGACGAGGACGAACGTCCACGGCTGGCGGTGGGCGCCTGAAGGGGCGGTGGAGGCGGTGCGGATCGCCTGTTCGATGAGATGGCGGGCCACGGGTTCATCGGAGAAGAAGCGGACGCTACGGCGACGGTTCATCTCCTCATAGAAGGAGTCGGCCCGGTCGTGTTGCTCGACGGAGCCAAGCCGGTCGAATTGATGGGGGATCATCGGTGCAGGCATGGCCGAACCGTACCAAGCCTGTCGGTGGGTCTTCCGGCCCATGCGTAATAGCCGTAGACAAGGCGGACCTTGGTGTATTGTCTGGTTCTACATGGCCAAGAAGACATCCACCCGAAAGGGTTCCTCCGGGCGGAGGCGGGTGTCAACACAGGCAAAGGCGAAAAAAGCGCAGAAGACGACGGTGGGCCAGAAGCTGGTGGCCTTCCGGGGATCGGTGCGCCAGACTCTGGGTCGTCAGACTGACGACGTCTGGGGTCTCATCCTCGTTGTGATGGCGGTGATCGTCGTCCTCTCATTCTTTGCGAAGGCCGGGCCGGTGGGCGCCGGTATTTCCAATGGGTCGAAGTTCCTCTTTGGTGTGTGGCAATTCGCCCTGCCCGTGGCGTTGGGTGGTGTCGGGATCGCCCTGATCGTCGGCAAACCACGTGAGGGTGCCGGAAAACTGGCACTCGGCGGTCTCGCCACCTTTATCGCCTCGCTGTCGCTCTTCCATCTCCTCACCGGGGCGGTTGCGTTGGTCCCCAACATCGACCTCGTCAAAGAGCGCGGCGGTGCCGTCGGCGCCCTGATCGCCTTCCCGCTGCAGCGGATGTTGGGCCATTGGGGGGCTTTTGTCATCCTCACTGCCGCCCTGGGGATGGGAGTCCTGGTGATGACCAGGACCAGCGTCCGCGAGCTCTTCCTCGGCATCGCCGAGATGTGGGCTTCGCTGCGCACGTTCGCCCGGGAAATGGTGGTGATCGAGACCGTGCAGGAGCGTGGCGCCCACGTTGTCACCTCGCCGGTCCTGCCCCGGGGCAAGCACGAGAAGCCGAAGAGGGCGAAGGCTTCCACCTCCAGGCCCGAAGCCTCGACCAAGAAACCGCTTGCACCCGAACCACCCAAACCGGTCAAGACTGTCGACCTCTCCGACGGGAGCTATCAGCTTCCACCGTTGACGCTTCTCAACGCCGGTGGCGGGGTCGAGGTGAACAAACGATCTCTCGAGGATATGGCCCGACAGCTCGAAGAGACCCTCATCCAGCACGGGGTCGATGCCACCCTGACCAAGATCGTCCCCGGCCCGACCGTGACCAGATATGAGATCGAGCTCGCTCCCGGGGTCAAGGTGAACCGGGTCTCCAACCTCTCCCACGACATCGCCTACGCCCTCGCCACACCCGACGTTCGGCTCCTGGTGCCGATTCCGGGCAAATCGGCAATTGGTGTCGAAGTCCCCAACCGCAAGCGTCGCCTTGTCTCATTGGGGGACATCCTCGGCGCCGCACCTGCAGCAGATCAGACCCATCCGCTTACGGTCGGCCTAGGGATGGACATCAACGGCGAATCCAAACTGCTCAATCTCGCTGAGTTGCCCCACGTGCTCATCGCCGGCGCGACCGGTGCTGGGAAGTCGTCGTGCATCAACTCGATCGTCACTTCGCTGTTGATGCGCACCCACCCCGACGATGTGAGGCTGATCATGGTCGACCCGAAACGGGTCGAGCTCGGGCAGTACAACGGGGTTCCCCACCTGCTCACCAAGGTCATAACCAACCCGAAGAAGGCAAACGACGCCCTGAAATGGGCGGTTGCGGAGATGGACCGCCGTTACGACCTGCTCGCCGACGCCAAGGTGCGTGACATCGAGGGCTACCGCGACAAGCTGGAGGCCGGGAACCTCGACCCCGACGGCTTCGACCGGTTCCCCTACATTGTCATAATCATCGACGAGCTCAACGACCTGATGATGGTTTCGGGGCGTGAGGTCGAAGACTCGATCGTGAGAATCGCCCAGATGGCACGCGCCGTCGGCATCCATCTCGTGATAGCTACCCAGCGCCCGTCGGTGAACGTGATCACCGGTGTCATCAAGGCAAACGTCCCCAGCCGCCTCGCCTTCAGCGTTGCCTCACAGACCGACAGCCGGGTCATCCTCGACGGCAGCGGAGCGGAGAAGCTGGTCGGCATGGGCGACATGCTCGTGGTGACCGCGAAGGAGCCGCGTCCCCAGCGGATCCAGGGCTCATGGGTGCGGGAAACCGAGATCCATGCAGTTGTCGACTGGGTCAAAGAACAGCGCGAGGCAAAGTATCGCGACAAGGAAGTGCTCGAGGCCGTGGCAGCTGCCGCCGCGGTTCGCGCTGAGGAAGAGGACGACGAGGATGCCGCACTCATCCGGCAGGCCATCGATCTGGTCGTCCGCTCCCAGCTGGGATCCACTTCGATGTTGCAGCGCAAACTCCGCATCGGCTTCGCCCGTGCCGGACGGGTGATGGACGCCCTCGAAACCCGGGGGATCGTGGGGCCGTCGGAGGGAAGCAAGGCCCGCGAGGTGCTGATGACGGTATCCGAGCTCGAAGAGATGCTCGAGGGCGAAACGGTTGGGGTCTGAGCGACTCCGGGTTGCCCGGATCGCGCCTGTCGATAAGCTCAGGGTTGTATGTACAGCCTGATTTCTCCTGATGGGTCGGTAAGCGACAGACTCCCGTTGACCCTGCAACAGATGAAGGGGCTATACGCCGACATGGTGGAGGCGCGCACCTACGACCGGAAGTCGAATGCGATGCAGAAACAGGGCCGGCTAGCCACCTATGCCTCGTTCGAAGGCCAGGAGGCCGCTCAGATCGGCGCTGCCGCCGCCCTCGAGCATGATGACTGGGTGGCCGGCACATATCGGGATGCGGCGCTGATGTGGAGGTCAGGGTATCCATGGAGGCTCCTGGTCGCGGGCCGGACTGGCGATGAGCGGGGCGGCCAGCCTCCTGAAGGCGTCAACGTCCTGCCCCCTTCGATCACCGTCGGCGGCCACATGATCCATGCCGTCGGGCTCGCCTGGGCCGAGAAGCTCAAGGGATCCACCCGCGTCGCCCTTACCTCTTTCGGGGATGGCGCAACCTCGGAGGGCGATTTCCACGAGGCGATGAACTTCGCCGCCGTTTTCTCAACTCCGACGATCTTCTTCTGTCAGAACAACGGATTCGCCATCTCCTACCCGCGTCACGAACAGACCAAGTCGGAGTCGATTGCCATGAAGGCCGACGCCTACGGGATGCCCGGGGAGCAGGTCGACGGCAATGACATTGCTGCTGTTGTG
Organism: Acidimicrobiia bacterium; assembly: GCA_040878225.1. GTDB lineage: Bacteria > Actinomycetota > Acidimicrobiia > Spongiisociales > ZC4RG35 > MA-ANB-1. Next base: position 6,506 of record JBBDMR010000035.1, read on the forward strand.
GCCGCGGTGTCGGTCGCCGTGGAGAGGGCACGGAAAGGTGACGGACCGTCGCTGATCGAAGCAGTCACCTATCGGATGGGACCACACACTACGAGCGACGACCCGGCACGATACCGGGAGGAGTCGGACTCCGAGTGGTGGCGGGAGCGTGATCCGCTGCTCCGGGTGCGAAAGCTCTTCCAGAATGCCGGAGAGTGGTCCGAGGATTGGGAAGCCGAGATCGAGGCCCGGGCCACCGAACGCATCGAGACAGCGGTGTCCGAGGCCGAGGCTCTCCCCGTGCCGCGGCGTGAAGAGATGTTCGCCAGAATGTATTCCGAGATCACCGCGCCGCTGCGACGTCAACTCGACGGTGAGTCGTGACCGAGCTCAATGTCGCCCAGGCGTTGAACCGGGCGCTGGACACCGCCCTCGAATCCGACGAACGTGTGCTGCTTCTCGGTGAGGACATCGGCCGGACCGGAGGCGTCTTCCGCATTACCGACGGGCTGCATGAGAAGTACGGGCCGGACCGGGTCTATGACACCCCCGTCGCCGAGTCGGGCATCATCGGTGCCGCCTTCGGTCTCGCCATTGCCGGGATGCGGCCGGTCGCCGAGCTTCAGTTCATGGGCTTTTCATATCCGGCCTACGACCAGATCATCAATCACGTCGCCCGAATCCGCAACCGTTCCAACCACCGTTTCACCGCTCCCCTGGTAATCCGGATTCCGTTCGGTGGCGGGATCGGCGCCGCAGAGCACCACTCGGAGTCGGCTGAGGCGATATATGCCCACATCCCGGGACTGAAGGTGGTGGTCCCCTCGACGCCGCACGACGCCAAAGGTTTGCTTCTAGCCGCAATCGAAGACCCCGACCCTGTGGTGTTCCTCGAACCGATCCGGTCGTACCGGGCAGTCAAAGAAGACGTTCCCGACATCTACTACACGACCACCATCGGGGAGGTCCGTGTTGAGCGAGAGGGGGAAGACATCACGCTCATCAGCTGGGGGGCGATGATGAGAGAAACCCGTGCCGCCGCAACGATGATCGAACAGGAAGGCGGATCGGTCGAAGTCCTCGACCTGCACACCCTTTCCCCCCTCGACGCCGACGGCATCGTCGAGTCTGTGAACAAGACCGGGCGGGCAGTTGTCATCCACGAAGCGCCGCGCACCGGCGGTCTCGGCGGTGAAGTAGCCGCGATCATCCAGGAACACTGCCTCTACTCGTTGCTGGGGCCGGTCCACCGGATCACCGGCCCGGACACAATCTTTCCGCTGAAACGGTCGGAGGGTCACTACCTTCCGTCGGTAGAACAGATCGTCAAAATCGCAATGAGAGCCTTGGAGGAGTAAGTGGCGCAGGAGTTCAGGTTGCCCGACATCGGCGAAGGCCTCACCGAGGCAGAGATAGTCCGCTGGCTCGTCGAGGAAGGCGAGCGGGTGGAGGCCGACCAGCCGGTCGTCGAAGTGGAGACGGACAAGGCGGTTGTCGAGATCCCGTCCCCTTACGCCGGCATCGTCCTCAAACACGGGGGAGCGGCCGGCGACGTAATCGAAGTGGGCAGCGTGCTCCTGGTGGTCGGAGAGGCCGGCGAGGATGAGTCCAGCACTCCGGACACCGACACCTCATCCGCACCTGTGGCCGAAGCCGCCCCTCCTCGCGCTTTTACCGCCGAAGAACTGCCTGAGCCGCTGTCCGTATCAGGTGACGCCGCACCCATCGTGGGCACGCTGAGTGAGGAAGCAGAGGTCCTGGCCCCCCGGGGAGACCCCGGGCCAACCGGTGCAGGAGATCAGGTGCTTGCGCTCCCCGTCGTGCGCAAACTGGCGCGGGACAACGGCATCGACCTCGCCGGAGTGAAGGGGACCGGCACGGGAGGCCGGATCACCCGGGAAGATGTCCAGGCGGCCATCGACTCCGGGGGACAGGAAGCTTCCGAAAGGCAGGCTGACACCACAGAGGAGACGGCAGAGACGCCGGCTGAGCGGCCCGTCGCGACGGGTGATGAGCGGGAGAAGCTGTCACGTCTCCGTCGCACCATCGCCGCCAACATGTCGAAGAGCTGGGCGGAGATCCCCCATGTGACCACCTTCGAGGACGCCGACGCCACCAGACTCCTCGAGACCCGCGCGGCACTTGCCCATCGTTACGACCGGAAGATCCCGCTGGAGGCGCTCGTCGTCAGGGCAGTGCTTCCCGCTCTGGACGAGTTCCCCGAGTTCAACGCCACTCTCGACGGCGAGGACCTGGTCATGCACGCCTCCCGTGATATCGGAATCGCCGTCGACACACCCGACGGGCTGCTGGTGGCGGTGATCCGTGACGCTGCGGGCAAGGGGGTACTGCAGCTGGCCGAAGAGATTGTCTCGCTCGGGGAAGGCGCCCGGGACCGAACTCTGTCAGTCGACCAGCTCACCGGGCAAACCTTCACCGTGTCCAATATCGGAGCTGTCGGCGGCGGGCATGGAACGCCCATCGTCCCTTACGGCACAACCGCAATACTCTCGGTCGGCCGCGCCAAAGAGCGGGCCGTCGTCTACGACGGAGATCTGGGGATAGCGCCGATCATGCCGCTGTCACTCTCCTATGACCACCGCGTCGTTGACGGTGCTCAGGGACGCAGATTCATCGCCCTCGTCATCGAGAACCTCGAGGAACCGGCCCTCTTCCTGGCCAGCTGATGGCCCATGTCCACGTCCTCACCTACGAGGAGAGCACCGGTCTGGTCCGGGAGGAATACGACAAGGCGCTGAAACGGGCGGGCCGGATCTGGAACATCGTCTCCGTCCAGAGCCAGCTGCCCGAAGTGATGCGAGATTCGATGCGTCTCTACGGCTCGATCATGTTTGGCCCGTCGCCTCTGAGCCGTTCTCAGCGCGAGTTGCTTGCCGCCACCACCTCTCAAATCAACGAGTGTTTCTACTGAACAGCGGCACACCTTCACGACCTCCGGGCTGAGGTCGCAGACAACGAGCTGGTCGATCGAATCGCGATCGACTGGGAGACTTCCGGGCTGGACGAGCCGACGCTGGCGCTGGTCCGCTTTGCCGAGAAGCTGACACGGAATCCCGCCGCGGTCACCGAAGATGACATCCAGGCGCTCCGCGATAGTGGTTTCGACGATGCCGCCATCTCCAGCTGTGTCCAGGTGGTGTCCTACTTCAATTACATAAACCGCATTGCCGAAGGGTTGGGCATCGACCACGAAGACTGGATCGACGAGGCAGGCCGGATCAAAGATCAGCCGGAGTACGGCTAGCCTCGCAAACCATGAGCGATGAAACGAAGTCCGGCGACGACGGTTCGACGGAAAAAAAAGAAGACAAGAAGCCGCTGCCCGAGGTCGAGGAGCAGCTGGTCTCCAAGTCGTACACCGGGAAGTTCGGCAAGACCAAGGTTGCCTACACCGCCACTGCAGCAACCCAGGTAATCGAGAGGTCGGACGACAAGAAGGCGGTCTTCTTCTATGTCGCCTACACCAAAGACGATGCCGACCCCTCAGATCGTCCCATCATCTTCGCCTTCAACGGTGGTCCGGGCTCGTCGACGGTCTGGCTGCATCTCGGCCTCTTTGGACCGAAGCGGGTCGAGTTCGACGACGAGGGCAATCCGATTGGTGTCCCCGGCCGGCTGGTCGACAACGAGCACTCGATACTCGATGTGGCCGACGTCGTCCACGTCGACGCCATTGGCACCGGGCTGTCCCGGGCGCATCCCAAGGACAAGGAGAAGGAGTACCACCACTTCTCCCGCGATATCGAAGCGTTCTCAGAGTTCATCGTCTCTTACCTCAGCCGCAACGATCGCTGGGCGTCGCCGGTCTTCCTCGCCGGGGAGAGCTACGGGACCACCCGCGGGGCGGCAATTGCAGCGACCCTCTTCGAGAAGCACGGGTTGCAGCTCAACGGCATCCTGTTGATCTCGGTGGCGATGAACTTCCAGACCATCGCAATGGACGTCGGAGCCGGTTTCCTCTTCCATCGGGGCAACGACCTTCCCTATCTGACCCACCTGCCCACTTATGCGGCGACGGCCTGGTATCACGGAGTGCTCGCCAAAAAGTATCAGTCGAAGAGTCTCCGGGCCTTCCTGGACGAAGTCGAAGAGTTCGCCCTCGGCCAGTACTGGTCGGCGCTGGCGCTCGGGGACCGGATCGCCGACACCGAGCGGAAGAAGGTCGTGAGGAAGGTCGCCGAATACACCGGGCTCTCCGAGGACTACGTCGACCGCTACGACATGAGAATCCACATCATGAGGTTCTGTAAGGAGCTGCTGCGCTCCCAGCGCAAGACAGTGGGGCGCCTCGACTCCCGCTACACCGGTTACGACCGGGTGGCGGACGGAGACAACATCGAAAGCGACCCGGCTGCCAACCTCACGATGGGTCCGATGGCCTCAGCGCTGAACGCATACCTGCGCAGCGAACTCGGTTTCAAGACGGACGACTTCTACGAGATCCTGTCAATGGAAATCAATCAGCGCTGGGACTACGAGGAGTTCAAGAACAAGTATGTCGACACCTCGGAGAAGTTGCGTGACGTCATGTCAAGGTCGCAGCGGATGAAGGTGTTCGTGGCCAACGGCTACTTCGACCTGGCCACCCCGCATCTCGCCTGTGAGTACACCTTCAGTCACATGGGGCTCGAGCCCGAGATCCGGAAGAACGTGACGATGAAGTACTACGACGCCGGTCACATGATGTATGTACATAAGCCCTCGCTCATCCAGCTCGCCGCTGATATGCGGGAGTTCATCGGGGACAGTCTTTGAAGACGATCGGACTGATCGGCGGTCTGAGCTGGCAGTCGACGCTCACTTACTACCGGCTGCTCAACGAGGCCGTGGGTGAACGCCTCGGCGGCCACCACTCCGCCGATCTGCGGATCTGGTCGGGTGACTTCGAGCCGATTCACCAGGCCCAGCTCAAAGACGATCACGACTGGATCGGCTCGGTGCTCGCCGATGCCGGGAAGGGCCTGGCCGCAGCCGGCGCCGACTTGCTGGTGATTGCCTCCAACACCTGCCATCGCTATGCCGGTCAGGTCGAGTCCTCTGCAGGAATCCCGGTGGTCCACATAATCGACGCCACTGCGGAGCGGATCGCCGCCTCGGACTTGACGAGAGTGCTCCTGCTCGGCACCGACTACACGATGTCGGGCGAGTTCTACACCGGCTACATGGACCGGTTCGGGATCGAATGTGTGGTGCCGGAACCAGATGAGCGCACCGAGGTGCACCGGATTATCTTCGACGAGCTGGTCCACGGGGACATCAGAAAAGACTCGAAAAGAGAGCTGCTGGAAATCATCGAGCGGTCTGCCAGCCGGGGTGCCGAGGGTGTGATCCTGGGGTGCACCGAGCTGGGCCTCATCCTCGACGAGGGGGACGGCGCAGTGCCTGGCTTCGACACCACCACCATCCATTGCGCTGCAGTGGTCGACGCCGCCCTCCGGACGTAAAAAGACTGCTGCTGATGTGCTCGGCGTGCTCCTCGTCAGGACGAGGTCACCAGAGCGACCACCACGATGACAACGATGTAGCCGACGAACACGAGCCCAACCCACCGGAAGATGCTCCGAGGTGAAAGCCTGTTAGGCATACCCGGTGGAGTCTCTGGCGCTGCTTCTCCGTCAATGGCGGCCGGGATGAAGAAGAGAAGCAGCCAGATGATGGTGGATAGGGGCCAAGCCAATAGCATCCAGGCCGGGTTCTTTCCGAGGGCAGTGAAACGTCGTGCGATGGTTATCCAGACGAAAAGGACTGGAACCAGGAAAAGGATGAACAGAACACCCCAGTCTGCCCCCACACTCGCTCCAACGAGCAGCAAAACGATCGCGGCCGCATATCCAATGCTCGTCAACCGCCGATATCGAACAATGTCAACCGGTACCGACACTTTCATCGCATTCGAGAACAACCCATCACCCACCAGCGTTAGTGTACTTTCTCGGACGAACGTCCCCGATGGAAACTGAACGGAACCCTGCAGTGGGCGACGCCGCCCTCGCCTGACGACCAGCCCCTGTGCCCGGAGGCTCCGGCCTAGCCCGAATGCGCTTCCACCACTGACAGCACTTCGGTCATGTCCAGTTCGGGATAGGGGTCGGGTGCGAGCAGGCCGAGGATGCGTTCCTGAGATCTCGCTGACACCACGACCTTGTCAGCCCACCGTTCCAATAATTCGTCGGGTGGAGTCCGGCAGCAATCGGGGTCGGGACAGGTCGAGGTCTCCCGATTCTCCGTGTCGCGTCCGCGGAGCCAGCGGGCATCCTTGAACTGCACCCCGAGGGTGATGGCACGGGCGGGCTCCCGGCCCGTCTCGACGTGCGTGGTGGAGAAGTAGGTGCCCTCCGGGGTGTCCGTGTACTGCTGGTGCGTGTCGAAACGGTCAGGCGATCGGAAAGTGACCCGCGATCCCCAGCGCCGGCATAGTTTCTGGGTCTCGATTCCACCGTGGAGGTCGCGGGGGACCGGTACCCCGTCATTCGAGTAGCCCTTGACGATGCTTCCCTGCTCGTCGCTGACGAGCAGGTGGCAGGGGATGTCGAAGTGATGGGTCAGCAGGTTTGCCGTCCGCCATGCCGCCATCTCATAAGAGACGTAGAACAGCTCCTTGACGTCCTCGACGTTGATGTCGTGGTCGGCCTTTGCTCTCTCCAATCGGGGAACGACCGCAGATTCGGGGACCAGGACCGCAGAGGCGAAGTAGGCGGTCTCGATCCGCTGGCGGAGAAAGGTCTCCAGGTCGGGGACGTTCTCATGTTCGAGGAGGAACCCGGCGAGGGTCTGCAGGACCGCCTTGCGCGCCTGGCGTGTCTTCAGTTCGTTCCTCTGGGCGATGTAGATCCGCTGGTTCTCGAGGTCGATGATCGAGCGGGCGAACGAAGGCATGTCATCGATGGGGTGGATCTCGAATCCCGCCCTCGACGTCAGGTCGATGAGGTTTCGGGAGTTGAAGGGACCTTCTCCGAGATAGCCACTCGTGGCCAGCGCCTTGGCGGCCTCCTCCTCGATGTGCTCGAGGTAGCCGTCGTTGGAGGTGATCCATCCGGTCACCTCGCCATTGGCACGTCGGATCTCTTCGCCGCTGGCATGGCCGAGTCCCGATTTCTCCTGGAGGGTCTCATGAAGCCCGACGATGTGGGCCAGGATCTCGTTGTCCAGTTTTGCGGAAGGCTTGATCGCCGGAAGTTCGAGCGAATCGAAGAGGGAGGTTTCCTGGGACTTGAGCAGCGCAATCTCGAGTCGGTCGCGATGGGTTGGGGGAGTGGGCTCGATCAACTCCTCCAGTTCGATGGCCAGCGCCGCCGCCAGGTCGAGGATCAGCTGAAACCGCGGCTCCTTCTTGCCATTCTCGAGGAGGGAAAGGTACGGGCCGGGTTTGCCCACTTTTTCGCCCAGGTCGTCGAGGGTGAGGTCTGCTTGTTTCCGGAAGTGACGTAGCCGTCGCCCCAGAATCAACCGATCGAGGTGCGGAGATTCAACCATTTAGCGCTCCAATCCGAAGATTGACCAATCTTACCTCAATCTTGGTCTGACAAGTCAGGAATGGGACAAGAAGATAGCCTTCTTATGAATCAGTTTCGTGAAACGGAAATGGAAAGAAGGGTCCTGACCCCAGACGCCGTTGCATTCCTCAACGACCTCGAGCGGGAATTCGGGTGGCGACGCGGCCAGTTGCTCGCCCGGCGACAGACCCGACGTCTGGGGATCCTCGCCGGCGACCGCCCAGACTTCCTTTCCGATACTGTCGGAGTCAGAGAGGGCGAGTGGGAGATTGCTCCCGTTCCTGCCGACCTCGAAGACCGCAGGGTTGAGATAACCGGGCCGGTGGACCGCAAGATGATGATCAACGCCCTCAATTCCGGGGCGCGGGTGTTCATGGCCGACTTCGAAGACGCCACCTCCCCGACGTGGGCGAACCTCCTCGAAGGCCAGGCTAACCTCGTCGACGCTTACCGCCGCGACCTCAGACTGCAGACCGAGAAGAAGACCTACGAGCTTTCCGACGAGGTGGCGACGTTGGTGATCAGGCCGCGGGGATGGCATCTCGAGGAAAAGCACTTCCTCGTCGACGGCCAGCCGATGTCGGCGTCGCTGTTCGATTTCGGGCTCTACCTCTTCCACGGCGGCCGCGCCGCAATCGCGGCCGGCACCGGCCCGTACCTCTACCTCCCCAAACTGGAATCTCATCTCGAGGCCCGCCTGTGGAACGACGTGTTCGTCTGGGCGCAGCGCCACCTCGACATCCCGGTGGGGACGATCAAGGCCACAGTGCTCATCGAGCACATCCGCGCCGCGTTCGAGATGGAGGAGATCCTCTACGAATTGCGTGATCACGCTGCCGGGCTCAATGCGGGTCGCTGGGATTACATCTTCTCGGTGATCAAAGAGTTCCGTGACGATCCTGACTTCGTCCTCCCGGACCGGGCCCAGGTGAAGATGACAGTCCCATTCATGAAGGCCTACACCGAGTTGATGGTCAAGACCTGTCATCGCCGTGGTGCCCATGCCATCGGGGGGATGGCCGCGTTCATCCCGGACCGGCGGGACCCCGAGGTCACCGAAGCCGCCATCGCCGCAGTCAAGGCCGACAAGGCCCGTGAGGCCGGTGCCGGCTGTGACGGGACCTGGGTGGCCCACCCCGACCTCGTCGATGTAGCCCGCGAAGAGTTCGATCGGGTGCTCGGTGACCGGCCCAACCAGGTCGACCGGCAACGCGAGGACGTTTCGGTCGGTGCCGATGACCTCCTCGATCTCGACTTCCCCGGAACGGTCACCCTCGACGGGGTTCGGACCAACGTGGAGGTGGGCATCCTCTACATCGCCTCCTGGCTCTCCGGAACCGGCGCCGCAGCGATCCACAATCTCATGGAAGACGTCGCAACCGCCGAGATCTCCCGGTCGCAGATCTGGCAGTGGGTGCGCCATGGTGTGTCCACGGAGGACGGAACAGTGCTCACCGAGGCCCTCGTCCGCAATCTGGTGAGAGATGTCGTCGACAGCTTGGAAGCAGAGGGTCATCCCAACATCGACCAAATCCACGCCGCACGCAAGATCTTCGAGGACGTGGCCCTCAGCTCCGATTTCGTCGAATTCCTCACCCTGTCCGCATATGAACTGATCAACTGATGGAGAAATCAATGCCCCGTATCACTGAAGAAGCATCCCGCCTGGAACAGGACTGGGCCAGCAACCCGCGCTGGGAAGGTATCACCCGGGACTACACCGCCCGTGAAGTGGTCGAGCTGCGCGGGAGCATCCGTGAGGAGCACACCCTGGCCCGCCTCATGTCGGAGAAGCTGTGGAACCTGATCACCAGCGAGGACTACATCAACGCGCTGGGGGCACTGAGCGGGGGCCAGGCCACCCAAATGGTCAAAGCAGGTCTCAAGGCGATCTATCTGTCGGGTTGGCAGGTGGCCGGCGACGGAAACCTCGCCGGGGAGGTCTACCCGGATCAATCGCTGTACCCGGCAGACTCGGCGCCGGCACTGGTGAAGCGGATCAACAATGCCCTCCGTCGCGCCGACCAGATCCACTGGGCCGAAGGCGACGACTCCGTCGACTGGTTCGCACCCATCGTTGCTGACGGCGAAGCCGGGTTCGGCGGTGCCCTCAACGTCTTCGAGCTGACCAAGGCATTCATTCAGGCCGGAGCTGCCGGTGTCCACTACGAGGACCAGCTCGCCGCCGAGAAGAAGTGCGGTCATATGGGGGGGAAGGTCCTGGTCCCGACCGGCCAGCACATACGGACGCTGCAGTCGGCCCGCCTCGCCGCCGACGTGATGGACGTCCCGATACTGGTGGTCGCCCGCACCGATGCCAATGCGGCAACGTTGCTCACCTCCGACGTCGATCCCCGGGATCAGGAGTTCACCACGGGTGAGCGGACCGCCGAGGGCTTCTACCAGGTACGCAACGGGCTCGAATCGGGGATCGCCCGCGGGCTGGCGTACGCCCCACACGCCGACCTCTTGTGGTGTGAGACGGCCAAACCAGACCTCGACGAGGCTCGGCGGTTCGCCGATGCGATCCACGCCGAGTTCCCGGGGAAGATGCTCGCCTACAACTGCTCACCGTCGTTCAACTGGTCGGCCCATCTCGACGAGGGGACCATCGCCCAATTCCAGAAGGAGTTGGGGACGATGGGCTACAGGTTCCAGTTCATCACCCTCGCCGGGTTCCATGCCCTCAACGCCTCGATGTTCGAACTGGCTCGGGGCTACTCCGAAGACGGGATGCCCGCCTACGTCGAGCTGCAGAATCGGGAATTCGCCATGGAAACCCACGGGTACACCGCCACTAGGCACCAGCGCGAAGTCGGCGCCGGGTACTTCGACAAGGTCAGCCAGGCAGTCGCCGGTGGTAATGCCTCGACCCTCGCCCTGGTCGGCTCCACAGAAGAGGAGCAGTTCTGAAGCTCATGGCTACCTAGGTTCCCCTGTCGGGGATAGGGGGCCTGGGGTAGCCTGGTTCGGTGGATTACCTGCGGTTTTCGTTGGTTGCATTCAATGCGCTCCTGTTTCTGGTCCTCACCGCTTGGAGTTTGCGGCTCTGGCGCCGGGAACCTTCACAGCGAACACGGCTGCTGTGGCTTACGGTCGCCCTGGTGAGTGGTGCTCTTGTTTTCGGTGCGATCCAGCGGCTATTGCTTCAAGCCGCGCTGCTCGACTGGATCGATGTTTCTGCCACTGAGACGGTGCTGATGGATTGGCAATTCATGCAGTCGCTCGTGGTGGGGGTGCTTGCGGTAACAGCCTTTGTGAGTGTCAGACGGGTGGCGGCCTCGATGGTAGTGAGCGAGAGAGTCGCCGGGTCGATCCTCGATAGAGTTAGCCACGTTGACACTTCCACTTTGCAGCTTTCCAAGCGAGAGGAGGAGGTTCTTTCCATGATCGGCAACGGACGGATTACCGACGCCGAGTTGTCGGAGTCGTTGCATATCTCCGCCTCGACTGTTCAGACCCACATCAAGAACCTGCTTCGCAAAACCGGACTGAAGAGTCGGCAGGATCTGATCGCGGTCGCCGTTATGCTCGATCAGCCCTGAAGTCCGTCCACCCTGGAGTTGGTCGTATTCGAAACCGTGCCAATCACCAATATTGGTGAGGCGATTCCCTTGCATCGGCGATGGACAAATTGTCCCAAATCACCGATTTTCGGCATCGGACCGGAAAGGGCAGTCGAATGGTGGGAGGTATCGCAATGAAAAGTCGAACAGGCAGGGTTATCCGAACGGGAATTGTGTCAGTGCTGTTTCTGGCCCTCTCGGTGGTCCCCGCCCTCGGGGCTTCGGCTGCCCGAACCGGCAGCAGTGCTGAGGGGATCTCGATCGAAAAGCTGATCGAAAGGCACGCCAAGAAGGATGCAAAGAAGGGCGAATTCTACGCGTGCCGCATGTCCGACAACTGCAATCACTTAGCCTGGCATCAGAAGCATGGGACGAAGCCTCGGCCGATCTGACTCGGATGAGTACTAGTCGGTAGCAAATGTGGATCGGGTTACGCATCTGCGGTAGTGGCGACTCCTGCTCCGCCCAAGAAGCAGTTCGAGGCATCGGTCGTTAGCAGTCGGCTAGTGCCTCGAGCGCCCGACAGATCTGTTGTCGGGCATCGGGGATTGCCCCAACCCGGCCTTCGAGCATGGCTTTGGGAATTGCAAACAAGTTGTCCATGCTTGCCACGCAGTCGACGCGAAGGCCTACGGATTCGGGAACTGCGATCTCTTGTGGAATGTCGCGTATTGTCGTTGTAATCGGTGCGACGACGAGTCGGTTGAGGATCGGGATTGCGGTAGACCGGCTGACCACCAGGACGGGCCGTCGCTTGTTCACAGCCTTCCCCCAGTAGACGTCACCCTGCTGCATCATCTGCGACTACGTCCCATGGCTCGGCTGTGATCATCAGAGTCGCTACCGCTTCGGCGAGGCGCATTTCTTCGTCGGTTTCGGGGAACTGGGCGTATCCCTTGTTGCTTGCCCGGCCGAGCCTGATCCGCCGATGTGCCTCCAGCGATGCGGTGAGAGACTTGCGGACGGCCTCGGAGCGCGATTCGAAAACCCCCTCTTCGACGAGCTCGTCGATTGCCCGGGCAAGATCGTCATCGATCCTGGTCACAAACTGTCCCATGGTTGTGATCGTATCTCCTGTAATGCAATATGCAATGCGCGCTTGGACTGCTCACGCATGCATGATTGACATAAGGAAGGCGACGACAAGAGAGGTGCGTCCTACGATGCGAGCGATGTCCCGTCGCTCCCCCATGGTCCTATTTCTCGTATGTGCGGCCCTGCTCGCTGCATGCGGGCCGGCGGGCGGCTCGGGCACCATCGCCGGTGGCGAGCCCAGGTTTCCGATTGTCGGCAATGATCCCGATGGGTTGGTGGAGACTATGGAGTGGGGTGAGTCGCCGGCGCTCGACCTCACGCCGTCCGGAGAGGAGTCACTCGCCGAGATAATGGACTCCTCGACACCGGAAGTGGTGCGGATTGCAGTGGAGGGGAATGAATGCCCCCCGAGCGCAAGGGTTCTGGTGAGCGGGTCCGCAAGCGAGGTGACCATCGAGATGGTATTGGGCGGTTCCCTCCCGCCTGCCGGGATCGAGTGCGGAGACATCTTCACCACCCACGCGTTGGTGATCTATTTCAGGGAGCCGATCGACCTGGACAACCTCGAGGTCTCGGCCACCCGCACCGGCGGTTGAGCTTCAAGCGAAAGGCGGATGGTCCGGAGACCGTTGAGCACACCATTCAGCGCCGCGCGGCGTCGCGGAGGGCGGTTGTCGTTTGGTCGGTCGGTACTCGGCATCACACAAGGGGTTCGGAACTGACGCTGATCCGGATGACGACGCGTCCTTTGGTTTGGTGGCTGGCCAGAGGGGTACCATTGATTTCCATAGATGCCACGGCATAATTTCCCCTGGAGGAAACCATGAAGATTGTCCATGTGGTGGGCACCGGAACCATCGGTGAGCCCCTGATCGGCCTCCTGGCCGACAACCGCGAGCACTTCGGTATCGACGAGGTCACGTTTCACAAACGCACCCCTCTCATCACCGAGAAGGCAAAGGTGGGCGACCTCATCAACCGCGGCGCCGCCCTCGCAGTCGACGAAAACCGGCGCTCCACGTTCGAAGAACTCGGCCACACTCCGAAGTACGAGACCAAGGAGGCCATCGAGAGGGCAACCGTGGTCATCGACTGCACACCGGTTGGCAACGAGATGAAAGAGGAGTTCTACAACGACGCGCGCGGGCCTATTGGGTTCATGGCACAGGGGTCGGAGTTCGGTTTCGGGAAGATGTATGCCCGGGGGATCAACGATGAGGCGCTGGCTCCGGGCGACAGGTTCCTCCAGATCGTCTCTTGCAACACCCACAACATGTCGGTTCTGGTCAAGACACTCGGCATGGACAGCGACGGGACCAACCATCTCGTCGACGGGCGCTTTCTCTGCATCAGGCGGGCCAACGACATCAGCCAGGACGACGGCTTCGTTGCCAGTCCCACAGTCGAGGGGCATAAAGACGAACGCTTCGGAACCCACCATGCACGGGACTCCCACGCTCTCTTCGAGACACTGGGTTATGACCTCAACCTGTTCTCCTCGGCTCTGAAGCTCAACACCCAGTACATGCACTTGATGCATTTCAACCTTGTGCTCGACCGGGACATCACCCTCGACGAGGTGAAGGACCGCCTCATGGAGAACACACGTGTGGCCGTCACTCACAAGAAATCGGCGAACCAGGTCTTCTCTTTCGGGCGTGACCATGGTTATTACGGGAGGATCATGAGCCAGGCCGTGGTCGCTCTGGAGACTCTTGCGGTGCGAAATGGGAACGAGGTGGTCGGCTTCTCCTTCACTCCTCAGGATGGAAACCCGCTGCTGTCGACGGTGGCCGCGATGCTATGGTATCTCGACCCCGAAGAAATGGATGAGCGAATCAACGTCCTCCGCCGCTATCTCTTCTCGGAGATCTAATTCACATGGACCCGAGGGTCCGGTCGTACGTTGCCGAGTCGATCATGGCCATCGGTCAAGGCGATGTCCCGACCGCCAGGACCTGTATCGCACAGGCCTGCGACATCGACCACTCCCTGTTTCGCCTTGCCGATGCCGTGCATCTTGCTTGCGCTGAACTCGAGTTGGTGGGTGGTGTGAGCGTCTCGGCGTGGAACACCCTCGCCGATGCCGTCGATTCGGGCGAGTTGCGCGAGGTAGTCGAATCCTCGAGAACCTGGTAGCTCGGCGGCCTGAGGAGCCCGTTGACTCCGTCGTGAGCGGTAGTCTCGCCCGGTGATTGTTGAAGTCGTCGCGGTCGGCACCGAGCTCCTCCTCGGCCAGATCGTCAACACCAATGCCGCAGTGATCGGCTCTGCGCTCGCCGAGCACGGTCATAGTGCGCTATATCAGCAGGTGGTCGGTGACAACCTCGGGCGGGTGACCGATTCGCTTCGCACCGCGATCGCCAGGTCCGACGCTGTCATCATCACCGGCGGCATCGGACCGACCCAGGACGACTTGACCCGTGAGGCACTGTGTGAGGCCACCGAGCGGGAGATGATGTTCTCCGACGACTACGCGACCTTCCTTCAGGAGTGGTGGGAGCGGCGGGGCAGGGTCATGCCCGAGAGCAATCTGAAGCAGGCCGAGTATCCCGAAGGCGCAGCGATGCTGCCCAACCCGCGGGGGACTGCACCCGGGCTGTTGCTCGAACACGACGACACTCTCATCTTCTGCGTTCCCGGAGTTCCAGCGGAAATGGAGTTCCTGCTCGAATCGTCGGTGATCCCTGCGTTGCGGGAGCGTGCTGGAGGCGACTCGACGCTGGTCAGCCGGCTGCTCCGCAGCTGGGGGCGTTCCGAATCGGACGTTGCCGAGACCCTCGCCGATCTCTACGCGGCCACGACCAACCCATCGGTCGCATTCCTGGCGTCAGGCGGCGAGATCAAGGTGCGGCTCAGTGCCATGGCGGAGAATGCAGAATCGGCGGCGGCGATGCTCGAGCCTCTCGACCTCGAAGTCCGCAACCGGTTGGGCGATTCGATCTTTGGGGTCGACGACGAGACGATTCAGGTGGTTCTCTTCCGGCTTCTCGAAGAGCGCGGCTGGAAGATCGGCGCCGCGGAGTCGGTCACCGGAGGTCTGCTGTCCGCTGCGCTGACCGAGGTCCCTGGCTCGTCTCAATACTTCGCCGGCGGGGTGGTGGCGTACCAGCCCAGGCTGAAGCAGTCGCTGCTCGGCGTCAGCGATATCACCAAGGTGGTGAATGAAGAGACAGCCCTGGCCATGGCGGAAGGGGTCAGAGAGATGCTCGGCGTCGAGGTGGGCGTCGCCATCACCGGAGAGGCCGGCCCCAACACACTGGAGCGGCCCGCCGGAACCATCGTCGTGGCAGTCTCCACTCCCGACGACACCCGCGCCCGTGAGCTCACGATGGTGGGGGACCGGGAGAGGATCCGGACCTACGGTGTGACCACGGCGCTGCACCTGACGAGACTCGCCCTCGAAGAAAAGTGGTGGCAGTCCTGAGGGTCTTTCTCGCTGTCTCTCCGCCTCATGAGGTGCGCCTCGCCCTCATCGACCAGATCTCCCACCTTTCGATTCCGGGCCGACTGATCCCCCCCGACAACTGGCACATAACCCTTCGCTTCCTCGGCGAGGTCGACGAGGTGGCCTGCGAACGGTATGCGGCAGCAATCGACCAGTCCGATCTCGGCCCGGACTTCCCGGTGCGAATCGGTCATCTCGGTGCCTTCCCGAAGCCGAGCAAGGCGACAGTGGTCTGGGCAGGCATCGATCGCGGACAGCAGAGTCTCTTCCAACTCGCCGAGGTTGCTGACGAAAGGGCCCGGGACGTCGGCATCGTCCGAGAGGAGCGGCCTTTCCGTCCTCACCTCACGTTGAGCAGGGTCCGGCCCCAGGTCTCGGTGACCGATCTCATTGACGAGGAGCTCGATGTGGCGTGGCGGGTCGACGGGCTGGTCCTCTTCCGCACCCTGCCCGGGCGGGGCACCGTCCGCTACGAACCCCTTGAAACTTTTTCTCTTTCCCGGTAATACTCGATCCGAACAAGTGTTCGACTACAGTTTTTCGAACCAAAAGAAAGAATCTGTCACATGCAGCGGATACGGTCGGCGGAAGTTTGAGAAAGGGAACGACGATGGCTGAAAGAGATAAAGCACTGGACATGGCCCTCAGCCAGATCGAGCGTCAGTTCGGCAAGGGTGCGATCATGAAAATGGGTGACGAGGCGACCCGCAAAGTGGATGTCATCTCCACCGGTGCACTCTCCCTCGATCTCGCTCTCGGCATCGGCGGTGTTCCCCGCGGCCGCATCGTGGAGATCTACGGGCCGGAAAGCTCCGGTAAGACCAGTCTCGCCCTGCACATCGTCGCCGAAGCGCAGCGCAACGGTGGTATCGCCGCCTTCATCGATGCCGAGCATGCACTCGATCCCGGCTATGCCGAAGCGATCGGTGTCGACGTCGACGAGTTGCTCATCTCCCAGCCCGACACCGGGGAACAAGCCCTCGAAATCGCAGACATGCTCATCCGCTCCGGTGCTCTCGATGTCCTCGTCATCGACTCGGTGGCGGCCCTGGTGCCCCGCGCCGAGATCGAAGGTGAGATGGGGGACACCCATGTCGGGCTCCAGGCCCGTCTGATGTCCCAGGCGCTGCGCAAGCTCGCCGGCAACCTGAGCAAGTCGCGGACCACCGCAATCTTCGTCAACCAACTCAGAGAAAAGATCGGTGTCATGTTCGGATCACCTGAGACGACCCCCGGTGGGCGAGCGCTCAAGTTCTACTCCTCGGTCCGGCTCGACATCCGGCGCATCGAGACCCTCAAAGAGGGGTCGGGTGAAGGGATCGGGAACCGGGTGCGGGTCAAGGTGGCCAAGAACAAGATGGCGCCGCCATTCCGCAAGGCAGAGTTCGACATCATGTTCGGTGAGGGTATTTCCCGGGAAGGCAGCCTCCTCGACATCGCAGTTGATGAAGGGGTGGTCCGCAAGAGCGGTGCCTGGTTCACCTTCGATGATGACCAACTCGGCCAGGGCCGGGAGAACGCCAAGCGTTTCCTCAAGGAGAATCCAGAGATTGCGATGCAACTCCAGGACAAGGTCTATCAGGCAGTCGGTCTGACCGAGTCGCCCGAAGCAGCAGCAGAGGCAGCGGTAGCAGCCGAGGCCGACCAGGAGCCAGTCGCCGCTGAGGAAGCCGCCGCCGAGGAGTGAGTCGTCAGCAGCCGTCCCGGAGGTAAACCCCGGGAACGTCGGTCGGCTGGTAGATCCCCGGAGGGGCGATTCCGGAGTTGTCGAAACGCTCCGAAGTCGAGGTGAAGGCACAGGTGCGTGGGTCGGTAAGCGCCCGCTCCACCATCTCCGGGGTCAGATAGCCGGTCTGAAAACGGGCATACGACGGGTCGACAGTGGCAGGGTGGGAGAGTCGGCGCGCCGACCAGGCGAGTCCGGGATCGTCGCTCACGACCATCGTTTCCTCCCCGAGCATCTCTAGACGATCGATTGCCGCAAGGTTCGCCGGGTCGGGCTCGGGAGTGAACTCGATAGTTGCAACCTGGAACACCACCGACAGCGCTACCAAGCCGAACAGGATGCGCACGGGCATGTGGAGATTGTGAGCGATCAGCAGCGCCAGTGGTGGGATCAGGAATGCCACGACCCGAATAAACCCGGGATCGATGTGGGTGAATCCGATGATGACAATCAGTGAACTCACCATCCACGCCACGGGCAACCAGGATGGAACGCCTTCGGGCGGAATCTTCGACCGCTCCGGCGCACGCCAGAGGAGGATGAGGCTGGCTACGGCGAGGACCAGGAGCGGCAGATCGAAATCGACTAGAAAGCTCAGGGAGTGTCCCAGGTTGTCCAGGAGATTGGCCGAATTGTCTTTGGTCAGGTGAAACATCACGTATTGGTCGAAAACCCTCTCGACGCCGTAGAAGAGGGCGGTGGCGAGGGCCACGGTCAGGGCAACCAGTGAGGTGTATGCCAGATTGAGCCAGTCTCTCCGGTAGGCGAGGACAATCGCAACCATCAGCACCGTTGGTGCGACGTGGAGGTTCTTGATCGCAACGGCCGACCCCACCAGGACCCCGGCGATCAATGCCCCGCTCCGGTCCTCGCGATGCAAGGTCACCGCGAGCGCGGCAAGGGCAAATGCGAGTGCGGCGCCCTCACTCTGCACCGGGCCTGCCGCGTACAGGGTGGTGCCGCTGGTGGCGACCAATACGGCGATCAGGAAGGAACTCCGCTTCGAGGCGAACGTAGTCAGGATGAAGTAGGTGGCGACGGCGATCGCCATACCAGATATCACCATGATGGTCCGCGCTCCGCGCGGGTCGCCGAATCCGAGAAGATCTCCCAGATGCAGCAACGGGATGAACAGGGGTCCCTGGCTGGCAAAGAAATCCCGGTACTGGGTGAAGCCTGCCGTAGCCAGGTCAGTGGAGGCGAGGAAGACGCCTTCGTCAAAGGTGATGTGAGTCGATGACGCCCACATCGGGATCCGGATCGCCCCGGCCATTACCGCGAGGACGGCGACGTACCAGCGACTGACTCCTCTTGGTTCGATTCTTGGTGCTGGCCCCATGGCCCTCCGACGCTCCCCGAGCGGGTTTCGACGCCAGGGAGCAAACAAATGGACGCTTGTTGTAGAGGATGCGTTTTGTCCGTGTAGCATCATTACCAGCACACGAAACTTATAAAACTGAAACTGGAGCTAGAACACAGGTGAGAAGGAGGATTGCAAGAGACCGCGGGTGACATAACCCACTGAATTCGCTTGTTTCTTCGTGTGCCGGACCAGGTTTGGTTCGGCTCGCTTTGTTTTAGCTCCACTGGAAAGGAACATGATGTTTACCGCCGAGGCGATAGGAGTGGCTGTCCTGGGGGCCGCCATCGGGCTCGCATTCGGGTACCTGATTGCACGCCTCAGGGCGACGCGTCGTCAGGAACGCAATGAGATATCTGCCGAAGAACTTGTTGCGAAAGCCCAGATCGAAGCCAAGGAAATTCTGGCCGGAGCAGACTCGCAGAGCCGCGCCCAGGCCGATGCCTATCGAGAACGGGAAGAGGCGGCGCTGGAGAATCGCCGCGTCGAGTTGTCCAATCTCGAATCACGACTCGGCCAACGTGAAGAGACGCTGGAGCAGCGTGCATCCAACCTCGCCCACCGTGAGCAGATCCTCATGGACCGGGAGGACGAGACCAACACCATCCGTGGCGATCTGGAACGTCTCAAAGAAGAAGCCCGGTTCGAACTGGAGAAGCTGGCCGGCATCGACGTAGCGGCAGCCAAACAGGAGATGCTGTCCCAGGTCGAAGACGAGGCACGGCGCGAAGCCA
Source organism: Acidimicrobiia bacterium (assembly GCA_040878225.1). Taxonomy (GTDB): domain Bacteria; phylum Actinomycetota; class Acidimicrobiia; order Spongiisociales; family ZC4RG35; genus MA-ANB-1. The sequence goes on from JBBDMR010000035.1 coordinate 25,868, forward strand.
TGATCCTGGTCCGCGATCTCGAGATCAAGGCGCGCGAAGAGGCCGATCGCAGGGCACGACGTATCCTGGCAACTGCGATTCAGCGACTTGCCAGCGAAGTTGTCACCGAATCCACGGTCTCAACGGTGGAGCTTCCGTCAGATGACATGAAAGGCCGGATCATCGGGCGGGAGGGTCGGAACATCCGCCACCTCGAGTCTGTGACCGGTACCAGCCTCATCGTCGACGATACCCCTGAAGCCGTGTCGGTCTCCTCGTTCGACCCGGTGCGGCGCGAGATCGCCCGGATCACGCTGGAGAAACTGGTTGCCGACGGCAGGATTCACCCTGCCTCGATTGAAGAGGCATACGAGAAGGCACGTTCGGAGGTTGACCAGAGCATCAGGGACGCGGGGGAGTGGGCCCTGGTCGAGGCAGGAGTGTCGCGTATGCACTCCGAGTTGGTCACCCTGGTCGGCCGGCTCAAGTACCGGACCTCCTATGGGCAGAACGTACTCAATCATCTCGTCGAGTCGGCCCACATTGCCTCGATGCTCGCTTCGGAGTTGGGTATCGACCCGGCACCGATCAAGCGGGCGGCGCTTCTCCACGACATCGGCAAGGCCGTAACCCACGAAGTCGAGGGTTCCCATGCTCTCATCGGCGCCGAGATCGCCCGACGCTTCGAAGAAGACGAGGCGGTGGTCCACGGTATCGAGGCTCATCACAACGAAGTGGAGCCGAGAACGGTCCTGGCGGTCATCGTCCAGGCAGCCGACGCGGTGTCGGCGGCCCGCCCCGGGGCGAGACGCGAGTCGCTCGAAGGCTATGTGAAGCGGTTGGAACGGTTGGAGAAACTCGCCCTCGAGTTCTCGGGTGTCGATCATGTCTTCGCCCTGCAGGCAGGACGGGAGATCAGGGTTATCGTCGACCCCGGTGCCGTTACCGATCTCGAAGCGCGGGATCTCTCGCGCCGGATTGCCCGTAAACTGGAGGACGACCTGCAATACCCCGGCCAGATCCAGGTGACTGTGATCAGGGAGTTCCGGTCTACCGACTTCGCCCGATAGAGGCCCAACATGGCTGAGACCATTCTGCTTCCGACGCCAAAGGTGCGCGAGGTGTCGCGGAGACAACCGACACGTACCGGCAAGAGCTATTTCATCCGCACCTTCGGGTGCCAGATGAACGAGCACGATTCGGAGCGCATCGCCGGGCAGTTCGAGTCTGACGGGCTTTCAGCCGCTCCCTCACTGGAGGAGGCCGACGTTGTCTACATCAACACCTGCACCATCCGGGAAAACGCCGACAACCGCATGTACGGGAATCTGGGGCAGCTGAAGGCGGTCAAGGATGTCAACCCCGGCATGATGCTTCTGGTCGGGGGATGTGCGGCCCAGAAGGACCGGGACATGGTCAGGGAGAAGGCGCCGTGGGTGAATGTGGTGATGGGAACCCACAACCTCAATCGCGTCCTCGACCTGATGGATCACGCAGAGCACTGGGGCCCGATTACCGAGGTGGTCGACGAGTTGCAGGCGATGCCCTCGTCGCTGCCTGTCAGGCGAGAGCTCGAGCATTCGGCATGGGTGACGATCCAGGTCGGATGCAACAACACCTGCACCTTCTGCATCGTCCCCTCCGTGCGAGGGGTGGAGATCAGCCGCCGCCCTGGCGACGTCGTTCGCGAAGTAGAGCGCCTCGCTGCCGACGGTGTTGTCGAAGTCACGCTCCTCGGTCAGAACGTCGACACCTACGGCCGGGATCTTGCCCTCGACGGCAAGCGCCGCCCGATCTTTGGGGATCTGCTGCGCCGGGTTGGTGCGGTCGACGGGATAGAGCGGGTGAGGTTCATGAGCCCGCACCCGAACGACTTCCGCATCGACGTGGCTGAAGCCATGGCCGAGACGCCGGCGGTCTGCGAGCAGCTCCACTTTCCCCTCCAGTCCGGGTCCGACCGCATCCTCAGTGCAATGCACCGCGGGTACAACCGGAAGAAGTATCTGACGAGACTTGCCCTGGCCCGTGACACTATTGCGGGCCTTGCGGTCTCGACCGACATCATCGTGGGTTTCCCTGGTGAGACCGACGCCGACTTCGAGATGACCATGGAGGTGGTAGAGGAGGCTCGGTTCGACGCTGCGTTCACCTTCATCTTCAGCCCCCGCCCCGGCACCACGGCGGCCGAGATGGTCGACGATTTCGTGCCGGCCGAGGTCATCCAGGAGCGCTTCAACCGACTTGTGGCACTTCAGGACGGGATTTCACTCGAGAAGAACCGGTTGCTGCTCGGCCAGACGGTGGAAGTGCTCAGTGAAGGGCCCTCCCGGAAGCGCCACGATGTTGCGACAACCCGGACCCGAACCGGCAAGGTCGTCAGCGTCCCCGGCGAGCATCCTTCCGGCGCCTTCCTCGACGTCGTCATCGACTCTGCCGGCCATCACAGCCTCTCGGGTAGCCCGGTCTGAGTTCACTCACGGCAATCGTCGGCCCGACGGCGTCCGGCAAGTCTGCCGTGGCGATGGAGCTGGCCAGGCGGACCGGCGCCGAAATCGTCTCCGTCGATTCGATGCAGGTATACCGCGGCATGGATGTCGGCACTGCAAAGCCGACCGTGCTCGAGCGCCGGGAGATCAGACACCACATGGTCGACGTGGTCGAGCCCGAAGTCGACTACTCGGTGTCTGAGTTCAGTGAGACCGGGCGTCGGATCCTCGACGGATCGAAGATCCCGTTGATCATTGCGGGGGGTTCCGGGCTTCACTTCAGGTCGCTGGTCGACCCGATGAGCTTTGCACCGACCGATCCAGAGGTGAGAAGCCGGCTGGATGATGTCTCTCTCGACAGTCTCCAGGCCGAGCTGGAGTCGATAGATGCCTCGGCCGTGAGTCATGTCGACATCCACAACAAGCGTCGTGTCGTGCGGGCCCTCGAGGTCTACCACCTCGGCGGCGGGACACCGAGCGAGCGGGCAATGACCGGTGAGGCGCAACGTCTCCGACGCTACGACGCCGACTATGAGTTCCGTGCCTTCGGGCTGGATCCCGGCGAGACGTCCGAGAAGTTGATCGCCGGGCGTCTGGAGCGAATGGTGGAGGGCGGGTTGGTCGACGAGGTGCGAGAGTTGGCGTCACGTCTCGGGAGGACAGCTCGCGCCGCAGTGGGGTATCGGGAGATCCTCGACGCCCTCGCCGGAAAATGGTCGATGGAACGCGCTTTCGATGAGATAGCCAGAAACACCCGTAAGCTGGCCCGACGCCAGCGAACATGGTTCCAGCGGGATCCGCGGGTGCAATGGATACCGTGGTCTCAGGACCCGATTCAGATGTGTGACCGAATCCAGGGAGAGCTGAAGTGAAACTCGAGTTCACCAAGATGCACGGCTGGGGCAACGACTTCGTGATCGCAGAAGGTCCGGTCGACCTCTCAGGCGAGCAGATCCGCAATCTGTGTGATCGAAGGTTCGGAGTGGGTGCAGACGGTTTGCTCGTCGTGACGCCGGGGAACCCGGTGCTTATCGATTACTGGAATGCCGACGGCACCCCGGCCGAGATGTGCGGGAACGGTTTCAGATGTGTAGCCAGGTTCGCCCACGACCGGGGAATGGTTTCCGGTGACATCTTCGAGATCGAGACCGCGGTGGGGGTCCGCAGGTTCGTCCTCGATGGTGAGGAGATCGACGTGGAGCTGGGCCCGGTGAAGGTCACCGGCCATACCGAAATCGACGGCGAGCGCTATCACCTGATCGATATCGGCAACCCTCACGCAGTCGTCGAGGTCGCGGACGTCGCGACCGCCGACGTCGGTGTTGTCGGCCCGCGGGTGGAGAAGGACGAACGCTTCGAGAAGGGGACGAACGTGGAGTTCGTCCGTTTCGAAGACGGGGGAGTGAGCATGCGGGTCTGGGAGCGCGGGGTTGGTGAGACTCTGGCCTGTGGCAGCGGCATGGTCGCCGCTGCATACGTGGCCACGAAGGCCGCCCGGATGGAGACACCGATCAAGGTGAAAGTCCCGGGAGGTGAGGGGACTGTCGATTTCCGCGACGGGTCAGGCTGGCTGCGCGGGCCCGTCGAGTACGTGTTCGAAGGAGTCTGGGAAACGACTCAGGGGTAGCGGCGCAAGACGCTGACTACCTTACCGATGAGCTCGACCCCTTCGGAGAAGACCATCGGGGCGTAGTCGGGATTGGCCGACTCCAGGATCACCTTGCCGTCCTTGCGACGGAGACGCTTCACTGTTGCCTCTTCACCGTCGACGAGGGCAGCGACGATCTCACCATCGCGCGCTTCCTTCTGGCTGTGAATCGCAACCAGGTCGCCCTCATGGATCCCGGCGTCGATCATCGAGTCGCCTTTGACTTCGAGCAGGAAGACCGGACCGTCGCCGACCAGCGAGACGGGTAGCGGCATTACCTCTTCGACATGCTCGGCGGCGAGGATTGGCGTGCCGGCGGCGATCCGGCCCAGCAACGGGATCTCGCGGAGGCGGTCGTCTTCGACCCGGGCAGTCTGTTTTTCGCTCTGGCTCTCCACGACAACGATGGCGCGGGGCTTGGTCGGGTCCCGGGTGATCATCCCCATCTCTACCAGGGCGGAGAGCTGGCTGTGGACACTCGACGGTGAGGAGAGCCCGACTGCATCGCCGATCTCCCGCACCGAAGGCGGGTAGCCGCGGTCGTTGACGGTATCTCTTATGTACTCGAGCACTTGTTGCTGGCGTTTGCTCAACATCGGTCTGACTCCTTCGAACAGGTGTTCGTATCATAGGAGATCGAACTTCGCGAACCAAACATCTGTTCGATTTTCTTTTCCCACTTGACATCGAACGGATGTTCGGTAATGTATCGAACGTATGTTCGGATCCACCGGACGTCAACCGCAACAACCGGCCCCGATTTCGTCGGGGCGAATTACGACGAAAGGAAGACCAGTGCACAGGCAAACACTTCAGCTGTCCGTCCGACTGCTTGTCCTACTGCTTGCTCTGTCACTGGTCTTCCTCTTTGTCAGCCGTCCCGCCGACGCCGACGTGCCGGTTCAGACCGTCGAGCATGTAGTCAGCGCCGGGGAAACTCTGTGGGGAATCGCCAGCCAGAACAGCACGGCCGGGATCGACCCGAGAAACGCGGTTGCGGTCATCCAGGAACTGAACGGCCTCGACAGCGGGATGATCCATCCCGGCCAGGTCCTGCTCGTCCCCAAGAGCTAAACCCTGCTTCATGGTTTACGCTGGGGCGATGCTTTGCCCCACATGTGGTTCCGATGAGACGCGTGTGATCGACAGTCGCCCCGCAGAAGCCGGCGAGACGATTCGCCGACGCCGCCTGTGTGAAGCCTGCCAGAACCGGTTCACCACCTACGAGCGTATCGAACCCCAACTGATGGTGCGCAAGCGCGACGGACGCCTCGAGCCGTTCTCGCCCGCCAAACTCGTCTCCGGGATGTCCGCCTCGCTGGCCGACCGCTCCATGTCCGGATCAGCTGTCGAAGGTCTGGCTGCAGAGGTCGAAGCGGCGTTGCGCAAGCAAGGCCCGCAGGTGAAATCAGATGACATCGGTCGTGAGGTACTCGACCGGTTGAAGAGTCTGGACGAAGTTGCCTACCTGCGTTTTGCGTCGGTCTACAAAGATTTCAAGGATGCGGCCGATTTCGAGAAGGAAGTTGCCGCCCTCGAATCATCCGGTCAGTGACAGAAGCGCGTCTCGGGCACTGTCGATCTGTCCGGTGATCGACGCCTTGGCGGCTTCGACCTCGACCAGCAGAATCCCCCACGCGGTCGCGAGCCTGCCTTCGACGGCGCGGACTGCGTCGAGCGCAACGACCCGGTCGTCTTCACGCAGGCCGTCGACGTAGGCGCCCTGCATCGCTTGCAGATCGTTCCGGATCGCATTGAGCTCAGCGGTGAGCTCGGGCAGCACACCTTCGGGAAGGTTGGACAGGACCATTCCAAACGTGCTGCGCCAGCTGCCGAACTCGGCAACAGCGGTCTGCAGGTCGATCAACTCGGGTTCCGTGATGAGAGTCGGGGCGGTCAGGATCGGCGTCACCGCACCGATGTAGGCCGAAAGATTGCTGAGAGTCCTGTTGGCGTCGAGCGCCAGGGTGGCGGCGTCAGTTGCCACCGACCGGCTGCCGGCCTGGGTGCCGGACAGGTCAGCAGCGGCCGAGAACAGGGCGCGGCTGGTTGCGTCCGTGTCGGCGATCGCAGGGAGGATGGTTTCCGGTACCGGACCGTTGGCCGGGTCAATCGATGCTGTGGCAGTTGCAAGAGGGTCGAGGGTCATGGCAAGGTCCGCCCCTGCCTGCTGCACTTCGGCAATGGCGGTCTCGGAGGTCCGGTCTGAGTTCTGCCAGAGCCAGACGCCGCCGGCTCCGATCACACCGATGATGAGGACCCAGATTGCCACCAGGTGTAGCCGGACCTTCTTGTTGAGCCGCTTCTCGACGTCGATCGGCGCCCAATCGGCCATGGAGCCGGCGTCGAGCTCGGTTGTGTTCCAGATCTCTTCCACAGTGCCGTGACGGGTGCTGGGACTCGTGGCCAAATGGCGTGCAGTTCGGGATGTTCCGGGGGTGGCCGGCCTGGGAGTCGAGGACGTGACGATCGGCGTCTCGGTGAAGCCAAGCGACTCCATCATGGAGTAGCGGATCGCTTTTGGCTTTCGATGGGTTTTGACTGTCATCGGACGACCTCAATTACGCTCACGTGGTAATTCCGCCCGAAGCCCCGGTGAACACATGAAGGTTACATTCAAAAGACTCGACCCGGAACTCCCGGTTCCTACTGCTGCCAATATCGGCGACGGAGCGGTCGATCTACACACAAGAATTGAACTTCTGATTCCGCCCGGTGGAAGGGTCAAATGTCCCACCG
>JBBDMR010000036.1:0-32169 GCA_040878225.1 Acidimicrobiia bacterium
CTGCCGCCACCGTCGGGCTTCCCCTCTACCGGTACCTCGGCGGTCCTTCGGCTCGTGTCCTCCCGGTGCCATGTCTGAACGTGCTCAATGGTGGCGCTCATGCTGCCAACAGTGTCGACATCCAGGAGTTCATGATCGTTCCCGCCGGACTCCCGTCCTACAGCGAGGCGCTCAGAGCCGGTATGGAGGTATATCACTCCTTGAAACGTGTCATCGCGGGACGCGGGCTGGGAACCAACGTCGGTGATGAGGGAGGATTCGCACCTGATCTCGCCACCAACGAATCCGCTCTGGAGCTTCTCGTGGAAGCGATCGATGTCGCCGGTTACGAGCTTGGCGACGAGATCGCCCTCGCCCTCGATGTAGCCGCCTCGGAGATCCACCGTGAGGGGCGCTACGAATTGGAGCGGCGTGAGCTCGCCTCCGGTGAGATGGTCGACTACCTGGCCGACCTTGCCGATCGATATCCGCTGGTTTCGATCGAAGACGGAATGGCCGAAGACGACTGGGATGGCTGGAAGGAGCTGACTGCCAAGATCGGACGCCGTGTTCAGCTGGTTGGGGATGACCTGTTCGTGACCAACGAGGAGATTCTCCGGCGGGGCATCACGGAAGACGCAGCCAACGCGATCCTCATCAAGGTAAACCAGATCGGGACCGTCTCCGAGACCCTGCACACCATGGCCAGGGCGGAGCGCGCCGGGTTCGGGATGATGATCAGTCACCGCTCGGGAGAAACCGAAGACACATTCATCTCCCACCTCGCCGTTGCCACCAACGCAGGTCAGATCAAGAGCGGTGCCCCCGCCCGGGGCGAGCGCACCGCAAAGTACAACCAGCTTTTGCGGATCGAGGAGGGCCTGGGGGATGAGGCTCGTTTCGCCGGCTGGGGAACCTTCCGGCGGTCGAAGTGACGCTCACGCGACGACCCACGGTCCTGCTCATCGCGGCCCTGTTCCTGGTGATCGGGGCAGCATTCCTCACCCAGCTGATTCCATACCGTCAGATAATCGACTCCAACCGGCAGGTCGAGTCGGCGCGCGCCGAGCTCACCGCCCTCGAGGCGGAGAACACCCAGCTTCAGGCCGACGTGGCCGCGCTGGAAACGCCCGAGGAGATCGAGAGGCTTGCTCGGGAGAAACTCGGCTATGCCAGGCCAGGAGAGACTGCGTATGTCGTGCTGGACCCTCCGGGGGCGGGACAGTCGGTGACCCGCCAAGACCCTGAGCCGGCGGCACCGGAGAGGACGTGGGTCGAAAAGATCTGGGACTTCGTCTCCGGTGGTGACATCGGGTCCTGACGGTGGCCACGGTTGACGATCGAGCGGTAGTCGCGGTCCAGATCGGGAGATCACCGAGGGCTGAGTCCGAGGTAGTCGCCCGTTGCCATCTCGGGTTGCCGGTGGTGATCCAGGTTCCGCCCCGGCTCGACGACGGTACCCCGTTTCCCACGCTCTACTGGCTGACCTGTCCGCTGGCCGCCACCCGGATCGGCCGTCTGGAGGGAGCGGGCGGGGTGAGGCGGATGGAGGCAAAAGCATCGAGTGATCCTGTGTTTGGAGCGGCATTGGAATCCGCTCACAGGAGCTACGAAGCCTCGCGAGATTCATCGCTACCGGACGACGACCTGCCCCGGCCGACAGGGGGAGTTGGCGGATCGAGGGCGGGAGTCAAGTGCCTCCACGCCCACTACGCCCACACTGCGGCCGGCGGCGAGAACCCGGTTGGCGCAGCTGTTCGCTCCTGGATCGAGCCACTCGACTGCGTGGTTCGTTGCGTGGTCGACGGTGGCTGGAACCCCGAGTGGTCGAACCTGCCTTGAACGTCGGGGTTGTCGACATCGGGACTAATTCGATGCGGCTTCTGATCACATCCCGGCACGCCGAAGTGGGCCGCTGGGTCGAGGTGACCGGTCTGGGCCGTGGAGTCGACAGGACCGGCCGGCTTGCGGAGTCGTCGATCGCGGCATCGCTCGAAGCCTTCGCCGGATTCGGGTCGCTCATGGACAGCCATGGTGTGAATCGGAGAAAGGCGATAGCCACTTCGGCGTCGCGTGATGCCGAAAACCGTGATGAGTTCTTCGAAAGGGCGCGGGTGGTGCTGGGTGTGATGCCCACGCTGGTCAGCGGGGAGGAGGAGGCGGCATACGCGTTCGAGGGCGCCACCAGCGGCCTCGATGATCGGTCCGACGTCGTGGTCTCCGATATCGGAGGCGGCTCCTCAGAATTCGTCACCATTGATTCTTCTGTGTCGGTCGACATCGGATCGGTGCGCCTGACCGAGCGCATCCTCACAGATCGACCCGCTTCACAACAGCAGGTCAACGATGCTGCAGCTCACGTGCGTGAGCTCTTCGCCGGCGTGGCCCTGAACTCCCTGCGGTCGATCGGCATCGCTGGCACCTGGACATCGTTGGGGGCAATCGCGCTGGAGCTGCCCGGTTACGACAGTGAGCGTGTCCACGGGTTCAAGATGGGTCTCTCCGACCTCGGACGGCTCGTGGACATGCTCGCCCGGATGAGTGTGGAGGAGACGGCATCGATACCGGCCCTGGACCCGAAGCGGGCCCCGGTCATACTTTCCGGGGCGGTAATCGCTCGCGAGGTGCTCCGGCATCTCGATATGGACGAGATAACGGTGTCAGAACGCGATACTCTCGATGGCGTGGCCGCAGAACTTCTGGCTGATTAGCCCGATTTTTTCTCACCTTGCCCGGGTGGCGGAACGGTAGACGCGAGGGGCTTAAACCCCCTTGGGCCGATTCGGCCCGTGTGGGTTCGATTCCCACCCCGGGCACCGCTTCATGAATCACTCGCTTGCACTGTGCAAAGGGGTTCGGTATCCGCTCTGTTGTGCACAGTGCAGTTATCAGAAAGGTGGAGGGACTCCTGCACTGTGCAAGAGGGTTCGGTATCCGCTCTGTTGTGCACAGTGCACGATGGAAAAGGTCGCGGGACCCGGGCCGGTGGGTGGGGGAGGGGAGAGGAACCGAACCCGGGCCCCACGATGACCGGTGAGAGGTCCCACACAGAGGTTCCACCCTGGACCTTTCCCGTTAGGATCGATTCTAGCGACATAGCGCGCGTAGAAACGGGTAACACCGGGTGTTGATCTCGTATCCTTGGCATCGGGCGACGAGACGAAAGGCGACAATTGGGCGACTACCCGGCGGAATACGAGTTGGACGCGGTCCTCCGCGATGGCGGTGGGGTCCGGATCAGACCGATCAAACCCACCGACTCCGATTTGATCATCCGATTCTTCGAGAAGTTAGGCCCGGAGTCGAGATACTTCCGGTTCTTCAGACTCAAGGAGTCGCTGAACCCCGAAGAGGTCGAGTACTTCACCACCGTCGACTACCACGAGCGCATGGCGCTGATTGCGCTTCACGACGGAGAGATGATCGGTATCGCCAGCTATGACAAGGAGAGCGGGGAGCACAACGACGCAGAAGTCGCGTTCGCAGTTGCCGACGAGCATCAGGGGAGGGGGCTGGGCACGAAACTCCTCCAATTGCTGACCAATCATGCCCGGGGGACCGGCATCGACGCTTTCCGCGCCTATGTCCTCCCTGAGAACAGGCAGATGATGCGGCTCTTTCGCAACAGCGGTTATGAGCTGACGCGGACTATCGACGAAGGCGTGTTCACGGTCGATTTCCCGACTGCTGAAAGCGAAGTGTCGATGACCGTGGCCGGGGAGTACGAGAAGCGTGCGGTCGCCGCTTCCCTGTTGCCGATGTTCTTCCCCCGCTCCATTGCTGTGATCGGCGCGTCGAACAACCCGGCTTCGATCGGGGGGAGGCTGTTTCACAACATCCTCACGGAGGGCTTCACCGGCCCGTTATATCCGGTGAACCCGAAGTCGAGGGTGGTCCGATCGGTCAGAGCCTATTCGTCGGTGTTGGATGTGCCCGACGAAGTGGATCTGGCGTTTGTCGTAGTTCCCCAGTCGTTGGTGATCGGAGTTATGAAGGAGTGTGTAGAGAAGGGAGTCCGCGGTGTGGTGGTCATCTCGGCGGGCTTCTCCGAGGTCGGCCCGGAAGGCGCACGAGATGAAGCCGAATTGCTGAAGATCGCCCGGGATTCGGGAATGCGAATGGTCGGGCCGAATTGCATGGGCTTGCTCAACACCGCGAGCGCGGTCCGCCTCAACGGGACCTTCGCCCCGGTCTATCCGCCGGCAGGTAATGTTGCGATGTCGAGTCAGTCCGGAGCCCTCGGGATTTCGATCCTCGACTACGCAACGCGAAACAACATCGGGATCTCCCAGTTCGTCTCCGTCGGCAACAAGGCCGATGTCAGCGCCAACGACCTGCTCCTCGCATGGGAGGACGACCCGGAGACCGATGTGATCACCCTCTATCTCGAGTCGTTCGGAAACCCGACGAGGTTCTCCCGCCTCGCCCGCCGGATCGGTCGGCGCAAGCCGATAATCGCGGTCAAATCGGGCAGGTCGGCTGCAGGCAGCCGGGCGGCATCCTCGCACACCGGCGCCCTCGCATCTTCGGACGTAGCTGTGGACGCATTGTTTCGCCAGGCAGGAGTAATTCGCGTCGACACGATCGAGGAGCTGTTCGGTGCGGCGAACCTCCTGGCCAATCAGCCCGTGCCGGCCGGAACCAGGGTGGGGATCGTCACCAATGCGGGCGGCCCGGGAATTCTCGCCGCAGATGCCCTGGAGGCAAACGGCCTCGAATTGCCGGAGCTCTCTGCAGGTCTCCGCTCGGCATTGCAGTCTCATTTGCCTGATGAGGCGTCGACGAGGAATCCGGTGGACCTCATCGCGTCCGGCGGCCCGGACCAGTTCGAGGCTGTCACCAGGCTGCTGCTGGAGTCCGGGGAGGTCGACGCAGTCATAGTCATCTATGTTCCGACGTCACCGGACGGAGCCCACGACGTGGCTATGGCAATCCGGTCGTGTCAGGACGGCTACGAGGGCGGTGTTGCTCTGCTCTCGGTATTCATGCAGGCGGGTGAGGTCGCCCGCCCGCTCGGCGGTGGCGACGGCCGTCGTGGCATTCCCACGTACGTGTTCCCCGAAGCCGCCGCCCTTGCCCTGTCGAGGGCTGTGGCCCACGGAACCTGGCGTGCAAGGGAACAGGGCGTCGAGTCGCGCCTCGAGCACGACTCCATCACCGCCATCAGGGAGGTCGTCGACAGGGCAGTCGATGGTGCTCCCGATGACGGGGTCTGGCTCGATCCGGCCGATGTTGATCTGGTGTTGCAAGGTGCCGGGCTGCGAATCCCGAAGTCGGCGACCGCGCGCACGGCCGACGAAGCCGTGGATCGCGCCGCTGAAATCGGGGGGCCGGTCGTCCTCAAAGTGATCTCGGCATCGGCTTTACACAAGTCCGACGTGGGAGGAGTGATCCTCGGAGTCGAGGGCGAATCGGAGGTGCGCTCGGGCTTCGAGTCGGTTACCGGAGTTGTTGACGACGCCGAAGGCGTTCTGATCCAGGAGTTCGTTGCCGGTGGCCATGAGGTCCTCGTTGGGATGACACAGGACCCCAACTTCGGACCACTTGTGGTTTTTGGCTTGGGTGGGATCTATGTGGAGCTGCTCAAGGACGTCGCCTTCCGGATCCACCCATTGACCGATGTCGACGCCAAGGAGATGGTTCGCGACACGAAGGGCTTCCGGCTTCTCGAGGGCTACCGTAACCAACCCGAGGGGGACATCGCTGCTCTGGAAGATGCAATCCTGCGGGTGTCTGCGCTGATCTCGGCGGTCCCGGAGCTGATGGAGATGGACCTCAACCCCGTGAAAGTCCACCAGCCGGGCAGTGGAGTGACAGTCGTCGACGCGCGGATGAGAATCCGACCGGTTCCCCCCGCCGAGCGCCCGGAGATGCGAGATCTCCCGGCAACGGAGCCCGCCCCACACTGATACCCGACCAGGTGAGGTTGGGTTCTCCTCGCTTTACCATCACCGGCTCGCACATGAACTCGCTACCCACCGACCCTGACGGAACTCTCTCCGAGTGGGACGCCGACGACGACGAACTCGAAGCGGCCCCGCCCCCGCGTGGGCGGCGGCCGGCCGTGGTGATCCTCGCCATCCTGGTCGCCTTAGGCCTGGCGATTCTTCCCTTGCAGAGCTTGTTCGACGGGACAACCCCGGCAGTTTCCGACAGTGGTCTCGAGATCTGTGGCTACGACTATTGCATTGTCCGGGAGGCTGTTGTCGAGGCTGGCCTCGACCTCGAAATGAGCCGTCTGGCCAACACACTCCTCGACGACGCCGGGGCGGTGGCTCTGGCAAACGAGTTGACCGATTATCTCGGTGTCGACCCGATTGCCCTCTCGGTTGTCGACGAACTTGGTGGGCGCCTCGGGGGCGTGTACGACCCGTCGACGCGGTCGATTCTGATCGAACGGCCCGCCAATGCATGGGTTGTCGCCCACGAAGTGGCTCATGCCGTTGCTCCAGGGCACGGTGAAGAATTCCAGTGGGTCCTGGTTGATCTGGCCAGGCACCTGGCCGCGAACTGACCATCGCCATCGTTGCTGGCGGGAGCACTAGCCTGCTGCCATGGCACTAGTTGAACTCACCAGGGAAGGAGCCGTCGCTCTGGCGCGGCTCAACCGACCACCTGTAAATGCCCTGAATCTGGAGCTTGCGAACGCCTTGCTCGAGGTGTTCCGCGAATGCGAGGACCCCTCGATTCGAGCGGTGGTGGTCACCGGACAGCCCAACTTCGCCGCCGGAGCCGACATCAAAGGCTTCAAGGCGCAGATGGAATCTGGCTTCGAGAACGATGCGATCGCAGGTTCACTCGTCCAGGCAATCGACGTCCTCGAGAAGCTGGAGAAGCCGACGATTGCTGTTGTCCACGGTTTTGCCCTCGGCGGCGGTCTGGAACTGGCGATGGGAGCCGACTTCAGGTACATGTCCGACGATGCTGTGGTGGGCCAGCCGGAGATCCTCCTCGGCTTGATCCCCGGCGCGGGAGGGACCCAGAGGCTGGCGCGGCTGATCGGGTATCAGCGGGCGAAGAAGTTGGTCTTCAGTGGCAAGCAGATCTCCGCGGGCGAGGCTCTGGAAATCGGTCTCGCCGATCAGGTCGCGTCGGTCGACGACATTCTCCCGCTGGCGATGATAGACGCCGCCGAGCTGGCGACGATGGCAACCCTGGGGCTTGCCGAGGCGAAACGCGTTCTCAATGAGACGGGTGTCAACAACAACTTCGAAGCCGACATGGCCAGAGAAACGGCTGCATTCCAGAGGCTGTTCACGACCGATGACGCCCGTGAGGGTGTGGCTGCCTTCGTCGAGAAGAGGAAACCGGAATTCAACGGCGGCTGACCGGAGTCAGTCCTTGACCTCGATGTCGAGGCTGTCGCCCTCCCATTCGACCCGCACCGAGACATCGGAATCGTCTGATTCGAAGTCGACCCTGACCTCGTCCGGTCCCGTTTTTTCGATTTCCATCGAGTAACCGAAAGCGGGTGACGCCCCCTGCAGGTGTACCTGACCATTGCCGTATGAGACTGTCACCGTCCCTCCGGCCGAATTGATCGTCTCCACCCCCGAAGGCATCGCTGATGTCGTGGAGGTGCTCCCGCCGGGTCCTGTGGTCGATGTGGTTGCTTGAGAGGTGGTCGTCGAGACCGGAGCAGTGGTGGTCGAGGTACTGGGGAGCGAGGTCGACCCCGTGTCAACTGTCGAGCTTGTCGTCGGCACCACCAGAGGAGCCCCGGCAGTTTCGGTGACCTCGCCGGACGCTGCTGCGACAACCCACCAGGCTGCGAGCGTGACCAGTGTTGTCGCCAGTATCCACCCGAGGGCGTGTCGCGCCGTGATCATCTGCCCATCATGGCCAATCCTGCTCATCCGTGTGTCATCGAAACCTCAAGGTTTCCCTAAGACCGTTGTTGTCCGTCATATTCCCAATAGGCTTCCTGGCAAATTCCCAATAGGCTTCCTGGCAAATGGCACGAATCCACTTGATCGAAGACGACTCCGATATCCGCAGGCTCGTGGCCGCTGCCCTTGCCCGGGCCGGACACGACATCGAGACGTCCTCCTCGGCGCTCGAAGGTTTGCGGCAGGTCGTCTCCACCTCGCCAGACGTGGTGATCCTCGACCTCGGCCTCCCTGACCTCGATGGAGGCGAGCTGTTGCGGATGCTGCGCGCCGTCAGCCAGGTGCCGGTGATCGTGGCCACAGCCCGCGACGATGACGCCTCGATAGTGAGACTTCTCGATGCGGGCGCAGACGACTACATCGTGAAGCCGTACTCCGCCGAGAACCTGGAGGCGAGGGTGAGGGCGGTCCTGAGAAGAGGCCCGGGCGACGGGCCGGCGGTTCTCAGCGTGGGAGAGCTCACCATCGACCGGGCGGGCCGCGAGGCAAGTCTCGGCGGGCGCGCACTCGACTTATCGCCCAAGGAGTTCGATTTGTTGCTGCTGCTCGTCGAACGCTCCGGGAGTGTTGTTACCAAGCGGGAGATGCTCGCTGAAGTGTGGCGGGAGCCCTACGGGGGCTCGGAGCGGACGGTCGATGTCCACCTCTCCTGGCTGCGCAAGAAGTTGGGGGAGTCGGCATCGGAGCCCCGCTACCTTCAGACCGTCCACGGAGTCGGAATCAAACTGACAGCCCCATGAGGGCGCGAATCAACTACCTGACCGCGGGGGTGACCTTGCTGGTTGTAATCGCGTTTGTCGTGCCTCTTGGTTTCCTGGTGACACAGCAGGCCGACCAACGCGGCCGGCTCGAGGCGGAACGGACAGCGCGGACCCTGGCGGCCGTCATCGTCCCGGCGGCTATCGGGGCAGGGGGCGATCTCGGGCCTGGTGACATCAGTGGACTCATCGGGCCGGTGCCGGAAGGGAGCCTGATAATTCTCCCCGATGGGCAGAGTCTCGGGCCCGGTCAGCCCGACGACGCACTGATCGACGAGGTACGCGCCGCCCGGAGCGCGTTGTCAGCGTATCGGGATGACGGTGGCTTCGGCATTGCCATCCCGGTGGTGACCGGCGGGGGCACCACCGTCGTCTACTCCTCCGTTCCGAAAACGTCTCTGAACCGGGGTGTGGCGAGGGCGTGGGCATTGCTCAGCCTGCTCGGGGTGGGACTGGTCGGCGCCGCATTGTTCGTCTCCGACCGGCTGGGACGCGGTGTGGTAGGCCCATCGCAGCGAATTGCCGGGGCCGCCGAGCGTTTGGGCAAAGGGGAGCTGGAGACAAGGGTCGCTGAAGAAGGCCCTGAGGAACTGGTGGCGATCGCGGTGGCTTTCAATCAGTTGGCAGGGAGAATCCGCGGGTTGCTCGCGGAGGAGCGCGAAGGGGTTGCCGACCTCTCCCACCGGCTGCGCACGCCGCTGGCGGCACTACGGCTGCAGGTCGAACAAATGTCCCCCTCGGGCGAGAGGGAGTCGCTGATCGAGAGTGTCGATCGTCTCCGATACGCAGTCGACGAACTGATCAGCGAAGCGCGGAGAACCCCCGACGCACAAAGCCCGAGTTGCGACGTGATCGCCGTGGTCAAGGAGAGATTGGATTTCTGGAGGGTGCTGTCCGACGAGCAGGCCAGAAGTCTTCATGTCGACATCGCCGACATCCCGGCGCCGGTTGGAGTCCCGGAGAGCGAGGTGGCGGCTGCGTTCGATGCGCTCGTCGGCAATGTGTTCTCGCACACCGACCCCGGCGTCGGATTCGGGGTGCTTGTCAGGGTCCTCGACGGAACAGTTGAAGTCGAGGTGGCCGACAGTGGCAGCGGGTTTCGTGACGGATTCGACCCTCTGGAAAGGGGGTCGAGTGGGGCAGGCTCCAGCGGTCTCGGTCTCGACATTGTCCGCCGGCTTGCCCGGGATGCACTCGGAACGGTGCGGATCGGCTCCTCGCACTCGGGTGGTGCCAGGGTGGTCCTGCAATTGCCGCTGCAGGAGGAGGCAGTTTGAGGGGCCCCGTGACTCACTTGTCGCGGGGCCCCTCTCAACTTGCGGATCGCTTGGTTACGGGATCAGCACGGCCGTGTCGAGGACGTTGATCACACCGTTTGAAGCGAGGATGTTCGTCGATGACACACCTGCGTCGATCAATTGGTGCCTGGTTACCCGGTCACCGTTGAACATCCGATAAGCACGTCTCGCCAGGACCGGTGCCCGGTCTCCGTTGGTGACGTGGTATCCGAGGATGTCGGCCAGGGCGCCATCGCCGAACGCGGCATCGACTCCACCAGCCTCGACGAAGCTGATGACGTCCTGTTCGGTGAGGGGGCCACCGAGGATGCCTTCGAATGTCGAAACAAAGGCAGCATCGGTCGGTGCAAACACCCGCAGCTTCTTTGTCCCATTGAGTACGTCGACCAGTCCAGCTTCGATAACCGCGGCCTGGAGGACGTCGAACTCACCATCGTCGGCAAGGACGATGTCGACAATCGTCGATGCAGGTGGTGCCTGCGATGCCGGTGCGGCGGAAGCGGGCAATGCCATTGTCAACGCCATAGCGGCGACGACGGCGAGGGTTGTCATTCTTTTCATCTGGGGGAGCCTCCTTAGCTCGTGTTGCTCTTCTTTCGGAGCCGGAGGACGATCCGGATGACGGATTCTCGAGTTTGCCGACGCGTTTGTTCCGCGAGAAGGGCCCCCGACGGGAGGCCCTTCTCAATGGCGGCTGTCGCGGCTAGTTGAGCCGGTTGATCCGGTCCTGGGGCCCGGGGGCCACAGGAGAGTTCAGCTCGAAGTAGGTGACCAGTGCGTCGAGATCGACCTCGCCGCCGAGTCGGTCGGTGCCATCCACCAGGACGAAGAAATTGTCTCCACCATCTGCCAGGAAGCTGTTGACCGTCACCCGGTAGCTCGTTGCAGCGTCGACCACGACTCCATCGATCATGATCGTGGCCGGATCGACCTTGTCTCCGTCAGGGGCAGCGGCGTCCCAGGTGTAGGCGAACCCTACAGAAACTTGCAGGATCCTCGGGCTGGTCTGGCCGACCCACTGCTGTTCGAGCAGGGTATCGATCTGAGCACCGGTCAGAGTCATCGTCACCAGACTGTTGCCGAATGGTTGGACGCTGAACGCCTCACCGTATGTCAGTTCGCCGGGTGCCTCCGCCCCCGTCGGTGCGAACACCACGTCGGCGCGAATCCCACCGGGGTTCATAAATGCGACCACAGCCTCTCCGAATCCGACGTCATCGGTGGCGGCGAGCTGTGCGTCAGCTATCACATCACCGAGAGCCGACTCGCCAGCGTCATTGGCGGTTCGGGTGATGTCACCCGTTGTCGTTCCGATGACGGTGTTAGCCAGCGGCGCCGACAGGAGGTCGTACTTGTCGATGAGTGCCTGAAGATCGGGGGCATCCGCTGCGCTCTGCAGGTTGGGAACGTTGTCGATCGCCACGATCGACATCTCCCCGGTCAACCGGCTGAGGGTTGTTTCGATATTCGTGAAGAGCCTGCCGGCGTTGTCTGCCATGGTCACCCACTTGCCGTCGATCTCACATACGAACTCATCGTTGACGTGCCCGGCGATAACCAGGTCGACGGCGTCGTCGAACGCCGGCACGATCTCGGCGAGCGGTCCGGTGAGTCCGCCTTCGCAGTCGTCTCCCTCGTCGCCGCCATCGGAGAAGCCTCCCTCATGGAGCAGGATCACAAATGCCCGCACCCCTCGTCGTTCCAGACGCGGAATCAGCTTGTTGACGGTCTCCACCTCGTCGAGGAAGGTGAGGCCGGCCACTCCTGAAGGCGTGACGATGCTCGGCGTGCCTTCGAGGGTCATTCCTATGAATGCCACGGGTATGCGGTTATACACCTTGATGGCAAACGGCGGAAAGAGGGTCTTCCGGGTCGCGTCGACGACGACATTGGCTGACAGGAACCTGAAATCGGCACCTCCGAATCCATCGCCGTCGAGGTCACCATCAACCGGGTGGGTTCCCCCGAATTGCATCCGGAGCAGTTCCTCCGGGCCCTCGTCGAACTCGTGGTTGCCGACGCCGGCAATCTCGAGGCCGATGAGGTTCATCGCTTCGATGGTCGGCTCGTCGTGGAATAGGGCCGAGATCAGCGGTGATGCGCCGATCAGGTCACCGGCCGAAACGAGGATGGAGTGCTCGTAGCCTTCCTGTGCGGCGCGGACGTTGGTAGCCAGGTTCTGTGCTCCACCGGTCCCGCCGAATCCGCTGGAAAACGTGTTGATGTGGCCATGGAAGTCGTTGATCGCCAGGATTTGAAGCGGAATATCGATCGGTTGCTCCGTCGCCCGGAAACCGCTTTCCGGGTCGTCGATGGCGCCAACCGGGACTGCAAGCGTGGCCGCCACGAGAGCCGCAACACATGCCGCGATCAGGGCCCGGGAAGGCCGTGATTTGATGTTTGTCATAAGGGGGACTCCTCATCTGGGGGCAAGGTACGGCGAAGGCTACTCCTGAGCGAGTGCCTCGTGCGGCCGAAACGCCATCCTGTAACCAGGTGTTCGCCACTATTTCAGTTCTTGTGGAAGCGCTCCGCGAAGCGGTTGAGATTCCCGGCCCAGATGGCGCGGAGGATCGGGCGGGCGAATGCAGCGGCGATAGGTCCGCCGAGCCACCATGGAAATCGCAGGGTCTCTTCCCAGATGACCAAAGTGGGGTCATCACCGTCGAGACTGAATTGTCCGCTCCCGCTCACCAGCCCCTCATGGTCGACACTTATCGACTCGCCGTCGACCCAGCCCGTCACCTCGATGATGTCGATCGTTCGCAACGGGCCGACCCGGGTCGGCACCCGCATCCTCGTGCCGATCCCGGACTCCTTCCCCCCGAGGAATTCGATCGCGACTGCGTCCTTCATCCATGAGGCATGGGTGGCGAGATCAGCCAATTCGGACCAGACCTCGTCGCGGGAGGCGTTGATCGATTTCTCGACTCTGATTCCCATTGGCTGATTGTGCCACCTGTGCCCCGGTGAGCCGCCGCCGCGGTTTGAGCCCTCTGTGATTCGGGTAATTGGTCAGATTCCACCAGGGAGACAATTGGACTTCAATCTGCTCTCCTCGCTGATTGCCGGGTTTCTGGCCACCGTGATGATGACGCTTGCCACCGAGTTGGCGTCGCTCCGCGGTGCGACATCGATGCCGCCGATGCCGCTGCTACTCGGAGCACTCGTTTCCGGTGATCACGATCTCGCGATGGCCGTCGGTTCGGCGATTCATTACGCCGTCATCGGCACGGTTGTCAACGGTGTGATCTATGCGCTGGTCTTTTCCCTCACCGGGGCGGGCCTCATCGTGGCCGCACTCCTCGGGATGGTTCACGGTGCCCTCATCGGAGTTGGGCTGGGCTGGTTGAAACGGTTCCATCCCCGCGTGATCGACCGGCCAGCAAGTAAGAGCGGAGCCGCAATTCCAGGCCGACGCGGCGACATCGTCTTCAACGACCCGGAGATGTTCGGCGTGGGCTGGGGTGACTTGACCCCGGTGGTGGTGGTGGGGGCCCATGTGATCTACAGCCTGGTCTTTGCACTCGTCTACTCGCTTGCTGTTTGACCCGAAGCTCGATGCCCGGCTGGCTCAACGCCCGATAACTGCGAGAATGTGTGTCTTGATCTATCTGGACCACGCTGCAACAACGCCGATGCGTCCCGGGGTATGGGAGGCAATGGCACCGCACGCTGTCGATTCCTTTGGCAACTCTTCGGGAATCCATGGTGTATCGCGTCGCGCCAAGAACGCCCTGGAAGAAGCCCGGGAACGGATCGCCGATATCCTCGGCTGTGGGCCCATGGAAGTTGTCTTCACGTCCGGCGGAACGGAGAGCGACAACCTTGCCCTGACCGGTGCCGTGTTCAATGGCTCGGACCGGTCCGATGTGGTTGTTGCCGCCACCGAGCACGAAGCCGTGCTGGAAACAGCAGATTTCCTGCGTCGCCGCGGCAGCGGGGTGCACGTTGCAGGGGTGGATAGCGACGGACGGGTCGAAACATCGGCGATCGTGGCGTCGCTGACACCGTCCACGTCCGTGGTGTCGCTGATGCTCGTCAACAACGAGACCGGCGCCGTAAACGACATCGTCGCCGTGAGCCACGCCGTCAAAGAGGCCGATCCCGGAGTCCTGGTCCACACCGACGCCGTTCAGGCATTTGGCTCCATGAAATTCGACGTCGGCCAGCTCGGCGTCGACATGCTCTCGCTCACGGCCCATAAATTCGGCGGGCCCAAGGGCACGGGTTTGCTCTTCGTGCGCGAAGGAACCCCCCTGGAACCGCTGATCCACGGTGGTGGCCAGGAATTGGGGAGGCGGTCGGGCACTCACGATGTCGCTGGCGCAGTTGGCCTGGCAACAGCGATGGAACTGGCTGCTGCCGACCGGGACCGCTTTGTCGGCGAGATCGGGAGAATCAGGGACAGATTTGGAGAGCACCTGACACGGGCCTTCCCGGAGGCTGTCGTCAACACGCCGGGCTCGGACCGTTCACCGCACCATTTCAACATTCGCTTTCCCGGCGTCCGTAACGAGTCCCTCCTGATACGTCTCGACAAGGAGGGTATTGCCGCCTCCGCCGGCTCGGCCTGTCAGTCGGGTGCTGCCACGGTCTCCCACGTGCTCGAAGCGATGGGGCTGTCGGCAGCGGAGGCCCGGGAGTCGGTTCGGTTCAGCTTCGGCTGGACCTCGACCACGGCCGAGGCAGACCGGGCGGCGCAGACGGTGATCGACCTCGTTGGAGAGCTGCGATGAAGGCACTGGTTGCAATGTCCGGCGGTGTCGACTCTTCGGTGGCTGCTGCGCTGATGAAAGACGCCGGCCATGAGGTGGTGGGGGTGACACTCAAGCTGTGGTCCGGACCCAACGGTGAGGCCCCGACGGCCGGTTGCTGCACTGTCTCCGACGCCGAGGACGCACGCAGGGTCGCGGCCCAACTCGATATTCCGTACTACGTGCTCGACTACACCGATGAGTTCAAGGGGGGCGTGGTTGACAGATTCGTCACCGATTACGCGTCGGGGAGAACACCCAATCCGTGCATCGAGTGCAATCGAACCGTCAAGTTCGATCGGCTTCTCAGCCGTCTCGATGACTTCGATAGTGACGTCCTCGTCACCGGGCACCACGCTCGCACCCGGGAGAACGGGGAGACATGGACACTGCACCGCGGCGAAGATGCCGCCAAAGACCAGTCTTACGTACTTTCGATGCTGACCCAGCGCGAGCTCTCGAGAACCCGGTTCCCGGTGGGAGAGCTCACCAAGCCGCAGGTGCGCAACGTGGCCGCCGGGATGGGACTCCGCACCGCACGGAAGCCCGAGTCGATGGATATCTGCTTCGTTGGGCAGCGCGACTACCGGGGTTTTCTATCCGATCACGCGCCCGTTGTCTTCAATCCCGGAGAGGTGGTGGACACTGCAGGGAACACAATTGGCGAGCATGATGGAATCGCCGGATTCACCATCGGCCAACGTCGCGGCCTTGGCGTTGCGGTGGGAGAGCCGCGGTTTGTCGTCCGCATCGTGCCGGCAACCTCAACCGTCGTCTTGGGCAGTCGCGAAGATCTCGGTGTCGGCGGAGTCGAACTCGAACAGGTCACCTGGACCACGGGCGAGCGTCATTCCGGTCTGGTGATGGCGCAATACCGGGCACACGGCGGTCCGGTGGGAGCGACGATAGATGGCAACCGGTTGGTCTTCGACGAACGACAGAGTGCCATTGCACCCGGTCAGACAGTGGCTTTCTACGAGGGCGACATGGTGCTTGGCGGTGCCCTGATCGCGTCAACGATTTCGTAACAGCCGTCGGTTATCGTCCCCGCTGATGACCAAGCCAGAGGACCGGGTCGAAGAGCTCCGCCAGGCGATCCGTGAACACGCCCACCGTTACTACA
The DNA here is from genome assembly GCA_040878225.1 of Acidimicrobiia bacterium. Taxonomy (GTDB): domain Bacteria; phylum Actinomycetota; class Acidimicrobiia; order Spongiisociales; family ZC4RG35; genus MA-ANB-1. Next base: position 15,805 of record JBBDMR010000036.1, read on the forward strand.
TCTTCGACGACCCCACCGTCAGCGATGCCCAGTTCGATGCCCTCGTGGCCGAGTTGCGCGAACTCGAGGCTGCCCACCCCGATCTGATCACCAGCGATTCGCCAACTCAGCGGGTGGGCACCCCGATCGGAGACCTCTTCGCCCCGGTCGAGCATCTGCGGCCATTGTTTTCGCTCGACAATGCGGAGAGCGAGGCGGACCTCCAGTCGTGGCGCCAGCGCTTGGTCCGCCAGCTCGGCAATGATCCTTCGGCGTATTCGTGTGAGCTGAAAGTCGACGGCCTCGCCGTGGTTCTGACCTATCGCGACGGAAACCTGATAACCGGGGCGACGAGGGGTGACGGCACGACCGGGGAGGACATAACTGCAAATCTGAGGACAATCGACTCGATTCCCCTCCGTCTCCAATCGGCAACCCCTCCCTCAGTGCTCGAGGTGCGTGGTGAGGTCTACATGCCGTATGAAGCGTTCAACGAGCTCAATCGGCGCCAGGCCGAGAACGACGATCGTCTCTTCGCCAATGCCCGCAACGCCGCGGCCGGCTCGGTCCGCCAGAAGGACCCGGCGATCACCGCAAGCCGAGGCATCGACATCTGGGTGTATCAATTGGGGCTAATCGAAGGCGGGCCAGACCTCTTTTCGCACACACAGACGATGGAGTATCTGGGCTCGCTCGGTTTCAAGGTCAACCCTGCTTCGCGGAGGGTCGCGAGCCTCGATGAGGTCCTGGCCTACGTTTTGGAGGCGGAGCAGAGCCGCCACGACGAGGCCTATCAGACCGATGGGGTGGTGGTCAAGATCGACTCGCTGGCCGAGCAGGACAGTCTCGGTTTCACCTCCAAGGCTCCGCGCTGGGCGATTGCCTACAAGTTTCCGCCCGAGGAACAGGTGACGAGGCTCAAGGACATCGCGATCAACGTCGGCCGGACTGGTGCAGCAACGCCTTTCGCCGTGCTGGAGCCGGTCTTTGTCGGCGGCGCAACCGTCGGGCTGGCGACACTTCACAACCAGGACCAGGTTGCGCTTAAGGACGTGCGTATCGGTGACCAGGTGATCGTCAGGAGGGCTGGAGATGTGATCCCAGAAGTCGTTGGGCCGGTGGTTGCGGTCCGCACCGGCAAGGAAAAGGTCTGGTCGATGCCTTCTGAGTGCCCGTTCTGCGGCAACGCGATAGTCCGGCCTGAGGGCGAGGCGGTGGCGCGATGCACGGGAGGATACGATTGCCCATCGCGGCTCCGGGAATGGCTCTTCCATTTCGCCGGACGGGGTGGGATGGATATCGAGCACATGGGCTACAAGACGATCGACATGTTGCTCGGGGAGGGACTGATCAAGGATGCCGCGGATCTATTCAACTTCGATGTCGACCAACTCAGGGGACGGGAGGGCTGGGGCGAGATCTCTGTCAGCAACCTCAAAGCCGCGATATCAGAGGCGAAGCAGAGACCGGTGCCGCGCTTGCTGACTGCGCTCGGCATCCGGCATGTCGGCGGCACGATGGCCCGTGCGCTGATACGGCACTTCGGGGGGCTGCCCGCCTTGATGGAGGCATCTGAAGAGGAGATCTCGGCGATTGGCGGGGTCGGGCAGGCCATAGCTACCGCTGTTGTGGAGTGGGCGGGCGACCCGGCAAATCAGGAACTTGTGGGCAAGCTCGGGGCCTCCGGGGTGAAACTGGTCGAGGATGTCGACAGTTCGGTAACCGGAGATCTCCTCGAGGGGGCCACGTTCGTGATCTCGGGAACTGTCGAAGGCTTCACCCGGGAGGAGGCCCAGGCCGCCATCGAGGCACGAGGGGGCAAAGCTACAGGATCGGTATCGGGAAAGACGACCGCCCTCATCGTGGGAGAGTCACCGGGGGCCTCGAAGACCCAGAAGGCGGAGGAGCTTGGTGTGCCGATCATCGACGGAGCCACCTTCAGGAGGCTGCTGGATGAGGGCACCGGAGTGCTTTCGTGACTGCTACCCGACCCGGAACGTCCATTCGAATTCGCCGGGGTCGGGAAGCCCGTTGACCGTGTCGTAGACAACACGAATGGTGTGTTCCCCGGGTGTCCACTCGTTGATTGTCGGGTTTGAGGGAGTAGGCGACCAGCGGTAGACACCCGTTCCCTCGACGAATCTGGCGTCCTGGACCAGCCAACCGTCGACGTAGATATCCGCGGAATAGCCGATCTTCAGGTCGACCTCGATGCCGGTCTGGATCGGCACCAGATCGCCCGGCTCGGGATAGATCGCCTCCACCGGTTCGGGCAACACCACCGGGTCTCCGCCGCCTCCCAACGCGATACCAAAGGCCACTGCCGCGACGAGAACGAGACCGAGCCCGATGTAGATATAGCGGTAAGGCACCGTCGGAACGCTAGAGGCCAAAACTACTTATGCGACAGAGCCGGCTGTATCCGCAGAAGTGGAGGCCCTGAGGAGGCGGCCCGGAAAGCCCCTTTGCCTAGTTGTCGTGGAGGGCGGCGTTGAGCCCGCCCCACGATCCGGAACGGGGGAGAGCCTCGACTGCTCCTGACACCGAGTTTCGACGGAACAGCATTTCGGAGACCCCGGAGAGTTGGCGTCCTTTGGCCGTTCCACCGTCGGGGAGGGTGACCACAGTGCCTGCGGTGAGATAGAGCCCCGCCTCGACGACGCTGTTGTCTCCCAGGGAGATGCCAACACCGGAATTTGCCCCGAGAAGGCATCCTTTCCCGATCGAGATCACCTCGGAGCCACCGCCGGACAGGGTGCCCATGATGGAGGCGCCGCCGCCGATGTCGCTGCCGTCGCCCACCACCACGCCGGCGCTGATCCGGCCTTCGACCATCGACGCACCAAGGGTCCCGGCGTTGAAGTTGACGAAGCCTTCATGCATCACGGTTGTTCCTTCACCGAGGTAGGCGCCGAGCCTGACCCGATTGGCATCCGCGATCCGCACCCCCGACGGCACGACATAGTCGGTCATCCTCGGGAACTTGTCGACGCCGTTCACGCCGAGGTAGCGCCCGTTGGCCGCTGCTGCAGCGCGCGCCGCGGGGAAATCGGCCACTGCACACGGCCCGAGATCGGTCCAGACGACATTGCTGAGGACTCCGAAGAGGCCGTCGAGATTGATCTGGTGCGGGCGGAACACCCTGTGGCTGAGGAGGTGAAGGCGCAGATAGGCATCTGCGGCGTTCCCCGGGGGCGCATCAGTATCCACGGTCGTCTCGACGAGGTGCCGGGTGACCAACGTTATCGGGTCGTCTCCCGCCATCGCTTCGAGATCGACGCCGGGGGTGAGGACGGTGGGTTCGGGATACCAGACAGAGAGAGTGTCCCCGTGCGCCGTCGTTGCCAGGCCGGTCGATGTGATCGAGTTGCTCACGTGCGGGGAGCGTAGTGGGTCGTGTTACCTTCCCCTACTGATGAGCACCCTGGTTGAAACACTCGCATGGTTGGTCGGTATCCCATCGCCCACCGGCTCCGAAGCAGCGATCTGCACGGCTATCTCCGAGAGGTTGGCCACCCATCCGGTGCGGTTGGTCCAGGAGTCGGTAGTCATCGGGGAACCATCGGACGACAAGGTCCTTCTCGTCGGCCACACCGACACGGTTCCGTTGCAGGGAGAAACAGGCGCCCGTATCGAGGGTGGTCGTTTGCACGGACTTGGAGCTACCGATATGAAAGGCGGACTGGCGGTGATGATCCACCTCATCGAAGCTCTCGGCACCGACGGCATAGTCGGTGTCTTCTACGCCGGCGAAGAAGGCCCGATCAAGAACAACCAACTGGGCCCGATCCTCGACACCATCCCGGGCCTGACATCAGCGCCGGCCGGTATCGTCCTCGAGCCGTCGAATCGGGAGCTCCAGGCGGGCTGCAATGGCGTGATCAACGCCACCGTCACCTTCGAGGGCGAGCCGGCTCATTCTGCCCGGCCGTGGCTCGGTGTGAATGCGGTGACCCGATCAGGCCCTTTCCTCACGGCGATGGACGGGCTCGAGCCCGAAGCGCACGAGGTCGACGGACTTGTCTTCAAGGAAGTGATGTCGGTGACGAAGGCAGCCGGCGGTATCGCCAACAACGTCATCCCGGGGCGGTTCGAGCTCAACGTCAACTACAGGTTCGCACCGGACCGGAGCATCGAAGACGCCGAGCGGAACTTCAGGACGGTCTGTGCGCCGGCCGACACAATCGATATCACCGACCTGGCCCCGGCGGCCCTGCCATCAGTGGACAACCCTCTCTTCCTGTCCCTCGCAGAGACATCAGGCGCGCCGGTGACGCCCAAACAGGGTTGGACCGATGTCGCCCAGCTGGCGGTGCGCGGGGTCCCGGCGATCAACTTCGGGCCAGGGGAGACCGATCTCGCTCACAAGCCCGGCGAATCCGTCCGTATCGCGGATCTCGATTGGGCATTCGAATCCTTGCGCCAGGTCCTTTCCTGACCGCTTCGCGATCGTCACTTATTAGGCGGCCTATGGCTGACGGATACTTAGACTCCCGGTCTCATGCCTGTTGAAATCGATATCGCACATGTTGCCCGGCTTGCCCGGCTCGGCCTGACCGACACCGAGCTGGAGCACTACCGGGGCCAGCTGTCGGTGATCCTCGAGCACGCCGCCAGGGTCCAGGAGCTCGAAGGTGAGCCAGAGGTAAATGTGACCCACCCGTTGGGAGTCGTCAACGCCTTCCGGCCCGACGAGGTGCGCCCCTCGCTGGACCGTGAAGAGGTGCTCGGCCAGGCCCCGGATGCCCGAGACGGATTCTTTGTAGTCCCCCCTGCCCTCGAACTGTGATGGACGCCCTCAACATCGCGAGGGCGGGGGAGATGCTCCGCGACGGATCGCTGACAGCCACCGATCTGTTGGACCGTGTGCTGAAGACCGCAGCCGACACCGAGGCCCAGATCCACGCCTATCTCAGCATTGATCGCAGCGGTGCCCTAGAGGCGGCGTCACGGGCCGACAGTGAGCTTGCTTCCGGCGTCGATCGCGGGCCACTGCACGGAATCCCGGTGGCAGTCAAGGACAACATGGTGACGAGGGGCCTCGAGACCACAGCGTCGTCTCAGATCCTCTCCGGATACGTTCCCCCCTACGACGCAACCGTGGTCACCCGACTCCGTGAGGGTGGGGCGGTGATCGTCGGGAAGACCAACCTCGACGAGTTCGCCATGGGCTCCTCCACCGAGAACTCGGCCTACGGCCCGACCTATAACCCCTGGGACATCAACCGCATACCCGGCGGCTCATCGGGAGGATCGGCCGCCGCAGTGGCAGCAGGGTCTGCGCTGGTGGGACTTGGGTCCGACACCGGTGGGTCGATCCGTCAGCCGGCGGCGCTGACGGGTGTAGTCGGCATGAAGCCGACCTACGGCACCGTGAGCCGGTACGGGCTGATCGCGTTTGCCTCCTCACTCGACCAGATCGGCCCGCTGAGTCTGACTGTGCTCGACTCCGCCCTGACCTTGCAGGCGATCTGGGGACATGACCCCCTTGACGCCACCTCATACCGCGGCGAGTACCCCGACCCTCTCGAAGGGATCGGTAAGGGTGTCGACGGGCTCAGGGTGGGTGTGGTCAAGGAGCTTGCTGGTGAGGGATACGAGCCTGATGTCGATGAGCGGGTGTCGTCGATGGTCGAACAGCTGAGGACAGCGGGTGCCGAAGTCGTCGAGGTCAGCCTTCCGACATTCGAGATCGCACTGTCGGCCTACTACCTGATCGCACCGGCCGAGTGCTCGGCGAACCTGGCCCGCTTCGACGGGATTCGCTACGGCCTTCGCGAGGAGGGAGAAACGACCGAGGAGATGATGTCCCGCACCAGGGCCGCCGGTTTCGGTCCAGAAGTCACCAGGCGGATCCTCCTCGGCACCTATGCACTTTCCGCCGGATACTACGACGCCTTCTACGGCCAGGCCCAGAGAGTGCGGTCGGCCATCCGCGAGGACTTTGCCCGGGCCTACGGCCAAGTCGACGTGCTGGTCTCCCCGACCAGCCCGACCGTCGCCTTCAAGGCGGGTGAGAGGACCGAGGACCCGCTGGCAATGTATCTGTCCGACATCTGCACCATCCCCTGCAACCTCTCCGGCGACCCGGCGATCTCGGTGCCCATCGGCCTCGACTTCCAGGGTCTCCCGATAGGTTTTCAAGTGATGGCGCCGGCACTCGGTGAGCCGATGATGTACCGGGTGGCTTCCGCCGTCGAGCAACTCGCCGGATTCGATGCGAGGCCCGACCTCGAGTTGGTGGCAGGTTGAGCTGGGAGAGCGTCATCGGGATCGAGGTCCATGTCGAGCTGGCCACCCGCTCGAAGATGTTCTGCGGATGTGCCGTCGGGTTCGGGGAGGAGCCCAACACCAGTATCTGCCCGACGTGTCTCGGTCTTCCCGGGGCATTGCCGGTGCCAAACGAGGTGGCGCTCGATTCGATACTGGCCATTGGCCTTGCGCTCAACTGCTCGGTGGCGCCCACTTCTGTGTTTCATCGCAAGAACTATTTCTACGCCGACCTCCCCAAGAACTACCAGATCTCCCAGTTCGACGCCCCGATCTGTGGCGAGGGCCATCTCGACGTGACGGTCGACGGGCACACGCATCGGGTCGGCATCGAGCGGGCCCACATGGAGGAAGACACAGGAAAGTCGACACATGTCGGAGATGGGGGCCGGATCCACGGTGCCAGCTCCACCCTTCTCGATTTCAACAGGGCAGGGGTCCCGTTGGTCGAGATCGTCTCCAAGCCCGAGATCCACTCAGCGGCTGAGGCACGGGCCTATGCCCAGGGCCTGCGTGCTGTCGTGGCCGAACTGAGTGTGTCCGATGCGCGCCTGGAGGAGGGGTCTATCCGTTTCGACGCCAACGTCTCGATCCGGCCCGCCGGTGCCGCCACCCTGGGCACCAAAGTCGAGGTGAAGAACATGAATTCGTTCCGTTCCCTCGAACATGCTGTCCAATATGAGATCGATCGACAGATCGAACTCGTCGAGTCCGGGGGGGTTGTGGTCCAGGAGACCCGGCACTGGGACGAAGAGGCCAGCTTGACCAGGTCGATGCGCTCGAAAGAGGGGTCCTCCGACTACCGCTACTTCGCCGAGCCCGACCTGACGCCGATGGAGATGGACGAAGCGTGGGTCGAGCGGGTGAGGGCGGCTCTGCCCGAGCTTCCTGCGAAACGGGTCGATCGATATGTCGCTTCTGGCCTCGACGGGTCGATGGCTGAGGTTCTCTCCGGAGCCGGCGCACCGATACGCGAGTTGTACGAGTCGACAGTGGCAGGAGGTGCCGACGCCCGGTCTGCTGCAAACTGGGTCACAGGCGAGATCACCGCCTGGCAGCGTCGTGAGGATACAGGGAGCGATCAGATCCCGCTCACCGGCACCCAACTCGCCGAACTGATCGGTCTTATCGACGACGGCAAGGTTTCGACATCGGCGGCGAAGGAAGTGTTGAACGGGGTACTCGCCGGGGAGGGCGACCCCGGCGAAGTGGCGCGCGAGCGCGACCTGATCCAGATCTCTGATGTTGGAGCCATCGAAGCAGCTGTCGATGCAGTTCTTACCGACAACCCCGACGCCCTCTCATCATTACAAGCCGGGGAGGAGAAGGTTCTGGGTTTCCTGGTCGGACAGGTGATGCGGGCAACCCAGGGAAAGGCTGACCCCAAGCTCGTCAACGAGGTGATCAGGGCGCGGGCCAGCGGCTGAAGTATCGTCAAACCCATGGAGTTTCTCGGTGAGGTCATCGGCGACGCCTTTGCCGCGTTCTCTGAGTTCGGGCCGGAGCTTTTCGAAGTAATTGCACTGACGCTTGCGGTGTCGGGGATCTCGACAGTGCTTGGAGTCCTTGTCGGCATACCACTGGGAACCATCCTCGCCCTGGAGCGTTTCCCGGGATCCGGCCTGCTCCGGATGATGGTCAATGTGGGGATGGGCATCCCCCCGGTTTTGGTCGGGCTGTTCGTTCTCCTCCTCTTCTGGAACGCAGGACCATTTGGCTCGCTCGGCCTGGTATTCACCCCGGCTGCGATGGTGATAGCCCAGCTCGCCCTGGCGGTCCCGGTGGCGGCCGGAGTGACCAGGGGAGCCGTTGCCGGACTGCCGGCTGAGGTAATCGAAGAGATCGACACGCTCGATCTTCCTGCATCGATGCGCTACCGGCTTGCAATCGGAGAAGCCAGTTCGGGGGTTGGAGCCGCGGTGGTCGCCGCCTTCGGACGGGTCATCTCAGAGGTGGGCGCGGTGCTGATCGTGGGTGGCAACATCCTCGGCGAGACCAGGGTGCTCACGACCTTGATCGTCCAGGAGTCGCGCCAGGCGCGTTTCGGCATTGCAATAGCCGCAGGAATCGTGCTCCTGGCGATAAGCCTGGCAGTCAACCTGTCTCTCGGACGACTGCATCGCCCGATGGGGGTGGGGATATGAGCTTCGACGTTTCGATCCCCGGGGACGGGAGCCGGCTCCAGATAACGGGTCTCGAGCTTCAGCCTGGAAGAACTACCGTCATCTTCGGGCCTAACGGTGCGGGAAAGACCACGCTGCTCAGGTACCTGGTACGTGAGCTGGGAGCGTCGGGAACAGTCGCCTACATCCAGCAGCGACCGCACATGTTCCGAGGGTCGGCGGGTTTCAACCTCGGACTGGGACTTGACTCGGAGCCTGCGTCCCGCGCCCGCCAGCTTGCTGATCGGCTCGGGTTATCCGGACTTCTCGAGCAACCGGCACCGTTGCTTTCGGGTGGGGAAAAGCATCGACTGGTCCTGGCCCGAACGCTCGCCAGGCCCGCCGATTGGTATCTCTTCGACGAGCCGATGGCGCCTATCGACTTCGCCGAGCGGCGAGAGATCCTTTCTTTGCTCACCTCCGAACTGGAGGGGCGCTCCGCGGTCGTCGTCAGCCACGACATCAACGTTGTCGCGGCACTGGCCGATCGGGTTGTGATCCTCGACAAGGGAAAGATCGTCGAACAGGGTGACGTCTCCACGGTGATCGGGTCTCCGTCTTTCGTGCGCAGTGCCGAGATCCTGGGCAAGGCAAACCTGATCGACGGGCACGCGAGGCCCGCCGGTGGCCTGTGTGTGCTCGAAGCTGGTGATGTCACCATCACGGGGATGGGAGACGCGAACGGCCGGGCACGGGCCCTCTTTGGAGCCGAGGCCGTCACTCTTCGCCTGGCCGGCGCCGGCCATGACATCTCCAGCAGGAATACGTGGATCGGTCGCGTCGAGTCGATATCGCCCCGCGCCCAGCTGGTCGAGGTCACTGTGGACATCGGGGTCAAGGTGGTGGCGGTGGTCACGCCGGGAGCGCTCGAGGACCTTTCGATCGAAGTGGGTGCGGAGATTGGTGTGGCGCTGAAGGCCAGTGCTGTCACCATCGTGGTGACATGAGGCGGTGGCTGGCCGTGGTGCTGATTCTCGTCGCCTCGGGATGCGGGGGCGGCTCTGATCGGGTGATCGTGGCCGCCGGGACCACACTGGTCGACTCGGGGCTTATCGACGGGGTGGTTGCCGAATACGAATCGCTCAATCCCGGCATCGAAGTTTCCGTCGTCGCCGAACCCACATCACTTGCGCTCGAACTGGGTCGTCGCGGCGCGGCCGATCTCTTGATCGTCCATGCTTCCGAGCAGGAGGCGATCTTCGTCGAACAAGGGCACAGCTTCGCCTCGAGCCCGCTGGTCGAGTCTCGTTTTGTCCTGGTTGGCCCCCCCGACGGCCTAGCGGCTTCGGGCCTCTCGGTAACGGAAGCATTCAACGCGATTGCCTCGGAAGGACGCACCTTTGTTAGCCGTGGCGACCTTTCGGGGACTCACGAGCGAGAACTGAGCCTGTGGGCTGCGTTGGGGTTCGAGCCCGGCCCGCAAGAGTGGTACATCGAGACTGGCCAGGGGATGGGCCAGACCCTGCTCATCGCCGATCAACGGTCGGGATTCACCCTGGCCGAACTCGGTGCCTTCCTCGAAGCGCGGGATGCTCTGTCGCTTGTCGACTACCAGGTGACCGGCGAGGAGCTCAGGAACCCGTATACGGCTTATGTGGCCGCTGCCGGTTCCAATCGTGACGGTGCTCTTGAGCTAATGGAGTGGCTCGGCTCTCCAGAGGGAATTGCGGTAATCGACGCTGTGAACCTCCGGCTGTTCGGCGAAATCGTTTACCGACCTGTCACGGAGTAGCCCTTCCCTCTGCTTAGCTTTATGAAACGCATGGACCGCCACACCAAGATCATCGCCACGATGGGCCCCGCAGTCGCCGACGCAGAATCTGTCGATGCGATGGTCGGGGCAGGAATGGATGTCGCCAGGCTCAATTTCTCCCACGGTGAGCACGAATTGCACCGGAGCTTTGTGGGTTGGGTGCGCGACGCGGGGAAACGTCACAACAGATCGGTGGCGATCGTCCAGGACATACAAGGCCCGAAACTCCGGGTGGGGACCTTCCCTGAAGGCCCGATCTATCTCCTCGAGGGCACCCAAGTCTTGCTGTCGCCCGCCGGGGGCAACGGCTCGTTGGAGATCATCCCGGTCGGGTACCCGGGCCTTCTCAACGACGTCAAGCCGGAGGATCGGGTGATCTTGGCCGACGGTCTGGTGACGCTGAGAGTGGTCGGTGAGGAGAAGGAGATGCTTGTCGCCGAAGTGGTCCAGGGGGGTGAGCTCTCCAACCACAAAGGGGTGGCCTTTCCCGACAGCCTCCTGAGTGTCGACACCATCACCGAGAAGGATGAACGCGACCTGGCGTTCGGCATCACGCTCGGCGTCGAGTACGTCGCGGCTTCCTTTGTTCGCTCAGGCGAGGATGTGACCAGCGTGAAGCAGCTGTGCGGCGACGTCCCGATCATCTCCAAGATCGAGCTGGCCCAGGCGTACGACAATCTCAATTCGATTCTCGAGGTCTCCGAAGGGGTGATGGTCGCTCGGGGAGACCTCGGTGTGCAGCTGCCGTTGCAGAGACTGCCACTCATCCAGAACGACATCCTGAAGCGAGCCAACGCAGCCGGCCGGATCTCGATAACTGCGACCGAGATGCTCGAGTCGATGATCCATAGCCCGCGACCCACCAGAGCCGAGGTCACCGATGTGGCGAATGCGGTGTTCGGCGGCACCGACGCCGTGATGCTCTCCGGTGAGACGGCAGTCGGGTCGTACCCGATCAAAACCATCGAGGCGATGGCCCTGATCTGTTTGGAGACCGAGCAGGGAACTCTCTCGGAAAGAGGGCACCACCCGGTGCCGTTCGTCGGGGACGGGAATACCGTTGCCTCCGCTGTGGCTCAGGCCGCCACCGAAATCGCGGTCAATGTCGATGCCGCGATGATCGTCGCCTTCACCGAATCCGGTAACACCGCCCGTCTTATCTCCAAGTATCGCCCCGAAGTACGTATCAATGCTTTCACCCCGAATCCTGTGACGGAGCGGCGGATGGCCCTTTTCTGGGGTGTGGCGCCCCATCCGCTCGACCGCAGGACCTACACCGATGAGGAGATGGCCGCGGCCTCTCGCTATCTCGAGTCCCAGGAGATCGCCAAGCGCGGTGACCGGGTCGTGATGGTGGCCGGAGTGCCTCCCGGCCGTCAGGCTTCGACCAACCTGGTCAAGGTCCACGAGATCGGTGAGGATTCAGGCGGGATGGGATCCTGAAGTAAGATCCGGTTTCCCATGGGACAAACCGTAGAAATCCGCAGTGTTGCCCGGGTTGGCGACGTTCTACTTCTCGACACGGACAGAAGCCTCACCGGCCAGGATGGTTATGAGATGACGCCGGACACACCCGGTGGTGCAGTTCCCGGACGCCTGGCTGAGCGCCTGTTCGGTCTCGACACCGGCATCGACCATGTTTTCGTGCTGCAGAACACGATCACGGTGCGACGACCCGGCGGGTGGGATGAAGCCACCGTCGCCACGGTCAAAGACGAGACGCAGGGTTTCCTGCGGTTCTACGAAGAGGAGCCGGAACCCGTCACCTGACCGATCACGGTGCGCTTTCGCCGGTTGTGGCCGTGGTGGTCGTTGTGGGAGGAACAGTGGTAGTTGTGGTCGGCGGCAGGGTGGTTGTCGTCGGGCAGGTCTCCGTCGACCCCGGCATCATGCAGGGATGGACCTCGTAAACGGCGAAGCGCGCCGCATATCTGACCAGCCATTCCTGTGACTCGACCTCGACCTCGTTGACCAGGATCCTCCGGGTGACGGTGACGCTCCAACCCCCGCGCTCGGATTGGAGGGTGTTGGTTACCTCGGGGCTCAGGTCCGGGTTGGCCTCGTAACGAGGCTGTCCGGGTTCGGTCATGGCAAACGGGTCGGAGACCGTTCCCTTGACGTGACGAGCCTCCGCACCGCCCGACTTGTCGACCCAGATGTTGAGCTTGCCACCGCTCTGCTCACCTTTGAGTGTCCGTCCGTCGTTGTCACCGAAGAACCGTACGGTGATGGAGGTGTCGGAAACCCTCGTGTCGATGAGGATCGCGTGGTCCCGGTTGTTCCTGAACTTGAGGTCGGGCGTCCTCCAATTGAGTGTTGCCTCGATGCCGATCGGGTAGCGTTCGAAGTAGTAGGAGTGGGCGCGGTGCTCGACATCCTCATAGCCACCCCAGAAGACGGCGTTGTAAAAGGTCGTTGCGAATTGGCTGACCCCGCCGCCGACGGTGTCCTCGATCTCCCCGGCAACGATGGTTCCTGCCGGGAGATATCCGTTCGCCTCGGTGCGTTGCCCGACATGGTCATTCAAGCTGAAGGCCTGGCCGGGAAGGACCAGGGTCAAATCCACGTCCCGGGCGATCTGGTGGATGTTGGTGACCCGGGCCGCACAGCAGTCGTAGTAAGTCGTGAACTGGGAGACCAGGTGGTTCACGTTGAGCCCTTCGAGGTAGGCAGTGGTCACGTCGGGCTCGGCGCCCTCCACCAATGGGAGCACCCCGGTCCGCGAGGGGGAGATTCCGGCAGCGTAGAGTCTGGCTGCAGTCTCAACCTCGTCGATTTCGGTGCCATTCGAGCCCGGGATGATCGAGATCGAATCGCCGTCGATGTCGAACCTTGCATTCACCGGCTGCAGCTCGAACTCTGAGCGGATCGGGTCGAGGAACTCGCTGACCACTGCCGGGTCGAAGCCGAGATCGATGCGCGCCGGGGCCTCGGTGATCGTGGTCGCGACGAAGGCGTTCTTCAGTTCCCCTGAGTCGACGGTCAGAGTTGTCCCCTCATGGGTCATCAGGATGGGGGCTGAGAGCAATATCTGGGCCTCAGCGAGGGCAGCGTCGACCTGTGCGGCGGTCAGTGCCGGCTGGATCACCCTGGTGGCGATGACCCCTACGGTTGGGCTGGTCTCCAACATGACGCGGAGGATCTCGGCTTCGGCCTGCTCTCTGAGAATCCCTGTGCCAGTAGCCGGGTATACGGGTGCCGGCTCATTGTCGACGAGGATGACGCCTCCGGGGACCGTTGGCTCGGCGATAACGCTCCTCTCCCACTCGGTCAGCGTGAGGTCGACGAGCTCGGGGTCGATCGTGCCCAATATCGAGATCGTGTGGTCCGAGACGATGTGGGTCAGCCACCACCAGAACTCGTTGAACGGATTGCCGGTGCGTCCTATTTTCATTGCAGTGCCGACTATCGAGTTCTCGTCGATGTCCAGCCCGACCTCGGGAGGCGGAAGCTGCACGGTGGACCCTTCGATCGTGAAGACAGCTGTCCGACCACTGAATGCTTCCTCGACTTGAGCCATGGTCCCCAGGGCCGTATCCCGATCGAGCCCGCCGAGCTCGGTCCCCGCTACGTCGACTCTGCCCATCACCTCGCCACGTGAGACGAACCGGGTGGCACCGTATGCGAGCAGGAACAACAGGACCACGCCGATCGCGAGAATCGCGGACGCGGTCTTAGGAGATCTTCGGAAGGAGACGTAATCGTGCATTGGAAGGGAGGCACCGGAATAGCCAGGGCGGAGATCCGATGGTAACCCGGGCCGGTCCGTTTGCTTAATCATCGGCATCTAGAGTTCCGACGTGACAAAGGTGGAAATAGTTCCCTCCCACCCGGGAGAAGACGTTCGGGTATCGGCCACGTCCTATCTTGCTTACAAGCAGTGCCCGGCCCGGGCCGATGCCCGTTACCAGGGCAACTACGGGACCGCCTCCCGGTCGTCGTTCGTCGGCAGTCTGGCCCACAACGTCTTCCGCAGACACCTCGTTTCGGGGCCGATCGAGGAGGCCGAATTCGAACAGGCTTGCCGGGAGGAGATCGGTGGATCCCAGCGACTCAATAACTCGATGCGTGACCTGAGCATGAAACCGTCCGATCTGAGCGGCGTATTCGAAGAAGTACGCGCCCTTTACCAGCGGTTCGTGAGGTTCCCTCAGGAGGGTTTCGAGGGAGCTGAGATCGTGTTTGACCTCGCGGTCGCTGCGGGCGTCGAGCTGGTCGGTCAGATCGACGCCGTCTACACCGGCGATCCGGAGGGCCACCGCCTCGTCGACTGGAAGACGGGTGAGCTGGGGGAGGCGAGAGAGCAGATGGGGTTCTACGCCCTCTTATGGATGCTCGATCGCAAGCAGTTGCCGGTTTCGATCGAAGCCATCTCTGTGAAGACCGGTGAGCGCTACTCCTCGGTCCCTGTCACCGGCGACGTGGTGAAGGTGGCCGGCGAGGTGTCACATATGGTCGACGATTTGAGGAGTCACTGGTCATCGGGCGCCGATTTCGAGAGGAGGGGAGGGCCATGGTGTCAGTACTGCCCGGTGCTCCAGGGGTGCAGCGAGGGTGAGGCAACCGTCCGGATTCTGGAAAATTCGGGCTGAAGGCAAAGTGTGGTGCGTCCCGCGAACGCAGGACGCACCAGTCAGGCAGGTGTTAGCAGCAGCAGCCGCCGTCACAACAACCGGGGTCGTTTTCGCGAAGTGACATCGTTCCTCCTTTTGCAATAGATCGATGAACTTCGATGTATTGAACTATATCGATGTATCGACTAGTGTCAATATGACAAATGGATTTCTGCTGCACACCCCTGTTCGACGGAGTGGTCGATACCGACGCCGCCGATGACATGGCCTCGACCTTCGCGGCGCTTGGCGACCCGATGCGTCTGCGCATCGTCTCGATGCTGGCTGCCGCACCGGAGGGCACTGCCTGCGGGTGTGACCTGGAAGCACCCCTGGGGCTGTCCCAGCCGACGATCTCCCATCATCTCAAGATCCTCCGCGAGGCCGGCCTGGTCGAAGGCGACCGGCAGGGGAGATGGGTGCATTACCGGGTGGTTCCGGAGCGTCTCGAAGACCTGCGCTCCGCTCTTTCCACCGGAGTTCTCGTCAACGGCTGATCGCTGCCCGGAATGCGCCGAAGAGGGGTTCCTGATGTGCGGGGTCCATCCGCTCCGGATGCCATTGGACACCAAGCGCCCACCAGTCACCTTTGCATCGCGCCACCTCGATCAGGCCGTCTTCGGTCCGACCTTCGACGATTAGAGAAGGGGACAGTTCGGCGATGCCCTGATGGTGCAGGGAGTTCGTCTTGATCTCCGTGCTCCCGTAGAAGTCGGCGAGCAGCGAGCCGGGCTCGAAATGTACCGAATGGCGCTGCCGGTTGAGGGCGTCCGGATCGGAGTCCTGGGATATGGGCTCATGGGCGGTGCCCGCCCGGGTGACCTCCTGGTTCAGGGTCCCGCCCAGTGCCACGTTGAGCAGCTGGATGCCCCGGCAGATCGCCAGGACCGGCTTGTCCTGTTCCCTTGCTGCCTGCACCAGGGCGATTTCGAAGGCGTCCACATCCCGGTGGTGTCCTTTGGAGGAGTCGGCGACAGCGCCGTAGGTCTCGGGGTCGACATCGTCCCCACCGGAGAGCAATAAGCCGTCGACGAGCCCGACCAATCGGACGGCGTTGGCCGGGTCCTGCCCGTTGGGGAACATGAGCGGTGTCATCCCTGCGTTGATAACCGCGCTCGAGTAGTAGTCCGAAAGGGTGTGGAGCAGCTCGCGTCCGAGGAATGTGTCGAGCTCCCTCCTCCATGCTGTGATCCCGACCAGTGGGTTACTCACGCTTCAAGCTCCGATTCGTAGTGTTTGGCACCGGGTCCACGGGGCGCTCTCACCCCGCGGAACTCCCAGTCTCCGCCCAGCGCTGTCGAGAGTACCTCCTCGGACTCGCTTGGCTGCGCCCCCACCCGGTCGCCCACAGGCACCGGCCCGGCGACAATGGTGTTGGTCAGCTCTCCGAGCCCCTCCACCTGGACCGTGACCACGTCACCGGGCTCGACCGGACGCGATCCGGCAGGTGTCCCGGAGAGGATCACGTCGCCGGGGAGGAGGGTGATCGTCCGGGCGAGGTCGGCCACCAGGTAGTGCATGTCCCATTCCATCTCGTCGGTGTTCCCCTCCTGGACCACGCGGCCATTGACCATGGTCCGCATCTCCT
>JBBDMR010000037.1:0-6012 GCA_040878225.1 Acidimicrobiia bacterium
GTCCCGTCGTCTAGGGGTCTAGGACGCCGGCCTCTCAAGCCGGAAACGCCAGTTCGAACCTGGTCGGGACTGCAAAAGCCCTGGTCAGAGGCATTCTTGCCTCTGACCAGGTTTGTTTTCCGGTCAGGCCGCTTTGAGAGCCTCCCGTCCTATTCGCCACGGGATTCCTTTCACGGCATACCGGGCGAGAATCATCAACGCGAACTCGATCAGATCTTCGACTCTGGCCCCGCTGGGATGGGAGTGTGACCACAACTCGAGGTTCTCCAGTCGATTGTCGAGGCGATTGTTGTTGCGATGATGGACCTGTTCATCGGGAAGCAACGGCCTACCGAGAGCCTTTGCCATCACCAACCTGTGTTGGGCGACCTTGGTTTGGCCTCCTGTCAGATGTCTTAGCTTTCGAGGCACAGGCACCACTCGATAGCCGTGGTGGACGTGGCCGGTTCTACCGACGGTGCGGATCGGGTCATCAGCTCGCGGGTCTCCTGTCGCCAGCACCCGTTTGTAGTGGGCAGAGCAATAGCCGCGAGCTTTGTGGGGTCGGTCGCATCCTTCGACCTGGCACATTTGTGGTCCTTTCCGTAGTGGGGTCTCGTCGGCCTGACCGTTGCGTTGCAGGCGCTGGTAGTGGCCGTGGCAATAGCCGTGGGCGTCGTGGGGTGCATCGCAGTCGTCGACGACGCACTCCCCGCGCAGTTGGAGCGGTCCTGGCGGTCCGGCGTTCCCGGACCTGAGCACCCGCCGATAGTGCATCTCGCAATGCTTGCGCCGCCCGTAGGCCGGTCGCTCGCATCCATCGACAATGCATTCGGCCACCATGATTGAAAGGTACCGGGCGACTGTGACAGAACTTCTACGGCCTAACGATCCTCAATGAGATCTTCCACGTCTCGGTACTAAGCGTTGAACAGCTTCCAGTTCCCCTCGGAAACGACTTCGACGGTGTCGTCGACCACTTTGATGGCGGTCTGATCGTCAATTGCGTAAGCCGGCACTGACATGCCGGCGGCCCGTCTCTCTGCGTCGGCCATGGAATTCTCCTCTGGGCCCGCTCTCACCTCGGACTTGCGAGCAGGACGGAACCTTCCCTACGCCTCGGCTGCCTCGACTTCGGCGGCGAGGGCATCGAGATCCCCGGCCACCGGAACGTGATCAAGGACCTTCAGCCCGTCGAGGAGGTGAGAGTACTTCGCTCTCTGGTCCGGGCTCACCACGACTCGTATCGGAAGGTCACTTCTCAAAGAGTCCTTGTAACGACTCAGAATCGCCCGATGCTGGGCTCGCTCGAGATCCAACTCGAACACGATCCCCTCGGCTCCTTCTGCGAGTTCGCATCCCTCGCCACTCAGGATCGGGCAGAGATGACCTGCGTCAGGCCCATTGCACACCATAACCCGGTGACCCAGGCCCTCCAGAAACGCTCCATCGATGGGCTCTTCTCCTCGAGGGATGTCGAAGAGTATGTATTTCTCTGACACGAACCACCTCCTGTTAACCCCAGAATCGATCGCTCAAATTCTTCGAACAAGGGTCGAAAGTCACTATTGGTCAGGAATCATCGGGAACCATCGAGGTGTTCACCAAGGGCTAGGGGAGACTTCGCTGGCGCCTTCCTTCACCCTGCCGCTCACCTCTTACCCTCACCTCCGAGATCCTGCGCTCGATGAGGAAGCGGTTGGTAAGCAGGGTGACGACTGCAGCCACCGGAAGGGCGAGGAGCGCACCGAGAACGCCTGCTAGCGACCCGCCTACCATCAGCGAGATGATCACTACGGGAGGGGAGAGATCGACCGTGCGTTTCATCACCCTCGGCGCTATCAGGTAGTTCTCGATCTGTGATAGACGATGATGAACACCGCTACTGCGATTGCGCCTCCGGGGCCCAGTTCCACGTAGGCAATGGCGATCGCCGGTGCCGCTCCGATGAAGACACCTACGACCGGGATCAGGTCGGTGATGCCGATCCAGATGGCGAGGGCCACCGCGTATGGGACCCCGATGATGAGGAGGGCTGCGAAAGAGAAGAGCGTGGCAAACACCGAAACCACCAGGTTCCCGGCGATGAAACCCGATACCCGCTCGACCGCCTCGCCGAAGATCCCGATGTAGTCCTCACGTTCATCCTTGTGAATCAAGCGGAGGACGTACACCTTCATCCGCGGCATCGCATAGGCGAAGTAAGGCGTGAGCACGCCGACCGTGAACAGATTGAACAAGCCCCCGAAGATCGAGGTCAGCGGGCTGCCCGACCCTTCGTCGGAACCGGCGAGCGACTCCATGTCGAAGTCGGCGAGAATGGTGTCGAGAAGTCCGTTGCTGGCGCGGAGGTCGTCGATTATCCCGGGTCCGGCTTCGATGACCTCAGAGATCTGGTCGCCAAGCATCGGTGCCACCAGCCAGGTGGTGCCGAGCCCGACGACGACTCCGATCGAAAGCATCACCGTGGTGGCCATGCCCCGCGACAGGCCGCGTCTTTCGAGGAACTTGAGGAACGGCTGGACGCCCAACGCGATGACCAGCGAGGCGGCAACCACCAGGAAGACGCCGCGCAGCTTCAACAGAGCCTGGAAGGTGACGATCACGCCAACGGCCAGCGCACCCAACCGGATGAGGACACGCCATGATGGGGCGGCCAGCGCCACCTCGTCTGGACCCTCCTCGACGGGAGGCGGTAGGGGTCTATTGGGGTCCATCAGGCTAGAACTCGCGATTTAACGGCCGGAGCAGGAAAGATGCAATCTTCCTGCGCAACGGTCGCCTGGTGTTCGCCTCGACCGGCTTGCTCTGTTTCACATCCTCCCGAAAATCTGCCTCCAGTATCTGCGTCAGCGTCGCGTCCGCCACAGCGACAGCCACCTCTTCGTCCTTCTCCACCGACCGCCGGTTGAAATTGACTGATCCGACGAGAGACATCTGCCCGTCGATGAGGAGGGCTTTGGCGTGCATCATCGTCGGTTGGTATACCCAGACCTGCACCCCCGCCTCGATCAGTGGGAGAAACGCATCCTCGGCAAGTATCAGACTGACCCTCTTATCGACATACGGGCCGGGGATGAGGATTGCCACTTCGACACCGCGGTTCACCGCGGCGACGAGGAGATCTGATAGCCCGTCGACCGGGTTGAAGTAGGGGGTCTGGATCAGGATCCTGTCGGTGGCGACTGCGATGAGGGCCTCGTAGGCGCGCTCCACGTTGTTGAAGCCGATCTGGGCCGAACCGTCGAGAACCGCAAGCTCTACGTCACCCACAGGCTCAGGTATCGGGATGGTCACATCCGCGGCATCGAGAACGTGACCGCAATCTCTCCAGTCGGTGAGAAAGGCTGCGCGTAAGCCGAGCACGGCCGGCCCTTCGATTCGAAAGTGGGTGTCCCGCCACTCGCTTGGTTCTCTGGCATCGCCCTCCCACTCTTCGGCAATGCCGACGCCGCCGGTGAATCCGATCGATTCGTCCACGATGAGAATCTTGCGGTGGGTTCTATGGTCGTTCTCCCAGAACTTGAGCCGGATCACAGGTCGGAACCTCTCCACCTGAACGCCTGCAGAGGTCATGGAGTCGATCAGCCCGTCGTCCATGGGTCGGCTTCCGAACCCATCGAGGATCACCCTGACCTTCACTCCGTCCCGTGCGCGCTCGGCGAGAGCGTGGGCGAACGCCCTCGCGATCCCGCCGGTCCAGTAGACGAAGGTCACGAAGTCGATGCTCCGCGTCGCCGCCTCGATGGCCCGGAGCATCTCGGGAAATATCTCGACGCCGTTCCGCATCGATTTGATCGAGTTGCCTGCAATAAATGGCTCGCCGATTGACGATTCGATTGCAGCTCGCAGATTCGTTGAGGCTTCGAGGCTCATGACATGACCGCCTGCTGTGACGACTCCGGGTGCCGATCGTTGTCGACCGGTTCATCGACATGGGCCTGGATCGCCTCGAGCTGGGCAGCGACGGCGAGACCGTAGAGAATCGCGATACCGCTGAACTGCGCCCAGAGCACCAATCCCATGAATCCAGCCAACGGGCCGTATGTCTCGCCGAAGAGTCTGCTTGCATTCAAGAAGCTGGCGAGGGCGACCGAGACCAGCAGCCAACCAACCGTTGCCACCGTTCCTCCGAGCGCCAGCCAGCTCAGCCCGGGCTGGGGCCGGTTCGGAGCGGCCTTGAAGAGGAGGGCGAGACTGCCGGTGAGCAACGTCAGCCCGATGGGCCAGCGGGCCCAGGCCCATGTCTGGGCGATCTCGTTGCGAAGGTCACCGCCAACAGTGGACCCGATCACAATGAGAATGAACGCCGCGGTCAATGCCAATCCGACTGTGACCGTAAGCAGAGTCGCGAGCAAATACCGCTTGGAGGTGGCGCGGTCCGTCTGCACGCCATAGATACGGCTGGCGCCCCTCTGCAGCTGGGCCATGGCCGCGACCGCCGCTACCAACGCGGCAAACCCTCCGCCGATGATCGGCCAGACACTTCCTCTTCCCGAAGCGGCTGAGCCCTGTTCGAACGCCTGGAGGAACATCTCCGACGCCGGGCCCGGAGCGAGTGTCGTGATGCCTTCCCGGATCAAAGTCTGGAAACGCCCCTCCCCGATCCGTTCGGCGATGCCCACCACCATGATGAGACCGGGGATGATGGCCAGCACGATTTGGAAGGCGAGAGACCTGGCAAAGCTGAACCCGTCGGACTTCCGGAAACGCAGGAAGGAGTCCCTGGATAACTCGTCGAGCGAGGTTTCGCGCAGCGCAGGCTTGATATCGCTGGCGTCGAGCTCAGCGATCGGGGGCACGTATGAGGCGCTGCTCATCGATCCGTCCGTTTCACCATCACTACGAGAGCTGACGGCCTCACCTCGTAGACCAGCTCGTTCACCTCGCCGCGGGGGTCTCCGTCGAGCTCGTACATGGTCGGCGATTCGAACTCGACTTTGATTACGCGGCCGCTTCGTCTGACGAGGCGATCGCTTGTTTCACTCTCGGTTGCCGCTGACACTCCCGCGGCGATCGTGTCAAGGGCGCTTTCGGATGCCAGCCCAACCAGGTCGAGCAGACCGTCGTGAGGGGAAGAGTCGGGGAAGAGGTCGATACCACCCTGGAGCTGGCCGAGATTTCCGACCAGGATGGTGGCCCAGGAGCCGTTGCTTGGCTCCTCGTCATCGGCGGCGAATGATGCCCGGAATGGGCGGTCGAAGATACGTTTTGCCCCTTCGACGACATACGCGAGCACCCCGAGCCGGTCTTTCGATTCGCCTGACGTCTCTTCCATGATCGCGGCGTCGATACCCGCACCCGACATCACCGTGAAGATCTCTCCCTCAACAACACCGACATCCATCGTCAGAGGTGAGCCTTGAAGCGCAATGTCGAGAGCCTCTTCCACGTTGTCCGGGAGCTGCAGATTGCCGGCCAGCAGGTTTCCGGTGCCGGCCGGGATGACGGCCAGGGGCACACCTGAACCGACTGTGCCTTCGGCGACCGAGCGCACAGTTCCGTCGCCGCCAACAGCGATCACCAGTTCGGCGCCGTCGTTCACGGCCCGGCGGCTCTGGCCCGAGCCGGGATCCGCCTCAGTAGTCTCGACCCACTCCGCATCTATCGAGCGGATTTCCATCTCGGTGCGAAGCGCTTCGGTCTCTTCCTCTGCGCCGGACGGATTGAATATGACCGCGATTCTCATGTTTCCCCTCTGAGGTGGCTCTGCGCGATTGCCCTGTCTACGAGGGCGACCACCACGAAGATGCAGACGATCCCGAGCCCGGCCCCGACGACGACGTCACTCAGATAATGCATCCCGCGGTAGAGCCTTGCCACCGCCACCGATACCGGGAATATGAAGGCCCCGGCCACCGCGAGAATCCTGGGCAGCGTTCGGCGGGTGTTCCAAAAGACGATGAGGGCCAGGATCCCGTAGAGAGTGAAGGCGGCCCCGGTGTGCCCGCTGGGGAAACTCGCCGTTGGGGGCGAAACGTCCATTTGTTCGACCGGCGGCCGATCTCGATCCACCGTGAGGCTGACCGTGAG
>JBBDMR010000038.1:0-31821 GCA_040878225.1 Acidimicrobiia bacterium
CTGGTCCATGGCTTCCCTTTCGTCGGCTCCGTCGCTCCTCGCCATCTCGTAGGTGGCGAGCTGGCGATGGGCGCTGGTTCCTTCGCTGACGATTGTCCTCGCGTGTCTCAGCTCCTCACGAACCCCGAACTCTGTCGCATCCTGGGCGAGCATCTCGATGAACTCTTCGATCAGATCGGAGTATGCGACGAGCTCGCCGCGCCCGAAGTCGACGAGTGAGCCGTCCACCCCGTAACGCTGCGCCCTCCACAGGTTCTCCTCGATCATCATCGGTGAGTAGGTGCGCCAGCGCTGATTGTCGCGACGGAGCCGGTAGAGGAACCCGAGCAGGCATTGGTACAGGGCAGCCACGGTCATCGCATCTTCGAGCCTGGTGCAGATGTCGCTGACGCGCATCTCCAGGGTCGGGTACCTGGCCGAAGGGCGGATGTCCCACCAGAGCTTGCTGGCATCTTCGATCAGACCGGCATTCACCAGCACCTCCACGGTCCGCTCGTACTCACCCCATGAGGCGAACTCCTCGGGAACCCCGGTGCGCGGCAGATTCTGGAATATCACCAGCCGGTAGGCGAGAAGGCCGGTGGGCTGGCCCGCCCAGAACGGCGATGACGTGCTCAGGGCGAGAAGGTGGGGGAGCATGTACTTGACCTGGTTCATCAGATCGATTCGCAGGTGCGGGTCTGATATCCCGACATGGACGTGCATGCCACAGATCACAAGCTGGCGGGCCACCTGCTGATAGTCGGAGGCCAGCCGCATATAGCGCGGGTCTTCGGTGGTCTCCTGTTCCGACCAGTTGGCGAACGGGTGGGTCGACGAGGCGATTATCGCCGCCCCGTACTCGTTGACTACCCCCGATAGTCCGAGACGCATCCTGGCGAGGTCCTCACGGGCCTCGGCGACGGTTGAACACACCCGAGTCCCCACTTCGATCTGAGCTTTGAGGAACTCCGGGCTCACCTGCGAGCCGAGGATGTTCTCCAACTCCTGCCACATCGAATCCGGTGGGCGCTTGATCAGATCACGGGTCTCCCGGTCGACAACCAAATACTCTTCTTCGATTCCAATGGTGAAGTCCGGGCGATCCATATCGAGGCACCTTAGAGATCTCCCGGCCCTTCGACCGCAGGCGGAGTGACGCATAGACTCGACCCGATGTTCGAAGCCATCCCCGGGCCTGACGGTATTCCCAGGTGTGGCTGGTGCCTCGGCAACGACGACTACGTCGAATACCACGACTCCGAATGGGGGATGCCGGTCGCCGACGACCGCAGGCTCTTCGAGAAGCTGTGCCTGGAGGGGTTCCAGAGCGGGCTCTCATGGTTGACGATTCTGCGCAAGCGTGAGACGTTCAGGCGGGCATTCTCCGGATTCGAGATCGCCGCAGTGGCCAGCTACGGGGCCGCGGACGTGGAGCGGCTGCTTCGTGACCCCTCGATCGTCAGGCACCGGGGAAAGATCGAAGCCTGCGTCAACAACGCCAGGCAGACCTTGGAGTTGATCGACACCGAAGGCACGCTCGCCTCTTTTGTGTGGCGATACGAGCCCGCACCAGGCGATCCTCATCGGACCACCACGCCCGAGGCCATTGCCCTCGCCCGGGAACTGAAGCGCCGTGGCTTCAAATTCGTCGGCCCCACCACCGCCTATGCCTTCATGCAATCGATGGGGTTGGCAAATGATCACGTCGTCGGGTGTGCATTCCGCTCCGTGTCCGAGAGCGCCAGGGCGAGCTTTGCCCGACCGGCCAGGTGAGCCCACCGGATTTACCCCGTATTAGCAGCTTGCCCCATAGCCTCATCACCGTGAAGTCGACAAAGACGCGTGACGGACTCTCCGGTGCCCTTGCGGCGGGGCTCGCCCTTGGTATCTCCGAGTTCGTCGCGGGGCTGGTCGCCAGCCTCCCCTCCTTGGTCGAAAGCCTGGGCAATTGGGTTATCGACATCGTGCCTCCTCCGGTCAAAGACTTCGCCATCGAGACCTTCGGGACCAACGACAAACTTGCCTTGCTCATCGGGATCGCCCTGGTGACCTTGCTTCTGGGGGCGGTGGTCGGCGTGATCGCCCGGAGTCATTTCTGGGTTGCAATCGTCGTATTCGGCGGCTTTGCGGTGCTGGCTTCGATGGCGGGGGCGAGGGACGGAGCGGTGTCTGTCGGCGTCGCAATCATTCCCGCAGGGCTTGCTGCCCTCGTCGGCCTGGGTGCCCTGCAATGGCTGTACACGCTCAGTGCCTCCGGGAGCGAAGCAGAGGACGCCACTCTGCCCCGGCGTGCCTTCCTCATCGGCGCCGGTGCGGTCCTGGGCGTCGCAGCTCTGTCGGCGGGCTTTGGCCGGATGCTTTTGGAACGGGGCCGGGTCATCGCTGCCGGACGCGCTGACGTCGCACTTCCCACGCCCATCGAAGCAGCGCCGCCGGTGCCGGCAGGTGCAGACTTCGGAATCGACGGTCTGGCCCCGGCCATCGTGCCCAACGAAGACTTCTATCGAATCGACACCGCTTTCGCCGTGCCCCGCATCGACCTCCCCGAATGGCGCCTCAACGTGAAGGGACGGGTCGATCGCTCCTTCGAGCTCACATACGCCGACCTCCTCGATATGCCCATGGTGGAACGAACCATCACGCTTTCATGTGTCTCCAACCGGGTAGGGGGCAATCTGGTCGGGAACGCCGTGTGGCTCGGTGTTCCGCTCGTCGACATCCTCGACCGGGCCCGCCCCACGGCGGATGCCGAACAACTCGTGGGCCGTGACGTCGATGGATTCACCGTCGGCTTTCCCCTCGGGGCGGCCTTCGACGGCCGCGACGCCCTCGTGGCAGTGGGAATGAATGGCGAGCCGCTCCCGTTCGAGCACGGTTTCCCGGCGCGGCTGGTGGTGGCCGGGCTCTACGGGTATGTCTCGGCCACGAAGTGGCTGAGTGAGATCGAGTTGACGGGATGGGACGAATTCGACGCCTACTGGGTGCCCCGTGGCTGGTCGAAAGAAGCGCCGATCAAGACCCAGAGCCGCATCGACACCCCCGTCACTGGCTCCACGATCGAGACTGGGCCCCGGGTAATCGCGGGCGTGGCCTGGGCTCCCAACCGGGGGATCTCAAGGGTTGAAGTGCAACTGGGCGAGGACGCAGACTGGATCGAGGCGGAACTGTCGGTTCCGCTCTCCGACGATGCATGGGTCCAGTGGAAGACGGATTGGGCGAACCCCACTTCGGGCCGGCACAGGATCAGTGTCCGTGCCACCGACGGCGATGGAAATACCCAGACCGATGAGGTCAGGCCGCCGGCACCGGACGGGGCAACCGGCTATCACTCGGTGCTGATAACCGTCTCCTGATCGGCGATGTCATTCGCCGAGATTGCCCATCCCAGATTCATCTCAGGATCTTCGAGGGCCAGCCGCAGCTCCCAGCCACTAGCCGGGCTGGCGTCGTCGAACCAATACCACCGGATTCGGGAAGCAGCCTTCTCGATTTCTTCAGGTGCAGCGGGCCAATCGAGGTCCGAGATCGACGCCACCACCCACCAGGCCATGTAGCGTCCGGCGGCAGCGCCCCGCCTCTGGCCGTGCGCCCCGCCCGAGGCCGCCGCCCATGCCATGTGGGCCAGTGCCGTGGCGGTGTCCAGGAGGGCGATCCCAGCTGAGGAAAGGCCGAGGGCGGCGACTGCATGGAGGGCACCGCCTTCCACCGAAACTGTCTGGCAGCGCCCATTGGATTGGTCGATCCATGGCTCGATGAGGTCGGTGAGCGCAGCTTCCGATTCGGGATCGTCGATTGTGGTCACCCCATCGGGGAGTTCGGTGCTCACACCGGGAGGGAGTTTGGGCCGCGGTGTCTCGACCTTGTCGGCCTTGTATGTCGCCACCGGGTATTGGGGCTCCCACTCCTGGAGCCCCGGCAGAGAGCCCGGCTCATCGGGTTTGTCGCCGCGCACGATTCGTTCAGCAGCGAAGGTCATTCTCTCCGGTCCCGGCTCGAGGTAGGCCGCCATCTCAGCCCATGACTTTGTGCTCGCAGCCACTTCGGGAAGCGGCCCGGGGGTGAACCGTGTCCGTCCTTCTGAGACCACCGCACCCGCCCATTTGCCCGGAGCCTCCAGGGCGAGCCGGTAGCGAATGTGCTCGTCGACTCCCCAGAGCTGTTTTCCCCGGGTGACAGCTTCCTGACACCGTCCCCGCAAGGCGACCAGCGCATCCCAGTCGCCGGCTTTGCAGTGGCCGTGGACGATCCGGATGAGCTCGTCGGTATCAGAAGCCTCAATCGCTTTGACCGTCCTGGGGTCGCTCACGGCTGGCTTCCGGTGGCGACCGGCCTTCCCGCTCGTGACCATTCGGAGTACGAACCGATGAAGACCTCGGGAATCGGGCGGCCCGATTCGACGATGGCGAGGGCGGTGTGACAGGCCACCACTCCAGATCCGCACGAGATCACCGGGTTTTCGAGAGCGCCGTAGATGCGGGCGAGTTCGGCCGGCTCGCGGAACCGGCCGGCGGCGAGAGCCTCGGATGAGGGGATATTGATGGCGCCCGGGATGTGTCCCGGGGTCGGATCGACCGGTTCGGTCTTCCCCTCGTATCGTTCGGCGGCACGCACATCGACCAGGATGCGCCCGTCGAGGTCTTCGATGTCCACGACTCCGCTGAATCCGTGCGGGACGGGATAGGTGGTGGCCGCAGGTGAGACGGGTCCGGTGTCCACCGGAAGGTCCTCCTCCAGCCACGCCTCGAAACCACCGTCGAGGACCCGGACGCCGTCGTGACCGGTCGAGCGGAGCATCCACCACATCCGGGCAGCGACAGTGCCTGCTGTGTCGTCATAAACCACCACTTCGTCTTCCGGGTTGAGCCCCAGTCGACCGAGGGTCGCGGCGAACGTCGCGAGGTCGGGGAGTGGGTGGCGGCCCGGCCCCTCCGGGGCGCTCAAATCGTCGTCGAGGTCGACGAAGACCGCTCCGGGAATGTGGCCGCTGAGATAGGACTCCTGCCCATGCTCGGGATGATTCAGCTTCCACCTGGTGTCGAAGACGCGGACCCGGCCGAGGTCCGCATCGAGAGTTCGCGCATCGATCAGGTTGTCGGCCACGTTGCCCATTTCAGCAGTTATTCGAACCCTGTTACTAATTGCCCCCGATGCTTGCCGGAAATCGACTTTGAAGGCCTACTCCCGCCTGCTCGGGTGGGGGGCGGGCTGGGCAGTGGTCGCGGTGGTCCTGTTTGCGGTCGCCCTTCCCGAGCTTCCTGACCGGGTGGCAATCCATTGGGATTCCAGCGGAGTTGCTGATGGTTCGGCGCCGAGGTGGGCAATCCCCGTTGCAGCGGTCGCGATAGTCCTGCTCGGCTGCGGCGTCTCATCAGTGTTCTCGGTGAGCCGCGAACCGTCGATGGAAGCCATCGCTCTGGTCGGGATGAGTGGCGGGCTGTCCACCGCCATCGTCCTGGTGACAACCACTCTGAATGCCGGTGTCCGGGATTGGACCCAAGCGCCGGCCAT
This sequence comes from Acidimicrobiia bacterium, assembly GCA_040878225.1. GTDB lineage: Bacteria > Actinomycetota > Acidimicrobiia > Spongiisociales > ZC4RG35 > MA-ANB-1. The sequence goes on from JBBDMR010000038.1 coordinate 5,491, forward strand.
CGGAACTGCCGGCATTGTGATCCTGTTCGCGTTGCCAACCCTGGGTCTTGTAGTCGGGGCAATACTCGGGCGACATTGGTTTCCAATCAAATCGATCCCCCGGCAGGTGACCGAGGTGATCGAAGTCGAGCCCGGGGAACGTGTCAGCTGGGTTGGCCGTGCGCGGGTGCGCGGGGTTGCGCTTGTAGTGTTTGGCCTGGCGGTGCTTCTCCTGTTCTTGCGCCCCGGGCTTCCGCTCTGGGTGTTCGTTCTCATTGCGGGGTTCGGTGTCGTTTTCTCCCAGGTGGAGGCCCAGGTAACGAATGACGGGATGCGGGTTCGCCTCGGCGGGATACCGGTCCGTAACTTCCCGCTCGATCGCATCTCGTCGGCGCGAGCAATAGCTGTCGATCCTGCTGCATATGGGGGTAGCGGTTGGAAAAAGGTTCCAGGGCAGTATGCACTGATTCTCCGAGCGGGAGAAGCGATCGCAATCACCTTCCGCGACGGGAGTCAGTTCGTCGTCACTGTCGATGATCCGGAAACTGGAGCTGCCCTGCTCAACGGATTGATCGAGCGGAACACGTGAGACGTTATTCCTCTTCGGAAGCCGCTTCGGATTTGCCGCGTTCGGCTCCGAACTCCGAGCTCAGGTCGGACAACGTCGAACCGAGGGCGCTCGCCAGGGAGCCGGCCGCTCGTTTGAAGCCATCCCGCGTCTCCGGATCACGGAGGATGTCGGACACCGAATCGGCGATCTGGTTCCATGCCCCGGCAAGGGTGGAGAAGGCTCCCTTGATCTCGTCTTCGGATGGGCCTTCTTCGTCGGCGACCTTCCGGTATGTCGACTTGAGCCTGTTCCCCAGTTCGCCAAACCGATTGGTCACCTCGTCCCAGGGATCATTCTGCGGATCTGTCGTAGGATCTGTTTCGTGAATCTCCATCTGTTAGATGGTACATATGAGTTGTTCCGTGCCCACTTCGGTCGCAAGGACACGATCGTCTCTGCCGACGGCGATGACATCAGGGCCACGATTGGTGTCGTCGACTCCACGCTCCAGCTGCTCAGGGAGCCCGGGGTCACCCACCTCGCCGCCAGCTTCGACACGGTGATCGAGTCGTTCCGGAACATCATGTTCCCGGCGTACAAGAGCTCGGCGGGGATGGAGGAGATCCTGCTGCGGCAGTTTCCCTGGGTCGAAGACGCGTTGGAAGCGATTGGTGTCGTGGTGTGGCGCAACAGCGAGTTCGAAGCCGATGACGCACTTGCCACTGCCGCAGTCAGATGGGTGGACGATGTCGACAAAGTCGTAATCTGTTCGCCCGACAAGGATCTGTGCCAGGCGGTGATCGGCGACAGGATCGTCACCTACAACCGGAGAGAGCGGAAGATCATCAATGAGGACGGGGTGGTGGAGAAGTTCGGGATTCACCCTGAGTCGATACCCGACTACCTCGCTCTGGTCGGGGATACCGCCGACGGTGTCCCCGGACTTCCCGGGTGGGGGGCGAAGTCGGCATCCTCGGTCCTTGCCAGATTCCCCCGGTTGGAGATGATCCCCGCCTCGTCGGCGGAGTGGGGCGTGAATGTGCGTAGTGCCGAGAAGCTCGCGGCAACCCTCGTGGCTTCGATGGACGAAGCACTGCTGTTCAGGGAGTTGACGACCCTTCGTCTCGATGTGCCGTTGACCGAGAGCCTGGAGGACCTGGAGTGGCAGGGTGTGCCCGAGAAACGATTCAAGGAGTTCTGTGCGAGGTTCGGTGTCGCGCCGGGCTCGATCAACGTCCATCGCTGGGCGTGAACTCCGAGCCATCGTCAGCTTCCCACACCACATCGAACCGGTCGTTGCAGTCGGTGCACCGGTAGGCAAGGGGAGTGCCTTCGTCGATCTCTCCGTCGTCGGGGAGGAAGCTGATCAAATGTGCGGTCCCGCCGCACTCGATGCAGTCGTACTCGGTGGGGAGGTCCCTCATTCAAACCCTGGAACGGAGGTCTTCTTGGCACTGAGGAGGATCAGTGTTCCGATGACGCCGGCGACCAGCGAGCCAGTAAAGATCCCGAGCTTTGACTGGCCTACAAAGAGCGGGTCAGCGAAGGCGAGTCCCGCGACGAAGAGCGAGACGGTGAAGCCGATTCCGGCGACGGCGGACAGACCCACGATGTGCCTCCATGTGGTGCTGGGGGGCAGCCGTCCGGCACCGAGTCGCACCGCAGCTGCCGTGAAGAGGGTAATTCCAACCATCTTGCCCACTACAAGTCCCAGTGCAACACCCAGGGCCACTCTAGAGGTCGCCGCCTCGGCAATCGAGGTGCCGCGGAAGTCGACGCCCGCGTTGGCCAGGGCGAAGAGAGGGACGATGGCGTACGAGCTCCATCTGACGAGGTTGTGCTCCAGCCGGCTGAGAGGTGAGATCGACTCCTGGGCGGTCTGAATCATCAGTGTCACCTCATGGTCGCTGTGCTCCTCAGCGGTTGGTGAGTCCCGCTCGATCGGGAATTGATCGAGGATCGACCGAGCCCTGACGTCGAACTGCGGGGGAGTGAAATATGCCCTGGCCGGCGTGAGAAAACCGAAGGCGACGCCGGCAAGCGTCGCATGAACGCCCGACTCCAGCGTGAAGTACCAGATCACAAAGGCCATGGGAATGTAGAAGATCAGCGCCCGGATTCTCACTTTGTTGGCCAGCCAGAGGATGACGAGGCCGGCAATGGCCGCGGCAAGGTATCCGAGGTCGAGGTCGGAGGTGTAGAAGATCGCGATGACCGAGATTGCACCGATGTCGTCGGCGATGGCGAGGGTGAGAAGGAAGAGCTTGGCCCCGGAGGGGACGCGTGATCCGAGGAGTGCTACCACCCCGACTGCGAAGGCGATGTCAGTGGCCATAGGGATGCCCCAGCCGTGGCCCGCGGCGGTTCCCGCGTTGAAGGCGGTGTAAATCAGGGCCGGCACCAGCATCCCGCCGAGACCCGCCATCACAGGCAATGCCGCCGTTTTCGGATCGCGGAGGTCACCATGGACCATCTCCCGCTTGATTTCGAGGCCCACAACGAAGAAGAAGATGGCCATGAGACCGTCGTTGATGAGGTGGAGCACGGATTCGTCGAAATGGAAGTCGCCGAAGTCGATGGTCAGGTGCGTATCGAGGATGGCGAAGTAGGTGTCCGAGTACGCCGAGTTGGCCCAGACGATTGCCACGATTGCGGCTGCGAGCAGGACGATTCCCGACGATGCCTCCACCTCGGAGAAGCGGATGAGAGGTCGGACGAACGTCTTGGGAATCAGGCGATCCGATGTCGCCCAGGTGTGGTAGCCGGGTTGTCGATCCATCGTCAGCCGATGGCTTTGCCGTCGGAGCGCAGCTGAACACACGCCTCGACCACGCGCGCCGACATCCCGGACTCGGCTTTTCTCATATACGAGCGAGGGTCGTAGGCCTTTTTGTCGCCGACTTCCCCGTCGATCTTCAGCACCCCGTTGTAGTTCGTGAACATGTGCTCGACGATGGGCCTCGTGTAGGCGTATTGGCAATCGGTGTCGACATTCATCTTGACCACTCCGTAGCCGAGGGTCTCGTGGATCTCCTCGAGGCTGGAGCCGCTGCCGCCGTGGAACACCAGATAGTGGCGGGAGTCGGGGCCAAATCTCTCCTCGACCGCCTTCTGCCCATCACGCAGGATGGTGGGGTCGAGCTGAACTGCGCCGGGTTTGTACGACCCGTGGACATTGCCGAACACTGCGGCCAGCAGGTAGGTCCCCTTATCGAAGGTGCCGAGCACTTCGGAGACCCTGACCATGTCCTCCGGTGATGTGTACATCTTCGACCGGTCGATGTCGGTGTTGTCGGTTGCATCCTCAACCCCGCCCACGATCCCGATCTCGAGTTCGAGGATGATGTCAAGTGCGGCACACTGCTCCAGCAGATCAGCTGCAAGAGCGAGGTTCTCCTCCATCGGGAGCGAAGAAGCGTCAAGCATGTGGCTCTGGAACATAGGAGCACCGTGATTCGCCAGGGTGTTCCTGCTCACTTCGAGGAGCGGGCGGATGAAACCGTCGACTCTGTCCGCAGTGCAATGGTCGGTGTGGAGGGCGATGTTGACCGGGTACTGGTCGGCGACGGCATGGGCGAACTCGGCGAGAGCGACCGCACCGACTTTCATCGACTTGTTCGATTGGCCCGAGGCGAATTCGGCCCCGCCATAGGAGACCTGGACGATGCCGTCGGAGCTTGCCTCAGAGAAGCCTTCGAAGGCGGCGAGAATCGTCGACGACGACGTCACGTTGATCGCGGGCAGGGCCCACCCGTCGCGGCGCGCCGAGTCCAGCATTTCTAGGTACTTGTCTGGTGTTGCGATAGGCACGGAATGTGATACTAAAACGTCCGAGGGGGAACGATGCCGGTCAGGCCGAATTTGAGCTTTTCCGACTGGCTGTCGGTTCCGGAGAGGGATACTTTCAATAGAGGATGCAGTCGACCTCCCAGCCGACCAAAAAGCCGCGCAGCAGTCTGCTTCGAGGCGTGTATCTCGTGCTCGGGCTGATATGCGTCCTGTTCGCGGCGCTCAGCTTTCTCCCCGGCATCCCCACCATCGACTTCGTGGTCCTCGCCGCGTTCTTCTTCGCCCGATCCTCGGACCGACTCCACGACTGGCTGGTCAACCACCGCTACTTCGGCAGGATGATCGGCGCATATCAGGGCGGGCTGACCATGAGAATGAAGTGGTGGGCAGCAACCGCGATCACCCTGTCCCTCGGGATCTCAGCCTTCGTCCTCATCGAGAACACAGTGGTCCGTATAATCCTCGCCGCCGTCTGGGTCTACGCGATCTGGTTCGTATCCAGCCGCCCGACCAAATAGCAAGGGGGGGCCGACCCCCCTTGTATCCCCCCGACAGGTTCGTCGGCGTCGGGTTCGGGCTGGGATACATGCTGTAGTGCGCGGCGGGTTGGTGATTCGGACTGTGTTATTGCAAGGGGGGCGACCCCCAACTGTCCTCCCGCTTGCGGGAGGAAGGTCCCTGCGCCCGACGAAGGAGGGCGGAGGTAGGAGGGAGAGGTCCTCTCGAGCTGGGAGCTTGAGCAGCGTTGGCGGGAACGGGGGAGTTGCAAGCGGAGGGAGAGTTGCATGCGGAGGGAGAGTTGCATGCGGAGGGAGAGAGGCGCGTTGCGGTCGGTCGACAAGAACCTGTTAGAAACTTGGGATGCGTCTTGTCATCGCCAGGTGCACGGTTGACTACTCGGGTCGGCTGACCGCGCATCTCCCGGAAGCGGTACGGCTGATCATGGTCAAGGCCGACGGGACTCTCGCTATCCACTCCGATGGCAACGCCTCCAAACCGCTCAACTGGATGGTCGCACCGAACATGCTGGTCACTGCAGCAGACCGCTGGGTGGTGACCAACAGAAAGGGCGAGGAGCTGGTGATCTCGATCGCCGAGGTTTTCCAGGACGTGGTCCACGATCTCGGGGATGATCCCGGACTGGTCAAAGACGGAGTCGAGGAGCACCTTCAGGTGCTGCTGGCGGGCAAGCCGTGGGTCCTCGAAGACGGGCTCACCCTGATCCGGCGCGAATACTCGACGGATATCGGCCCGGTCGACCTCCTGTGTGCATCGCGTGATGGCGAAACCGTGGCGGTCGAGATCAAGCGCCGCGGTGACATCGACGGGGTCGAACAATTGTCCCGCTACCTCGAGAGGCTCAACGGCGATCCCCGGCTGAGCCCCGTGCGAGGCATCCTCGCCGCCCAGTTGATAACGCCCCAGGCCAGGGTCCTCGCCGACTCGCGCCGGATCGATGCCGTCGAGGTCGACTATGACGGTCTCCGCGATATCGAGGACACCGAGATGCGCCTCTTCGACATACGCTGATGTTCTCGATTGTCTTCTACGAGCCCGAGATCCCTCCCAACACCGGGAATGCGATGCGACTCGCTGCTGTCACCGGATGTCGCCTCCATCTCATCGAACCGCTGGGATACGAACTCGACGATGCCCGACTCCGTCGGGCGGGAATGGACTACCGGGATCGGGCCGTGGTCAAAGTCCACCCCGATCTGGACGAATGGAGGACAGCCGAATCTCCCGAGCGGGTGTTTGCCTTCACCGTCGATGGGAGATTGCTTCATTCCGAGGTGGAGTACCGGGCCGGAGATAGTTTCCTCTTCGGGCCTGAGTCGGTTGGCTTGCCCGACGCGGTCCAGAACCTTCCCTGGGTGGACGACACGGTGCGGATTCCGATGATCCCCGGAGTTCGCTCGCTCAACCTCTCCAATTCGGCGGCGATCGTCGTCTACGAAGCCTGGCGTCAGCTCGGCTTCCAAGGAGCGCAGCGACGTTCCTCCCCCGGAGACGAAGTCGAACGGGGGAGGTGGCTCGACCCTAAGCGCGAGTCGGAGGGGGAGTTCTGACTCTTCGGATGCTCTGTCGCCCGGATCCTGATCTGAAGCTTTAGTCGCGGACCGCGAGCATGGAGAAGGCGATTGCCTCCGCCAGGGTGGACCGTGCAACGTCGTCGAGGTCCTGACTCTCGTTGGGGGCGTGGATCGCGGAAGTCGGGTCTCCGCAGCCCGTCACCAGAATGGGGGCATCGGGAAACAGGTCCGCAAATGTGGCGATGAAGGGGATCGACCCTCCGGCACCCATATGGACCGGTTCGGTCCCGAAAGCCTCACGGAAGGCATCCTCCCATAGCTTCACCACCGGGTGTTCGGTGTCGAGGACAGAGGCGTCGCCGGTCTCCTCATGCAGGAACTCGATTGATGTCCCCCACGGTGCGTTGGCACTCAGGTGTGACTTCAGCTTGTCGAGGGCATCGCCGGCGTCCTGGCCCGGAGCGATCCGCATGCTCACTTTGGCTCTTGCCGATGGGACCAATTGGTTGATGGCCTCGGCGACGGAAGGGGCATCGATCGCGAGTATTGAAATACTGGTCCTGGTCCAGAGACGCGACGGTATCGATCCGGAGCCGATCTCCTCGACCCCGTCGACCGCGCCGATTATCTGGCGGGCAAGCTCGGAGGGAACATCGAGCCCGGCCGATTCGGTTGCGACCAGCCCCTCGATGGCGACGTCGCCGTTGTCGTCGTGGAGGCTCGCCAGCAGGCGGCAAAGTGCGGTGAGAGCGTCGGGATAGACCCCGCCGTACTGGCCGGAGTGCACCGCCGACTTGAGCGTCCTCAACTCGAATGAGACCGCCGCGAGGCCGCGCAACGAGGTGAGGAGCGCCGGCACGCCGACCGCCCAGTTCCCTCCGTCGCCGATCACGATCACGTCCGGTTTGAGAAGATGTGAATACTTCTCGAGGAGCCCTTCGAGTGAGATCGACCCGGCCTCCTCCTCTCCTTCGAAGAACACCTGAACCCCGACCGGCAGGTCGTCACCGTGGGCGGCAATGGCTCCGAGGTGCATCACGATCCCCGCCTTGTCGTCGGAAGCTCCGCGACCATAGAGGCGGCCATCTTTCTCGTAGGGATCGAAGGGGCCGGTCTCCCACTCCGTGATAGGCCCGGGCGGTTGCACGTCGTAGTGGGCGTAGAGGAGAACCGTCGGTGCACCCTCCGGACCCGGGATCTCGCCGAACACGGCGGGATTGCCGTCTTCTGGCTCGAGCAAGCGGACGTTTTCGAATCCGCCCTCCTCGAGCAAACCGACAATGTGATCTGCGGCCCGGCGCACATTCGCCCGGTCGTAACCGGGAGCGCTCACCGAGGGGATCCTGATGAGATCTTCGAGTGTCGCCCGCAGGCGCGGAAGATCGGCGTCAACTGCCTCGCGTAGGTAGTGGTAGGACATGAATCCCACGTTAACCAATGTGCGTCTGCACACATCTGTCGGAGTTGAGGCATCATGGTGGCCTCGTGAGATTCAAAATTCTGGGTATCCCGGTCGAGGTCAAGCCGTCCTTCTTGTTGATTGCGGCGTTCCTTGGTTTCTCGCTGAACCGGGTCGACCTGATCCTTGCCTGGGTCGGCGTGATCTTCGTCTCGATCCTCGTTCACGAGCTGGGTCATGCCCTCACAGCACGCCACTACGGGTCGGAGGTGGCAATCGAATTGAACGGGATAGGGGGCCTCACCACCTGGACGGTCCCGGAAGAGGGCCTGACTCCCGGCCGGCGCGCCCTCATCGCTGCCGCGGGCTCAGCCACCGGTCTGCTCTTCGGCGGGTTGGTTTGGATCGTTGCCGCCCCCTTCGGCCCGTATACCGGCATTGCCGGGTTCATACTGAGCAACCTGGTCCGGGTGAATGTGTTCTGGGGACTGCTCAACTGGCTGCCCATCCGGCCCCTCGACGGAGGGCACCTCTTTACCTCTCTCTTGGAGAGAATCGCCCCGAAGCGGGGCGAGACCATCGCCAATGTCGTCTTCTTTGTCACAGCTGCGGCCGGTGTGGTCCTCGCCATCTACTACCAGTTGATCTTTGCAGCGATCCTCACCGGTTGGCTGCTCTGGGGAGAGGTGTCGCGCCTGATCGGCCCGAGCCGCTCCACCACAGGCGTGCCGGTCTTAGATTTCGACGCGCCTGCGGAGAATCTGGCGGGCGAGGGCGAATCTGACGCCACGGAGCCCGAACCACCCGCCGGGCATTAGCCTCACCACCATGGACTTTGCCTTTAGCGACCGTGTCGAAGACTTCCGGGAACGTTTGCTCCAATTCATGGAGTCCGACGTATTTCCCGCCGAGGCGGTCTACGCCGAACAGATGTCCGAGTCCGGCAATCCCCATTTCCATCCTCCGATCATTGAAGAGTTGAAGGACGCCGCCCGATCTCGCGGATTGTGGAACCTGTTTCTGCCCGACGAAGAATTGGGGGCGGGACTCAGTGTCCAGGAGTACGCACCTCTCGCCGAGATCACCGGTTGGAGCCCCTCTCTGGCGCCGGAGGCCCTCAATTGCTCGGCGCCCGACACAGGCAATATGGAGATCCTTCACATGTTCGGAACACCCGAGCAGAAGGAAGAGTGGCTGATGCCCCTCCTCGACGGTGAGATCCGATCGTGCTTTTCGATGACGGAGCCCGCCGTCGCCAGCTCCGACGCCACCAACATCGAAACGTCGATGACTCGCCAGGGCGACTCGTATGTCATCTCGGGTCGTAAGTGGTTCTCCTCGGGCGCAGCATCGGCGAGATGCAAGGTCTCCATCGTGATGGGGGTGACCAACCCCGACGCCGACCCCCACCGCCGCCAGTCGATGATCATCGTGCCCATGGACGCACCCGGGGTGAGCATCGTCCGGGAGCCGACCGTTTTCGGGTACCAGGACCGCGGCGGCCACCCCGAGATCGAGTTCGACGGGGTGGAAGTCCCGGTGACCAACCTGCTCGGTGAGGAAGGCGGCGGCTTCGCCATCGCCCAGGCCAGGCTCGGCCCCGGCAGGATCCATCACTGCATGCGCGCTATCGGAGCTGCAGAACGTTGCCTCGACCTCATGGTCAAGCGATCCAAGGAGCGGATGGCATTCGGCAAGCCACTTGCTGATCAGGGGGTCGTCCAGGAGTGGATCGCCAACGCCCGGATCCGGATCGAGCAGACCCGGCTCCTCGTCCTGAAAACCGCATGGATGATCGACGAGATGGGCACGAAGGCAGCGAGGACGGAGATCGCCGCGATCAAAGTCGCCGCCCCGGAGCTGTTGACCTACGTTGCCGACCGCGGGATGCAGCTGTTCGGAGCGGCTGGGTTCACCGAAGATTTCCCGCTCGCATCCTTGTATTCGATGGGCCGCTGGCTCCAGATCGCCGACGGTCCCGACGAAGTGCACCGCAGGTCGGTGGCACGGGCCGAATTGCGGGATTGACGCCGTACGGACGATCCGGCCCGAACGTTTGATCACCCCAGAAATCGGGAACGAAAGCCCTTGAGGCTGCGTTTACCTGGTTCACCTCATGATTGGGGAGAAGATGATCGACTTAGAAGTGACGCCGTGGCGGGAGGCCGCTGCTTGCGTGAAAGTTACATACGAGGTTTCGTTCTTTCCCGACCCGGACGATCTGGCCGGGATCTCACAGGCGAAAGCAGTCTGCGCCGGATGCCCGGTCGCTGCAGATTGTCTCACCTGGGCGATCGAGACCAATCAGCCAGAGGGTATCTGGGGCGGGCACACACCGAAAGAACGCAGGGGAATCAGGCGCCGGTGGCTCGAGGAGGTCAAAAAGGCGTCCTGACCGGGTCAAAGTGGTCCGACCCACCCTCGACCGCGACGTGGACCAGCGCGTCGCCGGGACTCACCTGCGGGTTGAGGCTTCGCCCGATCACCCAGCCGGTATCCGTCGCCTTCACCGCTGTGGGCCGGTAGCCGAAAGCATCTGAGATCTCCGCGATCGCATCCCCCCTTGCCACCCGGTCACCCAGACCGGGAAAGACACGGACCAGCCCACCCCGCCTGGCCCGGACCCAGCGGGTACGGCGGAACACGCGGGTGGGCGGGGCCGGCGGCAAGCCTGCGTCGATCATTCCCAGCGACTGCAGACAGCGCATGATTCCCGTCACCCCGGTTTCGATTGCGGGCTCGTCGAACCGGTGCGCCTGGCCGGATTCGTAGAGCAACATCGTGATCCCCCGCGACGTCGCTGCCTCTCGCAGCGATCCGTCCCTCGCCCTGGCGTGGATTGTGAACGGGGCGCCAAAGGCACTGGCCAACTTCATCGTCTCGACATCGTGAGTGTCTGCACGGATCTGCGGTGCATTGGCGCGGTGGCCGGTGGCCGTGTGACAGTCGATGCCCACCGAGCACTGGGCGACGATCTCGGTCATGAAGAGATGGGCGAGGCGAGCTGCCGAAGATCCCCGTTCGGATCCGGGGAAGGCGCGGTTGAGATCGCGCCGGTCGGGCAGATAGCGCGACTCGTGGATGAAGCCGAGCGGGTTCACTATCGGGACCGCAATCAGGGCGCCGCGAAGCCGTTTTGCGTCCAGCTGCCGCATCACCCGGCGCACGATCTCCACCCCGTTGAGCTCATCGCCGTGTACCGCCCCGGAGATCCACATATTCGGCCCGGTGCTTCTCCCGTTGATCACCGCCACGGGGAGCGAAGCCGTCGACCCTGTCGAGAGTCGGGCGAAGGGCAGTTCGATTCGGCCCTTCCGGCCCGGGGAAACGGTGGTCTCGCCCACCGAGATGGGCTCGTTCCGGGCTTCAAGCATCAGATCTTCTGGAGCCTCTGATCTCGGCGTTTCCTTCGATGTAGTCGATTATCTCCCCGGCGATGTCCTTCTGGCTTGCCTTCTCGATTCCCTCGAGGCCCGGTGAGGAGTTGACCTCGAGGATCATCGGGCCTGACTCCGACTGGATCATGTCCACGCCGGCGATGGCCAAACCCATCGTCTTTGCCGCCCTGATCGCGGTAGCCCGCTCCTTGGGGGTGAGCTTCACTGCCTCAGCGGTCCCCCCTTGATGCAGATTCGACCGGAAGTCGCCTGGCGCACTATGGCGCTTCATTGCGGCGATAACCCTGCCGTCGACGACAAAGGCCCGCAGGTCGGCTCCACCGGCCTCCTTGATGAATTGCTGAACGAGGATGTTGGCGTCGAGCTGCCGGAAGGCCCCGATCACAGATTCGGCTGCCTTCTTGGTCTCTGCAAGCACGACACCGAGCCCCTGGGTGCCCTCGAGCAGCTTGACCACGACGGGTGCGCCGCCGACGACGTCGAGGACTCCCTGGACGTCCTGGGTCGAGTGGGCGAACGATGTCGTGGGCAGACCCACACCGGCCCGGGAGAGGAGCTGCATGGAACGGAGCTTGTCCCGGGAGCGGCTGATTCCCTCCGAGCTGACCGCAGTGAACACATCGGCCATCTCGAATTGGCGGACGACAGCCGTCCCGTAGAAGGTGTAGGTGGCACCGATTCTCGGGATCACCGCCTCCGGCTGCACCTCCTCCCCCCGGTACAACACCCGGGGGCGGCCGCCCGTGATGTCCATGTAACAGCGCAGATAGTCGACCACAGATACCTCGTGGCCTCGCTCCAGCCCTGCCTCGCGCAGACGCTTCGTGGAGTAGAGGGACGGGTTTCTCGACAGGATTGCGATCTTCATTGTTCCTTCAAGTCTGGCTGAGGGCCGAGATAACTGCGCCCTGGGTTGACCAGAAACCTCCCGCGGAGGGTCCTTCTCCCGATGAGCATACGGAAGGACATCTCATCGCGCTCGGTGAGGTTGATCATTGCCCTTATCAGCACACCGTTGACGACGACCGGGGTGGAGATGACAGGTCTGAGCTCGGTCCGCCCCCCCGGGTTCTTGACCTTTCGCTCCATGACGACGGGTGCCTCGCAGGTGACCGAGGCAGCCCTGGATCGTTTCAGCGGGTGGATGTCGAAGCGGATGTAGTCGATCCCGTCGCGGGTGAAACGTCGCTGGTCGAAGGCGTGGAGCGATGAGCTCTCAGCACCTGTGTCGACCTTGGCCTGGATTGCTGGTATCCCGAATTCGGGCAGTGCCACCCACTCCCGCCAACCGATTTCGGTGGGAGCCCTTATCTTCTTAATCACCAGGGAACTGTATTCGGCCGATCGCCGCTAGTGGACCACCGCACCTGTCGCCGGCTGATATCACTAGGTTGATGTCGTGCACCGTGCTTCCAAGCCGAAACGCCCTGCCTGGCTCGTCGGGCTGCTGATCGCCATAGTCCTCATGGCCGCCGCCCTCCTCATCGCCAACCTCCTGGGTTTCGGTGACGACCCTGCGATTGGAGCCGCAGCCGCTCTTGGAGGCTGAGCCTTCTTCTGATCACTCAGGGATAGGGTTTCCGTTGCAGTCGATGCCATCTGCCGGCCGGTACAGGGCCCAGAACGTGTCGATCTCGGTCCGTCCGTTGGCGTAGACCCGTTCCCGGTCGGTCTCGACGTATGTGCATTGGTTCCGGCTCGAGGTCCGGGTCGCCACCTGCTCGACCTCGATGTTCTTGGTCGAATACATGCTCACGGTGATCGAGCTCGGGGTATACGAGGTCCAGATCAGCACCGGATAGTCGGTGGTGTTCTCGAAGACCAGATCGGGGGCGGGGCTGGAGATGGTTGCCTCACGACCGAACGGATACCTCGAGAAGTAGAGAGAATGTGCCTGGTATTGGATGAAATCGAGCCCGGCGAAATATGCGGCATTGAAGATCGTCGTGGCGAACTGGGAGACGCCGCCGCCGATCTCGGGTACGAGGTGTCCCGATCGGATCGCACCGGCAGGGACAAACCCCTTCTCCGCCGTCCGCGGTCCGACGTGGTCATTCAGGGAGATGATCTGGCCCGGTACCAGGTAGTAGCCGCGGACGATATCGGCCATCCTCTGGATATTGACCACCCGGTTCTCACAGCAGCTGTGTGGTGTGGTGAAAGTCGATACCCGCTCGACGATCAAGCTCCCGTCGTACCACGCGGTCCGGGTCGGGTCGACGTCCGGTCTGGTCGTTAGTGCAAACGGCCCATTCGCCCCGGCGAGAATTGCATCCCCCAACTTCTGCGCCGTATCCGGTGAGCAACAAACGTCGGCGGGGCTCCCCGGGGCCAGGACCGCCACCGCCTCGCCGTCGACCTCGAATGTGGGGCTGACAACCTCGCCGATTGGCCCGGGGTATATGGCTTCGATTTCGGCCTGGAGCCCGGGCTGGTCGAAGACCGGGACCATTTCGTTGGCTTCGATAGTCACCGTGAGATGACGGCGCAGGGCGGCAGGGGACATCTGCCTGACGTCGCCGTCGATGATGAGCCGGGCACCCGACTGGGTGAGTTCGTTCAGCCGGACGGCGACACCCGCTGCCTTCTCGTCGGTGAAGTCAGCCGGGACTTCGATTGCAATTGCATCGACAGCCAGTTCGGTGCTTGTCGGATCCAGCCCTCCGAGATCGTCGACGAGCATCTCGATATCGGCAGCAGCCCCCGGAACGCCGGGGACGACCTCGAGCCGCCATTCGTCGTTCACTGCGATGTCCGGCGACACCGGTGACTCGAAGACGAGGGCCGGGAGGGCGGAAAGCGTCTGGCGGGCAGCGTCAGGATCGAATGAAATTGGCTCGGATATATGTTCGGTGGTGGTGAGAGCTGCCACCCATTTGGTGAATTGAGCGATGACGCCCCCGGTGTGGCGCGCCGAGAGGATCCGATCGACGGCGCGATCGACGTCGTAGCCGAAACCGATCTCGCCGAGTTGCATCGAGATCGTCCCGTCGGGTGTGGCTATCGACACCTCCCGGGAGAGGATGTCCCTGCTGCGGTCGAACACGAATTCACGAACCTGCTCCGGTGTTCGCGCGTCAAGCCGCTCACCGGCGTATTCGACATTTCCGGCCACGGTCTCGCCGCCGGCAACTAGATGGTCGTACCAGGCATAGGTGAAAGCCCCCAGCGAAACAGCCAGGACAATTCCGATGTATAGGAGGGGAGATCTGAGGGAAAAGAGGTTCGACACCGACTCGACATGTTATGGCACATCCCGTCATTTGCTGTATTAGGAGGCCGTCACCGGAGAGGGCTGTTTGCGATGGACATGAAAAGTCAGGCCGACGATCAGCATCTCGACTGGCTGGCGCGCTCGTTCGGTCGCCCTGAGTATTTGCCGCTGACCACTTCCGATCTCGAGGTGCTCATCCGGTCGGCCGAACTGGTATCGAAGTATCCCGGTACCCATCTCTTCAAGGAAGGCGAAGATGCCACTACGGCGTTCCTGGTCGAATCCGGCGAAGTCGAGATCTACCGGGGTACCGAGTCGGGACGTCGAGTGGTTTCGAGGTCGAGCGCGGGTTCGCTCCTCGGCGATGTCGCCATGCTCCGGGACCTTCCACACCTTGCGTCCGCCCAGGCCGTAAGCCGGGTACGCGCCTTCGCCCTCGAACGCGATCTGGTATTGCCGGTGTTGGCAGACCATCCCGAGCTGGGTCTGCGCTGGCTGGTGGGCGCGCTGTCGAGGATGGAGGAGACACAGCGTCGGGTCCTCCATCTCATCCACAAGACCGTCCTCAGCCAGGTCGCCGACCTTCTCCTGGAAGAGTCGGGGGGGACGGGTGAGGTCTACCTGTCGCAGACCACAGTCGCCACTCTCCTCGGAGTGAGCCGTCAGTCAGTCAACGAGGCCCTGGGCCGGTTGAAGGATCAGCAGATCGTCGAGACCGGCTACCGCCACATCAGGGTCGTCGATGGCGCAAAGCTCGCCGTCGTATCCGACTCTTAGTGGTGACCGAAGACCCTTGACTCAAAATGCCGCTGTCGGATAGGATGGTCGTGGTCCTCGGACCCGAGCCAGGCTGATACGGACATCCGATCAGCCGGTTTCGACATTTGAAGATCTCGATTGGAGTCATGCTGACGCGTCTGTTAGCATGCTTTTCTCTGCGTTACCTAGTTCTATTCCGCATTTCCAAGGAGGCACCTCTTGGCTTCGCGCGTGGCTGAGCGCTTCTCTTTCGGGAAAATCCCCGAAGTGTTGCCGCTACCCGACCTACTTGCTGTTCAACATGAGTCATTCCAGTGGTTCCTCGACGAGGGACTCAAGGAAATATTCACCGAGATCAGCCCTATCGAAGACTTCACCGGTTCGCTCGCTCTCGAGCTGACCGACCACCGCTTCGGTGATCCACTGATGGATCTCGAAGAGGCCAAAGAGCGGGACGCCAACTACGCGCAGCCTTTGTACGTGACCGCGAGGTTTATGAACAAGGGCACCGGGGAGATCAAGGAACAGCAGGTGTTCCTCGGCGATTTCCCGATTATGACCGACAAAGGTGTCTTCATCATCAACGGCACCGAGCGGGTGATTGTCTCCCAGCTCGTCAGGTCGCCCGGTATCTACTTCGACAGCACCCCGGACAAGACGTCCGATCGCGACATCTTCTCGGCGAAGATCATCCCCGGAAGGGGAGCGTGGCTCGAGCTCGACACCGACAAGAAGGACACAATTGGCGTCCGCGTCGACCGCAAACGACGCCAGTACGTCAGTTCGTTCCTGAAGGCGCTCGGCGTCGTCGAGACCGATGAAGAGGTCCTGGCCCTGTTCGACAACTCTCCCTCGATCCAGAACACAATCGAGAGGGATACCAACGCGACCAAAGAGGACGCGCTGCTCGACCTGTATCGCAAGCTCCGCCCCGGCGAGCCCACCACTGTCGAGTCTGCCCGCGGGCTCATTCAGACCATGTTCCGCAACCCCAAGCGCTACGACCTCACCAGGGTCGGCCGCTACAAGGTCGGACAGAAGTTCCGCGAGGACCAGTCCGACGACTACCGCGCCGACGGGCTGCAGTTGCTTCGCGACGAGGACATCGTCGACTCGATCAAATACCTGGTGGCTCTTCACGCCGGTGAGACGACCATCATCACCCACAAGGGGACCGAAATCGCTGTTGCCACCGACGACATCGACCACTTCGGTAACCGCCGCATCCGCACGGTGGGTGAGCTGGTGCAGAACCAGGTCAGGGTCGGGCTTGCCCGACTCGAGCGCGTCGTCCGGGAACGGATGACAACCCAGGATCCCGACGCCATAACCCCCCAGTCGCTGATCAACATCCGTCCGGTGACGGCCTCGATCAAGGAGTTCTTCGGCACCAGCCAGTTGAGCCAGTTCATGGACCAGCCCAACCCTCTCGCCGGGCTCACCCACCGCCGGCGCCTCTCGGCGCTCGGCCCCGGTGGTCTGTCACGGGAACGTGCCGGCTTCGAGGTCCGTGACGTCCACTCCTCTCACTACGGCCGCATGTGCCCCATCGAGACTCCCGAAGGTCCGAACATCGGTCTGATCGGGTCTCTCGCCTCATACGCCCGGGTCAACGAGTTCGGCTTCATCGAAACTCCGTACCGTAAGGTGGAGAGCGGAGTCGTCTCCGACAAGGTCGATTATCTGACCGCCACCGAAGAGGAGCGGTTCGTCATCGCCCAGGCCAACGCGCCGCTCAAGGAGAACGGCGCTTTCGCCAACCCCAAGGTGCTGGTTCGCCGCGCCGGGGGTGAAGTCGAGTACATCTCGGGCAAAGACGTCGACTACATGGACGTTTCTCCGAAGCAGATCGTCTCGGTCTCCACGTCGCTGATCCCGTTCCTCGAGCACGACGATGCCAACCGCGCCCTGATGGGCTCCAACATGCAGCGTCAGGCTGTGCCCCTTCTCACCGCCGATGCGCCGCTGGTCGGCACCGGCGTCGAGCAAAGGGCGGCCCAGGACTCCGGCGACATGGTCATCTCGACCGTGGACGGCGAGGTCGTCGAGATCAACGGCGACGAGATCATCGTCAAGGAGAAGGGTGCCAACAAGAAGCACACCTTCAAACTGGACAAGTTCCGCCGTTCCAACCAGGGAACCTGCATGAACCACAAGCCCCTGGTTCGCGAGGGCGACCAGGTGAAGGTGGGCGATGTCCTGGCCGACGGCCCCTCGACCGACCAGGGCGAGCTGGCCCTGGGGAGGAACCTGCTGGTTGCCTTCATGCCGTGGCAAGGCCACAACTATGAGGACGCAATCGTCATCTCCGAGCGACTCGTCAAAGACGACGTGCTCACCTCGATCCACATCGAGGAGCACGAGCTCGACGCCCGCGACACCAAGCTTGGCGCAGAGGAAATCACCCGGGACATCCCCAATGTCCCCGAGGAAGTCCTGGCCAACCTCGACGAAGAAGGAATCATCCGGGTCGGTGCCGAAGTCGGCCCCGGCGACTACCTGGTCGGAAAGGTGACGCCGAAGGGTGAGACCGAACTGACGCCGGAAGAGCGTCTGCTCCGTGCCATCTTCGGCGAAAAGGCTCGTGAAGTCCGTGACACCTCACTGAAGGTGCCCCATGGCGAGACCGGGAAGATCATCGGGGTCAAGGTGTTCCGCCGCTCGGAGGGTTTCGATCTCCCCCCCGGTGTCAACGAACTGGTCCGGATCTACGTCGCCCAGCAGAGGAAGATCTCCGAGGGCGACAAGCTCGCCGGACGTCACGGGAACAAAGGTGTCATCTCCAAGGTGCTTCCCGAAGAGGAAATGCCGTTCCTGGCCGACGGGACGCCGGTGGACATCATCCTCTCGCCGCTGGGGGTTCCCAGCCGCATGAACCTGGGACAGATCCTGGAAACCCATCTCGGATGGGCCGCAGCCCAGGGCTGGGAGCCGTTCGACGGCGACAGCCCGGCAACGGTTGGCGCCAAGCCATGGACCAAGACTGCCACCCCTGTGTTCGACGGTGCCCGCGAAGACGAGATCATGAACGTCATCAAGCACGCCCATCCCAACCGGGACGGGGAGCGGATGGTCCAGAACGACGGCAAGGCAATCCTCTTCGACGGGCGAACCGGCGAGCCGTTCGACACGACCGTCACCGTTGGTTACATCTACATGCTGAAGCTGGTCCACCTCGTGGACGAGAAGATCCATGCCCGTTCCACAGGCCCTTACAGCATGATCACCCAGCAGCCCCTCGGCGGTAAGGCGCAGTTCGGTGGGCAGCGGTTCGGTGAGATGGAAGTCTGGGCCCTCGAGGCATACGGAGCGGCCTACGCACTGCAGGAGCTGCTCACGATCAAGTCGGACGATGTCCAGGGCCGGGTGAAGGTCTACGAAGCAATCGTCAAGGGTGACAACATTCCGGAGCCGGGAATTCCCGAGTCGTTCCGGGTGCTCATCAAGGAGATGCAGAGCCTCTGCCTCAACGTCGAGATGCTCTCGGCCGGTGAGGAAGTCGAGCTCCGCGAGCTCGAAGAGGACACCTATCGCTCCGTCGAGTCACTCGGCATCGACTTGAGTCGGCCCGAGCGGCCCGACTCTGAATAATTCAAAAGCACAAGCGCAGCACGAATAAAAAACGCAGCACGAATAAGGGACAACGGATAACGGATTTATGGCGCAAGCACTATTCGATGAACTGAAGATCGGCCTCGCTTCCAGTGACCAGATTCGAACCTGGTCCTACGGGGAAGTGAAGAAACCGGAGACGATCAACTATCGGACACTCCGTCCTGAGAAGGAAGGGCTGTTCGATGAGCGCATTTTCGGTCCCCAGCGGGACTGGGAGTGCTACTGCGGCAAGTACAAGCGGATCCGCTACAAGGGGATCATCTGTGAGCGCTGCGGTGTCGAAGTCACCCGTTCCAAGGTCCGCCGCGAGCGGATGGGCCACATCGAGCTTGCCGCGCCTGTCACCCACATCTGGTTCTTCAAGGGCGTTCCCAGCCGTCTCGGCTATCTGCTCGACATGTCGCCGAAGCAGCTGGAGAAGGTCATCTACTTCGCCGCCTACATAATCACCGGTGTCGATGACGAGAAGCGGCAGAAGGATCTGCCGGAGCTCGAAGCAGCCCGCGACGACGAGATCGAAGTGGTCAAGTCGGAGTTCGCCGAGTGGCACGAGGTCCGCCTCGAGGCCCTCGAGGACGAACTCGAGCGCATGGAAGAGGGCGGTGCCAAGAGCCAGGAGATCAACGCCAGGCGCAAGGAAGTCGAAAAGGAGATCAAGGACCGCGACGAGCGCACCAACCGCGAGGTTGAGCTGGTCGAGGACGCCTTCGACGCCTTCCGCACCTTCAAACCAAAAGATCTCGTCGAGTCGGAGCAGCTGTGGCGGGAGATCTACTTCCGGTACGACGACTACTTCACCGGCGGCATGGGTGCCGAGGCGGTCAAGGAACTGCTGCTCAACCTCGACCTCGACGCCGAGATGGTGCTGCTCAACGAGAACCTCGACGCCAAGTCGGCCCAGAAGCGCCAGCGCGCCACCCAGCGGATGAAGGTGGTCAAGCCGTTCTGGGAAGGTATGAACCGTCCCGAGGACATGATCCTCGAGACTGTCCCGGTCATCCCCCCCGACCTGCGCCCGATGGTGCAGCTCGATGGTGGCCGTTTCGCCACGTCCGACCTCAACGACCTCTACCGCCGCGTCATCAACCGCAACAACCGCCTCAAGCGGCTCCTCGATCTCGGGGCCCCTGAGATCATCGTCAACAACGAGAAGAGGATGCTCCAGGAGGCCGTCGATGCTCTGTTCGACAACGGCCGCCGCGGACGTGCGGTGACCGGACCGGGCAACCGCCCGCTCAAGTCGCTCTCCGACATGTTGAAGGGGAAGCAGGGACGGTTCCGCCAGAACCTGCTGGGCAAGCGCGTCGACTACTCGGGTCGTTCCGTGATCGTCGTCGGCCCGGCCCTGAAGCTGCACCAGTGCGGCTTGCCCAAGATCATGGCACTCGAGCTGTTCAAGCCCTTCGTGATGAAGCGCCTCGTTGATCTGGGTCTGGCCCAGAACATCAAGGCGGCCAAGCGGATGGTCGAACGCCAGCGCCCTCAGGTGTGGGATGTGCTTTCCGAAGTCATCCAGGAGCACCCGGTGCTGCTCAACCGTGCCCCGACTCTGCACCGTCTCGGCATCCAGGCTTTCGAGCCGGTGCTGGTGGAGGGTAAGGCGATCCAGATCCATCCGATGGTCTGTGAGGCTTTCAACGCCGACTTCGATGGTGACCAGATGGCTGTTCACCTTCCCCTGTCGTCAGAGGCCCAGGCCGAGGCCAGGATCCTGATGCTCTCATCGAACAACGTGCTGTCACCCGCTTCGGGACGTCCCATCGTCACGCCGGGCCAGGACATGGTGATCGGCGTCTTCTATCTCTCGGAGTTCGTCGAAGACGCGGCCGGCGCCGGACGGCGCTTCGCCGATATCGACGAAGCCATGATGGCCTACGAGCTGGGGGAGCTGGCGCTGCACTCACCAATCAAGCTGCGCCTCGGCGAGCTCGGCGGTACCCCGGAAATGCACGCGGAACTCAAGCCCACTCTTGGTGATCTCATCACCGAGGAGCCGGTCGACCCGGCAGGGCTCACCGAGACCACGCTGGGACGGGCAATCCTCAACCAAGCATTCCCGGTCGACTTCCCGTTCATCGATGCCAGGATCATCAAAGCGGACATCCGCAAGCTGATCGAGACCGTCATCGAGCTCTACCCGCGCTCCGCTGTTGCGGAGACTCTCGACGGGATCAAGGAACTCGGGTTCCTCTACTCGACGAAGGCCGGTCTCTCGATCGGTCTCGACGACGTGCGGACACCGGAGAACAAAGCCGAGATCCTCGTCGAGTACGAAGCTCGCGCCGAGAAGGTCCAGGGCCTATTCCAGAAAGGTGTCGTCACCGACGAGGAGCGGCGCCAGGAGCTCATCGAGATCTGGACCGAAGCCACCGAGAAGGTCACCGACGCCATGAAGGCCAGTCTGAAGACCGAGAAGTTCAACGCTCTCGACATGATGGTCGGCTCCGGTGCCCGTGGAAACATGATGCAGGTGCGCCAGATCGCCGGTATGCGTGGGCTGGTGGCAAACCCAAAGGGTGACATCATCCCGAGGCCGATCATCTCCAACTTCCGTGAGGGACTGTCGGTCCTCGAGTATTTCATCTCCACCCACGGTGCGAGAAAGGGTCTTGCCGACACCGCGCTTCGTACCGCTGACTCGGGTTATTTGACCCGTCGCCTCGTCGATGTCTCCCAGGAGATGATCGTTCTCGAAGTGGACTGCAACACGGACAAGGGGATCACGGTCAAGGTGCTGGACGAACGGGGCGCCAAGATCCGCAACCTCCGCTCCCGCCTCTACGGTCGGGTCCTCGCCGACGATCTCAAGGAAGGCCGCACGTTGGTGGCCACCCGGGACGACCAGAAGCTGCGAGCCGGGACACTCATCGGGACCAAGGAGCTGCACGCGATCGAACTGGCCGACATCGAATCGGCACGGGTCCGCTCCCCGCTGACCTGTGACACCCGCAACGGGGTGTGCCAGACCTGTTATGGCCTCTCTCTCGCCACCGGCAAAGTGGTCGAGCTCGGGGAAGCTGTCGGGATCATGGCGGCACAGTCGATTGGCGAGCCGGGAACCCAGCTGACGATGCGTACCTTCCACACCGGTGGTGTGGCCGGTGACGACATCACCCATGGACTGCCCCGAGTCGTTGAGCTCTTCGAGGCCAGGACGCCAAAGGGTAAGGCTGTCATGTCGGAGATGAAGGGGACTGTTCGCCTCGTTGACGACGAGGATGGTCGTCGTCTGATCGTCAGCGACGGCAAGGACGAGGAAGCCGTCTACAAGATCTCCCGGAAGACCAAGCTCCGCAACACAGTGCCCGACGGTTCCGAGGTAGATGCCGGCACCCAGCTGACCGACGGAAACCTCGACCCCAAGGAGGTCCTGGAGATCCGCGGTGTGCGCGCTGCCCAGCAGTACCTCGTCGACCAGGTGCAGGAGGTCTACAAGTCCCAGGGTGTGGAGATCCACGACAAGCACATCGAACTGGTTGTTCGCCAGATGCTGCGCCGTGTGTTTGTGATCGCCCCGAACGACTCCGACTTCCTGCCGGCTGCGTTGATCGACGATCAGCTCTTCCGTGACACCAACAGGGAGCTGGTGACGGCCGGGAAGGCACCGGCACAGGGTCGGCCCCAGCTGATGGGTATCACCAAGGCTTCGCTGGCCACGGACTCATGGCTGTCGGCGGCATCCTTCCAGGAGACCACCAAGGTCCTGACCAACGCCGCAATCGAGAGTCGTTCCGACTTCATGCGCGGACTCAAGGAGAACGTCATCATCGGGAAGCTGATCCCGGCCGGTACCGGTGCCCACCAGTACCAGTCGCTGCAGCCGACGCTGCCCGGCGCCACCACCGTCGAAAGCCTCGGCTTCCTCGGCGAGGGCGGCGGCCGCTCCAGTGACGGTGACGAGGGCCTGCCGGAGAACCCGGCCGAATGGCTCGCCTCCATCGGCGGCTCCTTCTCGGCCGACAAGCCGGAAGAGCCCAAAGAAGAAGCCGAAGAGGAGTAACCCCTGCTGCTCGAAGTAGTGGAGAGGGGGCTCCTCTCTCGTTCGATCAGCCCTGTGTTACCGTTTGGGGGGAATCGGATCGGAAAGGTTCGCCGTCGATTTGGTACGCGCGCAGGTAGATTCCTAGAATTGATCTGGTTCGGGTCCTCCCTCCGGTGGTGGATCAACCCGAGGCCACCGGGCACTTGCGTGTCCGGTACGCAAAGTTTCACAACAGGATCGGCGCTTGGGTGCGCCCACGCCGCTTCCTCGCGTTAGGAGAAATATGCCGACGATTGAGCAGCTTGTCCGTCAGGGCAGGAAGCCAAAGACCAAGAAGAGCAAGGCGATCGGCCTCGGCGGTGCGCCGCAACGTCGTGGTGTCTGCACCCGCGTCTACACCGTCACCCCGAAGAAGCCGAACTCGGCGCTGCGCAAAGTCTGTCGTGTCCGTCTCAGTTCGGGTGTCGAAGTTACTGCATATATCCCCGGCGAAGGCCACAACCTCCAGGAGCACAGCATGGTGCTGATCCGTGGTGGACGTGTCCGTGACCTCCCCGGAGTTCGGTACAAGGTCATCCGCGGCACGCTCGACGCCTCCGGCGTGAACGACCGCAAGCAGGCCCGCTCCCGCTACGGATCGAAGAAGGACTAGTGGTGTACTGATGCGTAGAGCACCAGCGCAGATCCGGAAGATCGCACCAGACCCGGTGTTCCGCAGTGTCCTCGTCAGCAAGGTGATCAACAAGGTCCTGCTGCAAGGCAAGAAGGGAACCGCCCGGACCATCGTCTATGAGGCGCTGGAGACCGTCGAGAAGCGAACCGGCCAGGACCCCAGTGTCGTCTTGAAGCGAGCGGTCGACAACATCCGGCCCCAGCTCGAGGTCCGCTCCCGTAGGGTCGGAGGTTCGAACTACCAGGTGCCCATCGAGGTTGCACCTCGCCGGCAGGAGACCCTCGCCATTCGCTGGCTCGTCTCCTTCGCCCGGAAACGGCGTGAGCCCACAATGGCGCTGCGCCTCGCCAACGAGATTTTGGACGCATCGAATAACACCGGTGCGGCCATCAAGAGAAAAGAAGACGTTCACAAGATGGCGGAGTCGAACAAGGCTTTCGCCCACTACCGCTGGTAGTGCGTCGCTGAAGCGACGCAATGGAGTTTGCTCCGCAAACTCCGTCCGCGGTACCGATATGACAAGAGCCTGTTCACTAAGTGAGCAAGCGACAAGAGATTCGACCGAACGATCCAGCAGGCGGGCTCCAATTCCGAAGGAGTCTCGAACCGCCGGAAAGGGCGGCAGTTTCACTCAGTGAAACTGCAACCTGCTCACGGATTGAGCAGGCGTTCACAAATACATAACGAGTCGGAGTAGTTGAAGAGAGAATGAGCAACGGAAACGCGCTGTCGCACCTGCGAGAGGTACCGCTGAGCCGAACCCGAAATATCGGGATCATGGCTCATATCGACGCGGGCAAAACGACACTGACCGAGCGGATCCTCTACTACACCGGCCGTAACTACAAAATCGGTGAGGTCCACGAAGGCTCCGCCACCATGGACTGGATGGAGCAGGAGCAGGAGCGGGGCATCACCATCACCTCCGCCGCCACCACCTGTATCTGGCACGACCACTGGATCAACATCATCGACACCCCGGGACACGTCGACTTCACCGTCGAGGTGGAACGGTCGCTTCGCGTCCTCGATGGCGCGGTCGCGGTGTTCGACGGGGTCGCCGGAGTCGAGCCGCAGTCGGAGACCGTCTGGCGCCAGGCCGACCGCTACGGCGTCCCCCGCATCTGTTTCATCAACAAGCTCGACCGCACCGGCGCCGACTTCTACTTCGACGTGCAGTCGATCATCGACCGACTCGGTGCCCGCCCCCTCGTCATGCAGATCCCGATCGGCACCGAGGCCGACTTCCTCGGTGTTGTCGACCTCGTCGAGATGGAAGCCCATATCTGGAAAGGCGACGACGGCAAGCTCTGGGACACCGCTGATATCCCGGCCGATCTCGCCGACAAGGCCGCCGAATACCACGAGAAGCTCGTCGAGGCCGCAGCCGAGACCTCAGAAGACTTGCTCGAGTCATACCTCGAGAACGGCACGCTCACGGTCGAGGAAATCAAAAAGGGCGTTCGCGCCGGAACCCTCGCCCGCGACTTCACCCCGGTCTTCTGTGGCTCCGCGTTCAAGAACAAAGGAGTCCAGCTCCTTCTCGACGCCATCGTCGCCTACCTTCCCAGCCCGCTCGACCTTCCTCCTGTGGACGGTTTCAAGCCGGGCGACGAGGAAGTGGTGCTGCAGCGGAGTGCTGACGACGGCGAGCCGTTTTCGGCCCTCGCCTTCAAGATCATGACCGACCCCCACG
The DNA here is from genome assembly GCA_040878225.1 of Acidimicrobiia bacterium. Taxonomy (GTDB): domain Bacteria; phylum Actinomycetota; class Acidimicrobiia; order Spongiisociales; family ZC4RG35; genus MA-ANB-1. Next base: position 30,578 of record JBBDMR010000038.1, read on the forward strand.
TCGGGAAGCTCACCTATTTCCGCGTCTACTCGGGCCATGTCTCCAAAGGCGACACCGTCCTCAACTCCACCACGGGGAAGAAGGAGCGAATCGGCCGTCTCCTGAGGATGCACGCCAACACCCGCCAAGACATCGACGACATCTTCTCGGGCGACATCATCGCCGGAATCGGTTTCAAGAACACGACAACCGGCGACACCCTCTCTGATGTCAATAACCCCGTCCAGCTCGAGTCGATGGAGTTTCCCGCCCCGGTCATCTCGGTGGCGATCGAGCCCAAGACCAAGTCGGACGAGGAGAAGCTGTCCGAGTCGCTGCACAGGCTCTCCGAAGAAGACCCGACTTTCCTGGTCCGCACCGATGAGGAGACAGGCCAGACGATCATTTCCGGGATGGGCGAGCTCCACCTGGAGATCCTTGTCGACCGTCTTCTCCGCGAGTTCAAGGTCGATGCCACTGTCGGAACCCCACAGGTCGCCTATCGCGAGACCATCCGCCGCGCCGTGGAGAAGGTCAGCTACAAACACGTCAAGCAGACCGGTGGAAAAGGCCAGTACGGCCATGTCGTCATCGACCTCGAGCCGACAGGTCCGGGCGGTGGCTACGAATTCGTCGACAAGATCACCGGTGGCCGCATTCCGAAGGAGTACATCCCCTCGGTCGACGCCGGGATCGAAGAAGCCCTCGATCAGGGAATCCTCGCCGGCTATCCGCTTGTCGACGTGCGCGCCGTCCTTCAAGACGGTTCCTACCACGACGTCGACTCCTCGGAGATGGCTTTCAAGATCGCCGGTTCGATCGCTTTCCAGGAGGCCGCCAAGAAGGCAGGGGTGAAGCTCCTCGAGCCGGTCATGGATGTGGAAGTGACCACACCCGAGGACTACATGGGCGACGTCATCGGCGACCTCAACGGCCGTCGCGGCAAGGTAGAAGGGATGACCCAGCGGGGCAACAGCCAGGTGATCAAGGCGCAGGTACCCATGTCGGAGATGTTCGGCTACGCCACCGACCTGAGGTCGAAGACCCAGGGGCGGGCCACCTACTCGATGCAATTCAATTCATATCAGGACGTTCCCGAGTCGATCGCCGCCGAAATCGTGGCGGCCCGACGCGGGGAAGCGTGATGAGATCACGTTGCCCGATGAAATCGGGCTCCTGGCTAAGTAAGACACGGACGTAGAGAGAAGAAGGAGCCAGACCAATGGCTAAGGCGAAGTTTGAGCGGAATAAGCCGCATGTGAATG
>JBBDMR010000039.1:0-28901 GCA_040878225.1 Acidimicrobiia bacterium
TGGATGCTCTCCGGGAATCGGCTCGGGCCACCGTCGATGGACTGGCCGGCCAATTCGAGCCAGGTCCTCCCTTCACATCGCCAACCGGCGCCCTTGAAAGCCTGGACAGAGTCAGGCACATCGCCTCCAGGCACTTTCCGATCTGAACGATCCGGCCGTTGTCCTCAACCTTTTGGCGCATCCCGCCGATAACTGGAACCGGATTTCTGATCGGAAGGGTCAATTGTCAATCAATATCGATGAATTACTACAGCAAGCGGTTGATGCCGGCGCTTCGGATCTTCACCTCAAGGTAGGTTCTGCACCCGTGGCACGGGTGGACGGCGAACTGACCAGGCTCGATGGCTTCGAAAAGCTCACGCCGGCCGACACCAAGGCATACGCAGAAGCGATCCTCACTCCGCGGGCCGCCACCGACTTCAAGGACATGGGCACGGCCGATTTCGCCTACGGGCGCCACGATCTCGGTCGGTTCCGCGTGAGTGCCTTCCGCCAGCGTGGCTCGGTCTCGCTGGTCCTGCGGAGGGTGGTCCCGGGTTCGAAGTCATTTGCCGAACTGGGTGTGCCCAATGTGGTCGAGAAACTGGTCGGCAGTACCTCCGGTTTGATCCTGGTCACCGGCCCGTCCGGGTCGGGCAAGTCGACCACGATGGCGTCGATGATCGACTGGATCAATTCAAACCGCGCTTGTGCGATCATGACGATCGAAGATCCGATCGAGTTCCTCCACCCCGATAAGCGCTCTGTGGTCGTTCAACGTGAGGTCGGGGTCGACACCCTCGACCCGGCAGCTGCAATCAGAAGCGCATTGCGCCACGACACGGACGTGCTGATGCTCAGCGAGATCGAAAGTGTCGAATCGGCGCGGGCGGCAATCACCGCAGCCGAGACCGGGCACCTGGTGATCAGCTCGATGCGCACTACGGACCCGGCCGACACAGTCCACCGGATCGTCTCGCTGTTTCCCGATGCCCAGCAGGGGATCGTTAGGTCGCAGCTCGCCGCTCAGCTGAGTGCAATTCTCAGCCAGAGGATGGTCGACACAGTCGATTCCGGCCACGTGCTGGCATGTGAGGTGATGACCAACAACGAGCGTGTCCAGGAGTGGATACTCAACCCGAACGATCCGGGCAGCCTCGTCGAAATCATCAAGGAGAGCGGATACTTCGGGATGCAAACCTTCGATCAGTCCGTGCTCGGCCTGGTGATGAGCCGGACCGTCACCGTCCCGGTTGCACTTCCATACGTGCGTAACGTCCATGAGCTCCGCGCCAAGGCAAACGAAGCCGGCATCGAGATCTAGGTCTCTCTCGCCCGGTGGGTCGGGGGTCGTCGGCGTTTCTCGATAACCTGGGGTGGTGATCCCCGAAAGGCTCCAATTCCTCGTCGACGCTGGTGGTGTGGCTGCGCAGCTATCGGCGTTGTTCGAAACGGCAGGTTTTGAGCTCTACCTGGTTGGCGGTTCGGTGCGGGACGCCTTCCTCGCCCGAACGATAGAGGATCTGGATTTCACAACAGATGCCCGCCCTGAAGACATCGTCCGTATCGTCGACGGCTGGGCGGACAGCCTCTACAGGGTTGGAGAGGCATTCGGGACGATCGCGGCGATCAAAGACGACGTATCGATCGAGATCACAACATTCCGTGACGAGGTCTACCGCAACGAGTCCCGCAAACCCCATGTGACCTATTCCGATCACGTGGAGGCCGATCTCCTGCGACGCGACTTCACCGTCAACTCGATAGCCGTCCGCCTCCCCTCGATCGAGGTCGTCGACCCCTACGGCGGTCTCCGGGATCTCGGATTGCAGGTTCTGCGGACGCCGATGAACCCCGAGGAGAGCTTCTCCGACGACCCGCTGCGGATGCTGCGTCTCTTCCGGTTTCAGGCGACGCTCGGGTTCACTCCTGAGGAGGACACCCTGCGGGCCGTGCGTGAGATGGGGGACCGGCTCGAGATCGTGTCAGCGGAGAGGATCCGTGACGAACTATCCAAACTCCTCACTGCCGAAGCTCCAGGTGAGGCACTGCTCGCGATTGCCGAAGCTGGTCTGGCGGAGTACTTCATCCCCGAGCTGCCCGCACTCGCCATGGAGCAAGACCCCCACCACCGGCACAAAGACGTTCTGACGCACACCTTCGCTGTTGTCGACAAGACGTCACCAGACCTGGTGCTGCGGCTCGCCGCGCTATTCCACGATGTGGGAAAGCCTGCCACCCGGGAGTTCGGACCCGACGGGGTTTCGTTTCATCACCACGAAGTAGTCGGGGCGCGGATGACCCGGAAGCGGCTGCGTGCCCTGAAATACCCGAAGGCGGTCGTCGATGATGTCTCTCAGCTCGTCTATCTCCATCTCCGACCCCACACCCTCGACATGGGCTGGACCGACTCAGCGGTGCGCCGCTATGTGCGCGACGCGGGCGAGCTCGTCGATCGCCTCAACGAGCTGGTCAGATGCGACGTGACCACCGCAAACGAACGGCGGGAGCGGGCGATCCAGAGGCGTATCGACGAACTCGAGGAGCGGATCGCAGATCTGAGCGAGCGCGAGGAGCTATCCCGGCTGCGCCCACCGGTCAACGGCAACGAGATAATGGAGCTGCTTGGCATCGATCCGGGCCCACGGGTGGGCGAGATCATGGGGGTCTTGCTCGAGAAGCGAATCAACGACGGGCCGTACTCCAAAGAGGAGGCGTACGACATCGCCACTGAGTGGGCACGGGAACAGGGGATCGGATGATACTGATCTTGATTCCTGCAGGCGCCCTGGCGCTGGCCAGCATTGCCGCCTTTTTCGGCAGGTATGTCTGGTGGCTCGACGTCCTGGCCAATTTCAGGGTTCAGTTTCTGGTGGTGCTGCTCGCCCTGGGAGGGGCCCTCGCCTTTTCCCGCTACCGCCGGTGGGCCGTTGGCATCCTGTTTGTCGCTGGGATCAACCTTGCTGTAGTGGCCCCTCTCTACCTCGGTTCACCGGGAGATTCGAGTTTCGACGCCCCCTCGATCCGTGTCATGTCCTTCAACCTGTTGTCGACCAACGACAGTTACGGCGAGGTGGTCGAGTACATCAGGGAGACCGACCCCGATGTGGTTTTCCTCCATGAGGCGAGCCTGCCCTGGGAGACGGCCATGGAATCATCGGATCTCGGCTACGAGGTCACCAAGTCGCGCTCGGAAGATCTCATCTTTGGCACCCTGGTGATGACCCGCAACAGTGCTGGAGTTCTTACATTCGGTTTCTCGGAGACCGACCCGCGGGCGGTGGAGATAACTACGACGGTTGCCGGATGGGATAGTCCCGTGACGATCCTCGCCAGCCATCCTCTCGCCCCGACCGATTCCGAGCGTGCGTCACTTCGCGACGCCCAGCTGGCGTTTGCCGCGGACTGGGCATCGAACCAGTCCGGCCCGTACATGGTCGTCGGCGACCTGAACGCAACACCCTGGTCGTGGCCGTTCCGGAACCTCCTGGAACAGGGCGGGCTGCGCAACTCCCAGATAGGCTTCGGAGTCCAACCCACATTCGTGGCAACCTCCAATCCCCTGTTCCGGGTGCCCATCGATCATCTGGTCCATAGCGAAGCGCTTGTGGTCCGCCAGCGCCAGCTCGGGCCGCCTCTCGGCTCCGACCACTTTCCGATCCTCGTCGACCTCGAACTGGTCGATGAATAGCCGTGCACTCGGAATCGTAGATCGCATCGCCGGGTTACCCTCGTCGCCATGTCAGACCGCTTTGAATCCCGCCGCAGCCGCCTCGCCGCCTCGATCGGCGAAGACGGTATTGCCGTTGTCCCTGCCAGTGTCGAGCAGATCCGCAACGACGACGTTCCCCACGACTTCAGACAGGACTCCAACTTCTTCTACCTCACCGGGTTCACCGAGCCGGACGCGGTTGCCGTCCTGACACCCGGTCACTCCGAAGGCGACTACACACTCTTTGTCCGCCCTCGCGATCCCGAGATGGAGGCGTGGAATGGATTTCGCGCCGGCGTCGACGGGGCGAAGAGCGCACACGGGGCCGACAACGCCTATCCCATCGAAGAGCTCGACTCGGTGCTCACGCGGCTGATGATCGGGCGCGAGGTTCTCTGGTATCAGAGCGGGAACAAACATCAGGACAGCCGGGTCACGTCGATCATCACCAAGGCCCGGAGCCATCGCGAGCGTTACGGCGGTTCGGTCCCATCGACCATCCGGGATGTGTCGGTGGTCATCGGGGAGATGCGTTTGATCAAAACTCCCGACGAGTACGAGACCATGTTGGCTGCCTGTGACCTCTCAGCGGGCGGTCATCGCGAAGCGATGCGATTCGCCAGACCGGGACTGTACGAATACCAGGTGCAGGCGGCGATGGAGTTGGGGTGGCGCATGGCAGGGTCGCGCCGCAACGGCTATGGGTCGATCGTTGCCTCGGGCGCAAACGCCTGCATCCTTCATTACGTCGAGAACGATGCGCTGATTGCCGACGGCGACCTGATCCTGATCGATGCCGCGGCCGAGGTCGACGGCTATTCAGCCGATATCACGAGGACCTTTCCCGCCAACGGCAAGTTCAATGCTGCGCAGAAGGCGCTCTACGAAGTGGTCCTGGCTGCTGAGAAGGAAGGGGTCGCGATGTCCGCCCCGGGCGCGTCGATGCGGGGCATCCACGACCGCGCCACACGGATCTTGACCGAAGGGATGGTCGACCTCGGCCTCCTCCCGGGAACGGTCGAGGAATCGCTGGCGATGCACCACTACACCCAGTTCTTTTTCCACGGAACCGGCCACTGGCTGGGGATGGATGTGCACGACCGGGGGGCGTACCGGAGCAACGGCAAACCCCGCCCCCTCGAGGAGGGCATGACCTTCACGGTGGAGCCCGGCCTCTATATCGCTCCCGGCAAGGCCGAGATCGAACTCACCATGCTCGAGTACGACAGCGATGAGTGGGTGCAGCGAAGGCTTCTCGAAGGTCGGTCCGCGGCGATGAAGAAGGAACAGGAAGCAAAGGATGCCGCAAAGAAGGTCACTCATTCGGTCCCTGAGGAATTCCTCGGCATCGGCATCCGGATCGAAGACGACGTGATCATCACCCGCGACGGTGCGGAAAACCTTACATCTTCGGTCCCTGTCGACATCGAAGAAGTCGAGGCTCTATGTGCCGAGTCTTCGGACCTTGCCGCACCGCGCTGAGGGCTAGCTGGTGGCCTAGACCGTGCCCGGGATGGCGTAGAGGAGAATCGCCAGGAAGTGGAGGGCGCTTGCGGTCACGACAAGAACGTGGAACAGCTCGTGGTACGAGAAGATCCGCGGGAACATCCTCGGGCGTTTCGATACGAAGACGACCACCCCCACCGTGTAGCAGAGCCCTCCCAGCGCCAGGAGGATGACCGCCCCCGCCCCCAGCTGGCGGTAGAACTCGGGCATCCAGAACACCGTGGACCACCCCATTGCGAGTTGGATTGTCACCGAAAGCCAGGTGGCGGGGCGGGTGAGCACCGTCTTGAGCACGATGCCAAGGGTGGCGAGACCCCACACCGTCCCGAGTGCAATCGCCTGATTGGCTCCATCGAGGCTGGCGATTGCGACTGGCGTGAAGGTTCCGGCGACCACCAGGAAGATCATGGAGTGGTCGAGACGCTGCATGCGGAGTTTCCACACGCCGCTCCAGGGAATGGAGTGATAGAGCGACGACGTGGTGTACATGAGGATCAAAGACAGGCCGAAGACGAGCGCTCCGAGACGCGCGTTTGCGGTGTCCCACGTCCTGATGACGAGGACAATCAGTCCGATGAGGCTCGCGACTGCGGCACCGCCGTGGAGAAACCCACGAATCGGGTTCTGCATCCGGCCCAAAGTGATGCGATCCACTCGCTCAGGGTACCCCGTCCTGCAGTTTGTAAACTGGACCCCCACCGCTGACGGCGCGTTAGCATTTTACAAATGGCACTGGGACTCCTCTACCGGCTCTACGAGCGCAATCTCCTCAAGGGTCTCGACCGTGCCCGGCTGCCCCAACACATCGGCATCGTCCTCGACGGGCACCGGCGTCACGCCCGTGAGTCGGGGCTGGCCAGTTACACCGACTCCTACCGGGTGGGTATGTCCCGCTTCGAGGACTTTCTGGGATGGGCCGCCGAGCTGGAGATCCCGGCGGTAACGGCGTGGGTGCTGTCCAGGGAGAATCTTGCGCGGCCGGCTGACGAACTCGAGCCGTACTTCGAGGTGCTGGTCGAACTCTTCGAGAGGCTCCCGGTCTTGTGTGCCTCCTTCGATATGGGCCTGAGATTCATCGGGAGCCTCGACCTGTTGCCGGACCGGCTGGTGGCAGCTGCCAAGGCAGCCGAGGAGGCCCAGCCCGCCGGGACCCGTCGGCTCAACATTGCCATGGGCTACGGAGGCCGCCAGGAGATCGTCGATGCGGCGAGGGAGCTCATCGAGAAGATACTCACCGAAACCGTCGATCCAGCCGAAGTTGCAGCCAGGATCGATGCGGAATCGCTCGCCAGCCACATGTACTCGGCTGACGTCCCCGACCCCGACCTTCTCATCAGGACATCGGGGGAGTCGCGTCTGTCAGGCTTTCTCCTCTGGCAATCTGCGTACTCCGAGTTCGTCTTCGTCGATGTCAACTGGCCCGCATTCAGGCGCGTCGACTTTCTCCGGGCACTCCGTGACTTCGCAAGCCGGAACCGGAGGTACGGGAAATGAGAGTCACCGTGTGTCACCTCCCCGATGTCCCCGAACAGTTCGAAGCCGCTTGGGAGAATCTCTGTGAGGGCGCGGGGGGAAGCGATCTGGTGGTCCTGCCTGAGCTCCCGTTCTACCCCTGGCTGGCCTGGACCCATCATTTCGACCAGGCAGTCTGGGACGAATCGGTATTGGCTCATGAGAGATGGATAGACCGTCTTGGTGAGCTCGGTGCGGGAACGGTGGTGGGCTCGGCACCCATGGGCCATAACGTGCGCAGGAACCGGGCGTTCACGTGGTCTGACGGCCATGTGGAATATGGCCACGAGAAGTATTACCTGCCGGAGGAGCCCGGATTCTGGGAGGAAAGCTGGTACCGCCGCGGTGATGGCTCATTCGAGAGGTCGTCGGTCGCCGGGCATTCGGCAGGATTTCTGATCTGCACCGAGCTGTGGTTCACCGATCGGGCCCGGGAATATGCCCGCCAGGGGGTTCGACTGCTCATCACACCCCGGGTCACCGAACTGCAGACTGCCGACAAGTGGATCATCGGAGGCCAGGCGGCGGCGATCATGTCGGGGGCTTACTCCCTTTCGTCGAACCGCACCGGGTCGAACAACGGGGTGAGTTTCGGCGGCAGAGGCTGGGTGATCGACCCCAACGGGAACGTGCTCGCCGTAACCGACGACGATAACCCGGTGATCACGCTCGGCATCGAACCGGCCGCAGCAGACGGAGCGAAGTCGACCTACCCCCGCTACGTCGAGGAGTGAGGCGTGACCTCGTCGCCATCAGCGCCACCGTTAGGCCCGCGGCAAATTGGTTCGGGGGGATTCCACACCCAAGTTGACTCCGAGTCAACCACAGGTTGACAAACATGTCTTGTCAATCTAGAGTTGACGACATGGAGTTTTTGCCTTCACTCGATGAACTGATCGGCGTGGTCGAGAATTCAACCCCGGATGCTGATCCGCTGCAGCAGCTCACCGATTCGGTGGTGGTGTCGGGTCGGATCTCTGATCTCGCTGACGAGCTGGTCGGCTATTTCGTGGAGCAGGCCCGCTCGTCGGGTGCGACATGGGAGGAGATCGGGGAGTGCATGGGGGTGAGCAAACAGGCCGCGCAGAAGCGTTTCACCATGAGAGGCCCGCGACGTCGGGGCGGATTCTTCCTCACCCGGCTCGCCGAAGAGGCACGGCATGTGGTGCGGAGCGCGGTGGCGCATGCCCGTGAGGTGGGGAGTTCGCATGTGGGTACCGAGCATCTCGTGTTGGGGCTCCTCGCCGATCCGCAGAGTGTTGCCTGCCGGGCGATCACCGGTGTTGGCGGGTCGGTGGACGAGATCGGGTCGGCAGCACGGCCGGAGACGGATTCGGTTGAGGGCGGTGAGCGCAGCGGAGGTCATATCCCGTTCTCGGCGGATTCCAAGAAGGTGCTGGAACTGGCCCTGCGGGAGGCAATCCGTAGCGGTGATCGCCGAATCGGAACGGAGCACATCCTTCTCGGCATCGTCCGAGACGACAAATCGCCCGGCGCTCGAGTTCTACTCCAAAACGGGGTCTCCCGGAAGACGGTCGAGGCCTGGCTCGCGGAGCAGTGAGTTGCTGGTGTCTCCGCGAGGCTTCCTGATTCACATACCTGACTCAGGGGCGCCACATTTGCGTGGCGACCGCGTAGAGGGTCAAGGCGCCTCGGCGGGTATCGGACGGTTGCCGTCGAGCGGGTACACATTGATGTAGACATCGCTCGGGATCTCGAGACCGGAAAAGGGACGGGAGCGTGGCTCTCTCATCCACTGGTCGAAGAATGCACTCACCAATGCCCGCGAAGAGACCATCACGGACCGGGCGTTGTTCGAGAACGGGTTGATGTCCGGCTCCAACATGCCGCCGTCGGTGAAGTCTCCATGTTCGGCCACTGCCCTCACTGCCCTCACTGCCCCTGCCCCTGCGGCTTCGAATCGGCTGTTGAGCGAGTCATGGATGGAGGTTTCTTTGGTGAGGAACATGAATGGCTGATCGGGGGCTGGCGCATCTTGCTCGTATCCGAAGGGACCGCCCGCCGCCTGTCCGTCGATGTTGAGACAGGCGGCGATAGCGACTTCAGCTCGACACATTTCGGCCGCCGATATACCGCCGTTGGAGTGTCCGAGAACTCCGATCCGGCTTAGGTCGAGGCTGGGAGCGAGGAACTCGATGCCGCCCGTTCCCTCGCGGATCCGTTCCAAGACGAACGCCATGTCGGCGACCCGCTCCTCGATTTTCGGCCTGATCGACTCCGGCCCTGTATCCATCGTCTGGTCATACACGGCCACGGATCCGTCCCCGACGCGGACCGCAGCCACCTGGAATGCATGGTCGATGCCGATGACCACGTATCCCTTGGATGCCAGGTCCTCGGCAAGGGCGCTGTAGAAGCCCACGTTGGTGGCGTTGCCGGGTGATAGGAGGAGCACGGGAAAACCTTCGTCGCTCGCCGCCACCTCGGCCCCCTGGAGGGCGTGGTGTCGGACCATCCTCAGACCGAGGGTCTCCAGCCAGCTGAGTTCCCCACTGGCTTCCAATCCGGCTTCGATGACGGCGAGATCCTCGACATAGGAGGCTGGTTGACCGGTCCCTGGTTGGGCGGGATACCAAGCCCGGACCGGAACGGACCTCATATCGTCTGTACCCGGAGTGTGGCTTTCGGGTCTCGAATCATCCACCCATACCCAGCTCTCTCGGCCCACAGCATGCTCGCCCGTTGGAGCTGGGATGGAGAGGTCGAGGATGGTCGAAGCGGCATATGTGACAATCACCCCGAGACCGAAGAAGACGATCCAGCGGGAGAATCGGGGTCTCTTCCACTCGACGAGTTCGGCGCCTTCCATGCCAGACCGGGACGCTGCAATCGTCACGACTTTCTCCAGATCTACGACGCGACCACTATGTCGCCGGCGAGCAATTCGTGTTGGGACCGCCCACTTGTTCGGGGTTCGTCAGGCTGTGATCATCCCCGGGTGGAGGTGGGTCACGTCGCCGAGCATCCGCAGGGAGAAGGTCCATCCCGTCGAGATCCTCGACATGGTCAGGCGGGAGATTCCGGTGTGCGGCTGGCGGAATCGCTCCCACTCCCAGGGAACCGGCTCCAACCCGAGGAGATGGCCGAGGACCACGGCGTTGGTGCCGGCGTGGGAGACGATGATCACCCTCTTGTCGGGGTCGTCCACCGTCCAGAGATGACGGTGCTCATCGGTCATCGGTGCAATGCCGTGCGCGGCCAGAGTCTCCTCCAGCCCTCCGACCACACGTTTGTGGAAATCGCGAAAGCTTTCTCCCTCGGGCAACCCGTCCCACATCTCGTCCATCGATCGGAGGTTGGCCTGGCTGAGCAGCTTTTCGATGCGGTCGGCTGGTGCTCCCTCCCAGGACGGGGGGTTATTGATCTCCTGTAGAAATCCGTACGACTCAACCTCCATCCCCAACTCGGCATAGATCGGCTCCGCGGTCTGCCGGGCACGATTCATCGTCGAAACCCAAACCTCGTCGACTCGTTCCAGGGCGGCCAGCCGGTGAGCCACGCGCTCGGCCTGCTCGACGCCCAACTTGGTGAGAAACGGATCATTCCGGGCGATGCTGTCGGGAGTCCAGTCCGGCTGCCCGTGGCGGATGAGTATCAAGTCCATTGACCTGGATACTAAGGAAAACCGCGAGAAACAAGCGGTCGCTTGGCGGTGCTTGCCCGGACGCGACGAAGATGGCCGCTGGTGGTTGCAATCCACTGTCCCGACTGGAAAAGGCCCTGATGAATGATGCCCCCTTGTCTATGAGGTGACGGCAAAGAGTTGCTGTGCCTCGGTCAGGCCCCTTAATTGGTGAATCCCCCGATCGACGAGCTCGAATTCGGGAGTTGCCATCAAATTCCGCGTAGCCGCTGACACAAGGATCTCACCGGGCTGAGCGGCGCTCACTATCCGGGCCGCCTCGTGCACAATCAGACCATGGAGGTCGCCCTCTCTCATCTCTACCTCGCCGGTGTGGACCCCAATTCTCATCGTGAGGCCGAGCCCCGTCGCGACTTCACGGAGCCCAACGGCACAACGAACCGCCCGGCCCGGGCCGGGGAACATTGCCAGTGCGCCATCACCTGTGTTTTTCACCAGGAGGCCCCGGTGGCGACCGACGGTATCTTTGATTCTGTGGTCATGAGTGGCGAGAAGGTCACTCCACGCGGTTTCTCCGAGGCGATCAGCGGTACCGGTTGAGTCCACGATGTCGGTGAAGACGAGGCTGGCGAGAAGTCGCTCGGTGAGGTCTTCGATAGTGGGGAGCCAGGTTCCTGCTCCGGCCCAATCGATCGTTTCCATCGGAACCTCACCGACCACCCAGCCGTCATGCCCGGGCGGAATGTTGAACACGTCTCCGGCTTTGATGTCCAACTCGAGTCCCGAGTCCAATGACACGCGAAGGTGTCCCGACACCGCCACGCCCATGTGGCGTGTCTGACACCATTCTTCCTTCGCAAACGGCTTGACGTGAAGCGACCAGCGCCACCCCGGAGGATGCACGCTACGCGAGACGACGATCCCGCCGAGAGAGATGATCCACGACTGAAGCCCTTCGATCTCGACAGCGTCGTCGGGGTGATCAAAGCTGCGGACGTAGTCGTGCGTCATGCTTGGACGCTACCAGGCAGCCCACCCTTGCCTGAGCGGGGGTTTTCCGGTGGTAGTCCGGCACCAGTCCTGGCTGCGATACCATGCCCTGGTGACCCGCGCCGCCCTTATTGAACACCTGGTTGCCCACGCCCTCCGCACAGATGGGCCATTCACGTTGCGATCGGGTGAGGAGGTAGCCTGGTACCTCGATGCCCGTCAGACGACGTTTTCGGGCGCTGGTGCCCTGCTGGTGGGTGAAGCCGTGCTCGAAGTGCTCGACCCCGAAGTAGAAGCGGTGGGTGGGATGACCATGGGTGCCGACCCGGTTGCCCTGGCCACGGCGATGGTTGCCGCGTCGCGCGGAATCCCACTCGTGGCGTACTCGATCCGGAAAGAGGCCAAGGACCATGGTGTCGGCGGCAGACTGGTCGGGCCGGTCGAGGCCGGGATGCAGGTGGCGATGATCGACGACACCACGACCACCGGCTCGGCGGCCGGAGAGGCAACAGATGTTGCCCTCGAAGCCGGCCTCAACGTCGTCCAGGCGGTGGCGCTTGTCGACCGCTCCGCCGGCCTCGCCGCAGAGAGATTCCAAGGCAGGGGGATTCCCTTTGTCTCCGTCGTGACTCCGGTTGACCTGGGAGTGGGTCTATGAAACCTGTCGACGTGACACTCTCCGGATGGCGGCTGTGGTGGATGGCCATCGGCGCGATCCCGCTCCTGGTGATGGGCCTCGATGTGCTCACCAACCGCCGGCTCACCAACCTGTTGCGAGAGGCCTTGTTCCGGCCAGAAGACACCCAGATCTATGAGCCGCGTGATGTGATCTGGGCGTGGGCGCTGACCATTTTCGCCGCGACCCTCATTTTGTGGGCCCTGAAGGAGCTTTTCATCCCGACCAAGGTGCTCGAGGCGCGGCCGGAAGGGCTGGCCTTGAAGCTGCGGGGGCCGTTTCGTCGGCCCGACCTGATCCCCTGGGAGCAGATCAAGGACATCGACGGCGGTGAGATCGACGACGAGGAGGATGTTCTTCCGCTGCTGGCGGTAAAGCTGGTGACACGGGGCGAGCTTCCGGACCACCCCTGGGGGGCGCGCTGGCTCGACCAACGTGTGCTGGGCATTCTCGCCGAGGACTGGCCGACAGCACCCGAAGTGGTGGCCCAACAGGTCGGTGACTACGCGGTGGCGTCTGCGGCTTCCGAGCGGCAGCACCGGGTCGCCTCTGTCTGGGAAGGGCAATGATTGTCGGCGCCCACGTGCCCGGTGCCGACCCGCTGAAGGAGGCCGCAGCCCGGAATGCCGATCTGGTCCAGATATTCCTCTCCGACCCCCAGTCGTGGAAGAAGCCGGCACCAAGGGCAGATGCCGCCGATCTCGCAGCCTCGGACCTCCCCATCTATGTGCACTCTCCGTATCTGATCAACGTCTGCGCCGACAACAACAGGGTGCGGATCCCGAGCCGCAAGATCCTCCAGGACACCTGTGATGCCGCAACCGAGGTCGGAGCAGCCGCAGTTGTGGTCCACGGAGGCCACGTCACCGGGGACGGGCCCCAGGAGGACGGGATCGATCGGTGGCGCAAGGCCCTCGAGGCAACCGACACCGACATGAAGATCCTCATCGAGAACACGGCGGGCGGGGACAAGGCCGCAGCCAGGCGGGTGGAGTGGATCGGCAAGCTGTGGGAGGAAATCGGCGAATTCGGAGTCGGTTTCGTCCTCGACACATGTCACTCGTGGGCGGGTGGTGAGCCATTCGACGAGTTGGTCGAGCGGATCGTCTCATTCACCGGCAAGATCGACCTCGTCCATGCCAACGACTCTAAAGACCCCTTCGACTCCCGCCGTGACCGGCATGAGAATCTCGGGGCCGGCAAGATCCCCGCCGACCAGCTCGGGGCGACAATCCTCGCCGCCAACGCCCCCGTCGTGGTGGAAACCCCGGGCGGTGCAGCGGAGCAAGCTGCCGACATCGAGTGGGTGCGCCGGCTCAGCCCGGCCTGAGCGTCAGTCTTCGATCTCGAAGCCGTCTTCGACAAGCGCGGCTTTGAGAGATCCGGCTTCCTCTTCGCTGACGGAGAGGGTGAGGACACCACCACCTCCGTATTCGGCATGCCGAATGTGCAGGTCGCGGAGGTCGACCCCGCTCCTTTCCAGCGAGCGCCCTACCAATCCGATTTCTCCGGGCTTGTCGAAGAGGACCACTCTCACCGCAGTCAGCGGCGCCCCCAGACCCATTCGGACAGCCGCGGTGGTCGCCAGATGTGCCTGAATCGCGGTTGCGTCTTCACGAGCGATCTCGTCTCGCCAGCGCCCCAGCAGGCGCTGCATCTCATCGATCGTCCGATCCATTGCATCTTTGTTCCCAATGAGGATGTCGCTCCACCAGTCGGGATCCGATCCGGCAACGCGGGTCAGGTCGCGGAAACTCCCCGCACTCAGCTCCGTGGCACCCGGGGTGTCCTCTGCCATCTGGAGAAGAGCCGAGGCGAGGAGCCGGGGTAGGTGGGAGACAAGCGCGACTCGCTCATCGTGTGACGCCGCGTCCATGACAACCGGGTTGGCGCCCAGGATTGCGACCATCTCCTTCATCCGTTCGATATCTGCAGGGTTGGCAAGGTCATCACACAGAACCCAGGTGGCGCCCCGGAAGAGGTGAGCAGAGGCGTGCTCTGGTCCGGTGCTGGCGCTTCCCGCCATGGGATGGCCGGGGACGAACCGCCGCAATCGCCGCGCTGCGTCGACGATCGGCGACTTCACGCTCGATATGTCGGTCACGAGGGCCCCGGTCTCGAGGGTGGCGAGAGCCTCGATTGTCGCCGGTGGCGGCCCGGCGAGCACCAAGAGGTCGGCCTCGGAGACGCCTTCATCAGGGCCTGACAGGATCGAGCTGATGGCCCCCCTCTCCCGTGCCACCAGGCTTGCCCCGGGGTCGGGGTCCCAGCCGGATACCTCCCACCCGGCCGCGCTAAGACCAAGCCCGATGG
Source organism: Acidimicrobiia bacterium (assembly GCA_040878225.1). Taxonomy (GTDB): domain Bacteria; phylum Actinomycetota; class Acidimicrobiia; order Spongiisociales; family ZC4RG35; genus MA-ANB-1. The sequence goes on from JBBDMR010000039.1 coordinate 14,293, forward strand.
ATGCTCCCATCAGTCCGGTCCCGTGGATGATTGCGTTATTGGTGCCCAGTGTTCTTCCGATCGTGCCGGTGCAGCGTAAAGCGCGGTACGCGGCACGACGAAACCGGAGAGACGCCCCGTCTCTGTTGCGGCCCGGATTTTGTCTTCCGGGGTTGACGTAGAGGGAGAAAGAGTGGACAATCAACGCCGTGGACATGGCGTTGCGCACCGAGGCCTCCCGGCCGGCTCTCTCAGCAGCGTTCTTCCGCGGCTATTTCGGCGTCTGACGCCGTATACACCCCCACCCCCGCCGCACCTATTCAGTCCACCACCCACTCACTAAACGTGTTCGGAGTTACACCATGGAAGAACCAAACGAGAGAGAGCCCGTCGATCAACCGATCGACAGCTTGCGAGAAAACGTCGATGGAATCGACGATCAGATCCTGGCTTTACTCGCCGAGCGTCGGCGGGTTTCGTCAGCAATCGCCAGCGAAAAACAGCGCACCAAGCGCCCCTTCCGGGACGAGGACCGGGAGAATTCTCTTCTGACCAAAAGGGTCGAAGCCGCCAGGGACCACGACCTCGACCCCGGGCTGGTGGTCAGGATCTGGGAGCAGATCATTGCCGATTCGGTCAGCTTGCAGCACGACCACTTCCAAGGCTTGCTCAATGGAGCCGGGTCGACCGCAGTCGTCGCTCTCCAGGGCATCGAAGGCTCATACAGCCAGCTTGCTGCCGAACAGTTCTTCCGCGACAAGCCGGTGGAGATATCGCTTCTCGCATGCACCCGTTTCGCCGATGCGGCAAGTGCGGTGGAACAGGGCCGCGCCGATGTCGCCATGTTGCCGGTGGAGAACACCACCTCCGGGGGTATCGCCGAGGTGTACGACCTGCTGCTCCACTCCCGCCTCGCTGTCATCGGGGAGGTCAAGTACAGGGTGCAGCATTGCCTGCTGGGCACTGAAGACTCATCCCTGGACTCGATCAAGACCATCTACGGCCATCCCCAGGCGGTCACCCAGTGCTCCGACTTCCTCGGGGAGCTTCCCGACGTCGAAGTGGTCTTTTTCGGCGACACAGCCATGTCGGGCCGGCGGATCAAGTCAATAGGCGATCCGACGATTGCCGCCATCGCCAGCGAGGAGGCAGCGCGCCGCTTCGGGCTGAAAGTGCTGAAGAGGGCGATAGGAAACCGCAAGGAGAACTACACCAGATTCCTGGTTGTGGCGCGAGAGCCGATCTCCGTCGACCCACAGATCCCCTCGAAGACCTCGCTGGTCCTGTCGGTGGGAAATGCCCCGGGAGCCCTCATGGAGGTTCTCGCCCGGTTCAAGGAGCAGGACATTCCGCTGGTGAAGCTCGAGTCGCGGCCGACGATCGACAACCCATGGGAGGAGATGTTCTATGTCGACTTCGATGGCAACGTCTCCTCGCCGCACGTTCAACTCGCCCTCGACGGGGTGAGGCGGACTGCCAAGTTCGTGAGGGTGCTCGGAAGCTACCCGTCTCAGGACCTCCGTCCCCAGAAGCGGGATCTCAAACTGACACCAGACGTGGAACGGCCCAGGGTCAAACCAGCCGGGGCGAAGGTGACTGCTTCTCCGGTCAAGGCTTCGGGCTACCGGCTGGCGAGCAGGGAGCAGAAGGAGGAGAGCACGATCATCGACGTGGGCGGGGTGAAGATCGGCGGCGACGACTTCGTCGTAATCGCCGGCCCTTGCGCGGTCGAGTCGTTCGAACAGGTGATGGCGGCGGCGGCAGGGGCAAAGGCTGCCGGCGCGACCATCCTCCGGGGTGGCTGTTTCAAGCCGAGGACCTCGCCGTACAGCTTCCAGGGACTCGGATACGAGGGTCTCGAGATGCTCGTTGAGGCGGGGCGCGTCCACGGCATGCCCATCGTCACCGAGGTTCCGGCACCCGAATACGTCGAACGGATGTCGGAAACCTCCGACATCCTGCAGATCGGTGCCCGGAACATGCAGAACTTCACACTGCTCTCCGAGGTGGGTCGGTCCTCGCGTCCGGTGATGCTCAAGCGCGGGATGAGCGCATCACTCGATGAGTGGTTGCATGCTGCCGAATACATCCTCGACGCGGGGAACCAGCAGGTGTTCCTGTGCGAACGCGGGATCCGCACCTTCGAGACATCGACGCGCAACACTCTCGATGTGGCGGCGGTGCCCGTCCTGAAGCAGCGGACGCATCTACCGGTGATCGTCGACCCGTCACATGCCGCAGGTGACCGCCACCTGGTGACCCCTCTGGCTTTGGCCGGTCAGGCTGTGGGAGCGCATGGGCTGATGGTTGAGATCCACCCGAATCCGGCAGAGGCCCTGAGTGACGGAGCGCAGTCGCTCGACCTCGACGACTTCGACGACCTGATGGCACTGATCAACGGCAAGGGCTGACCGCCCAAGCGCAGGGAAAGGCAGGAACGCGGTCGCTGCAACTGCGGCGACCGCCTTCTGCCCGATAGGGCCCTGCATTCTCCTCGTGAGGCCCAACTTGCGTGCCGAGGTACCATTGACCCCATGCCAGAAAAGGTCACGGCCCCCCTGATCAAGGACCGCAAGGGCGGTCCCAAGATTGCAATGGTCACTGCGTATGACTACCCGTCAGCTGTGATTGCCGACCGCGCCGGTGTCGACATCATCCTCATCGGCGACTCGGTGGCAAACGTCGTTCACGGGATGGACGACACCCTGGGTGTCGACGTCGACGACATGATTCTGCACACCAGGGCGGTGAAGCGGGCAAAGCCGTCAGCGATGGTCGTCACCGATATGCCGTGGCTCAGCTTTCACATCTCAACCGAGGAGACGGTCCGCAACGCCGGTCGCCTGGTTCGCGAGGGTGGCGCCGAAGCGGTCAAACTCGAGGGCGGTGTCAAGCGCATTCCGATGGTGGAGGCAATTCTCGACGCCGAGATTCCGGTTATGGGCCATGTCGGCCTCACCCCGCAATCGGTCCACCGGATGGGCGGTTTCAAGGTGCAGGGGAAGGTCGTAGATGTAGCGCGAAGCCTCATCGCCGACGCCAGGGCGCTTTCGGAGGCCGGATGCTTCTCCATCGTCATCGAGGGCGTCCCCGACGTTCTCGGCGAGATAATCACCAAAGAGGTCGATGCCCCAACGATCGGGATCGGGGCCGGCCCGCACACCGACGGACAGGTTCTCGTCTTTCACGACGTGCTCGGCCTCGGCTCCGGCCGTTACCCGAAGTTCGTTCGCAGCTATGCCAGCCTCGCCGACGACGCAGTTGCCGCCCTCGAGCGCTTTGTGGCCGACGTCGGCTCCGGCTCGTTTCCCGGTGAAGACGAGAGCTATCACGTCACCGACGAGGTGGCCGCCGAGCTCTTGGGTGGCCCGCCGTCCGACTGATCTTCCTGGCCGGGGCGGTGCTGCTCGCCGTCTCCTGCGCTTCGGAGACAGGCGTCACCACCCTCGCCACGAGCCTTCCGGAAACGAGCACCATCCCGGTGAGCCCTTTCTTCGACGGGGATACTGCGACGGTGGCGGTCGGGGAGGAACGGCTCGTCGTTGCTGTCGCCGACACTTCAGCGGAGCGCTCCCAGGGGCTGCGGGCGGCCCTCGACCTGGGAGGACTGGACGGCATGTTGTTCATTCACGATGCGGAGGGCCCGGTCACATACGGGATGAGGGACACCCTGATTCCCCTCGACATATGGTTCATCGACGCCTTAGGAACGATCGTGGGAACAACGGAGATGGAGCCCTGCGATTCTGAGCCGTGTCCCTCTTATCCGTCCCCGAGCTCGGTCCTCCGGGTACTCGAGACCGAGCTGGGCCGCTACGACTTTTCCATCGGGGATTCGGTGAGCTTCGACTGAATCGGTTCGAGGACAACGACGGGGATCTCTCTGTCGGCCTTCACCTGATACTCCCTGTACTGCGGCCAGATCTGGCTCATCGTCTCCCAGAGTCGTGAGCGTTCGGCCCCGGAGGCAGTCCGGGCGCGGCAATCATGGTGCTCCGGCCCCACCTGGACCCGGACCCCGGGGTCGGCGACCAGGTTGAGGTACCAGGCAGGATGCTCACGGTGACCGCCGCGGGAGGCGACCACCACGTAGTTCGCGTCGTCGACACCGTAGATGAGGGCGGTGCGACGCAGTTTCCCCGACTTCCGCCCCCGTGTCGTCAGGAGGAGAGTGTCGACCCCTTTCCACCGGTGGCCCTTGCGCCCATCGGTCTCCACGTACTCCTCGATGTGCCGGTTCACCCAGCCGGTCGGGTTGTCGTGGACCGGCCCACCGCTCTCGCTGGTAGTCACCTGCAGTCTCCTCTCGTAAGTGCGATTGCAGCCTTCGAATTCAGGTGTGAAAAGTAGCCCGAATATGGATTCACGGCGGCGACGGTTAGACTCAGCGGTGCCTCGACGCACGCGCGGTCGGGTGCAACACCCCTGCTCCATCATGTAGGTGGGGCCTTCCAAGTTACGGATGTCCACAGGAGGTCATATGCGCGACTATGAACTGATGACGATTCACCGGCCGGAGCTTGCCGAGAGTGAAATCGAAGGCAAGGTCGGAGAACTCGAAGCTGCCCTGGCCAGTGCAGGATGCTCGGTCACCGGACGGGATCTCTGGGGGAAGCGCCGCTTTGCTTATGAGATCGACCACATCACCGAGGGCTATTACACGGTCGTCAACTTCCAGGGGGAAGCCGACGTCGTACACACGGTCGATCGGATGTTGACTCTCTCCGACGAAATCGTGCGCCACAAGATCGTGGGCAAGAACAACTGACTGGATTCCGTCACACCAACACGGCATGATCGTTGGTGGATGGATCAGAGGAGATCTCAATGTCGAACAATGTCACACTTATCGGGAATCTCGTAGACGATCCCGAGCTCAGGTTCACGCCGTCAGGCGTGGCAATGGCCAAGGTCCGTTTTGCTGTGAACCGCCGCTGGCGCGGCCAGGACGGCGAATGGCAGGAGCAGACCAGCTTTTTCACCGGGACCGTATGGCGCGAACAGGCCGAAACGGTTGCCGAGTCGCTGCAAAAAGGGACCCGGGTCATTGTCTCCGGGCGCCTCGAACAGCGAAGCTGGGAGACCGACGACGGCGATAAGCGTTCCGTTGTCGAAGTTCAGATCGACGAAATCGGGCCCTCCCTGCGTTGGGCCACTGCAACCGTCAACAAGACCCAGCGCTCCGACGGAGACTTTGGGGGTGGCGGAGGTGGCAACAAGAGCGTGCCCCCGGCACCGGTTGCCCGCGACGACTACGGCCCCGATGAGGCCCCGTTCTAGTGACACCAGGAGGAGTTTGAAAAATGGGACGTAAAAGCAACAGCAGTGATCGAAAGGCGGCCAAAGGCCGGCGCCGGGCGCCGGACACTCGCCGCATGCGCGCCAAGCCCTGCGCCTTCTGCCAGGACCGTTCGATAGTCATCGACTGGAAGGACACCGCAGTTCTGCGCAAGTACCTGTCGGACCGGGCCAAGATCCGTGGCCGTCGAGTTTCAGGCAACTGCCCCCGGCACCAGCGTGAAGTAGCGGTCGCGATCAAGAACGCCCGTGAGATGGCGTTGCTTCCGTACATTTCGACGCGATGAAGCTGATACTCACCTCCGACGTCGCCGAACTCGGCAAGAGCGGTGACGTGGTCGACGTCAGCGATGGCTATGGCCGCAACTACCTGTTGCCCAGGAAGAAGGCAGTGAAGGCAAGCGAGGCGGCTCTCGAGCACGCCGAGTCGGTACGCGCTGCCCGCGTCGAGGCCGAGAAGCGGGCTAAGGACATGGCTGAGAACATTGCCACCCAGCTGATTGGCACCAGGGTTGTCCTCGCGGCGCAGGCCGGCGACGAGGGACAGCTCTACGGCTCGGTCTCCGTGGCCGACGTCGTCGAAGGCATCCGGCGTTTTGCAGGGGTCGACATCGACAAGAAAGACGTGGTCATCCCCAAGCCGATCAAGGCGATCGGACTCCACGAAATCCGCGTCAACCTCCACGCCGAAGTCCAGTTCCCGGTAACTCTCGACATCATCCCGGCCTGAACCCGTTCCTGAGGCTCAGCGTCTCCATAGTGATACCGAGTGGTGTGTCGGAGTTCGGCTTAGACCTCCGAGACCCGCGAAAACACACACTGTTTTCGCGGGTCTCGATGTTTCTGGTGCATCGCGAAAAACATGTAGCTTCTCGGGTTGGTAACCGGGCCAGCGTGTTCTAAGTTCGGTTGTACTTCCCCGCGCTGAGCAGATTCTCCTTCCCCAACACGGCGGGGTCCTTCGCGCCAGGACCTCTGGGCCGTCGATTCTGTCCCAGACGGGTGGCATCTTGTGATCGAGGACGAAATATGACGATGACATCTGACGAGAGGCAATTGAGACCGGGTTATCGAAACCCGCCTCATTCGCGCGAGGCCGAAGAGTCCGTTCTCGGTGCTGTCCTCCTGTCGGAGGACGCGGTCAACGACGTGATGGACCAGCTTCGACCCGAAGACTTCTACATTCCCGCCCATCAGGCCGTATTCGAGGCGATCAGGATCCTCTTCGACACGAGCCAGGCAATCGACGTGGTGACGGTGTCGGAGGAGTTGCGGCGTCACGGCGAGTTGGAGAAGATCGGCGGCGTTCAATATCTGACCCGACTCGTCGACATCGTCCCCTCCACTTCCAACATCGTCTATTACGCCGGAATCGTCGAAGAGCATGCCAAACGTCGCGAACTGATCCGTGCCGGGTCGGCAATCACCGATTTCGCCTTCAACATCGACGAAGAGATCATCAACGTCCTCGACCGCTCCGAGCAGGCAGTTCTAGCGGTAGCCGAAAAACGCACGTCCCAGACCCTCCTCGAGGTCGGGCCGATGTTCAATGCAGTACTCGAGCACATGGAGTTGCTGGAGCAGCAGGGGAGCGAGCTCACCGGTCTCGCAACGGGGTTCATCGACCTCGATAAGAAGCTCGCCGGCATGCAGCCCGCCAACCTGATAGTCATCGCCGCTCGCCCGGCCATGGGAAAGAGCTCGCTGACGATGAACATCGCCACCAATGCCGCTATGGCCGGGGAGGCGGTGGCCATCTTCTCGCTGGAGATGTCAAAAGAGGAGATCGTCCAGCGCATCCTGTCCTCGGTCGGCAAGGTCGACTCGATGAAGCTCCGCTCGGGCCAACTCGGCCCGCTGTGGCAGAAGGTTGTCGACGCCGCCGGGAAGATGTATCAAGCACCGATCTACATCGACGATTCCCCGATCGTCACCGTCACGGACATCCGGGCCAAGTGCCGGAGGTTGAAACGGAAGCGGGGACTGTCACTCATCGTCGTCGACTACATCCAGCTGATGGAGGCTTCGGGTCGGGAGAATCGACAGCAGGAGATCGCCCAGATCAGCAGGAACTTGAAGAACCTCGCCCGTGAGCTCGACGTTCCGGTGATCGCCGTGTCCCAGCTCAACCGGTCATTGGAGTCGAGGGAGGACAAGCGCCCCCGCCTCGCCGACCTCCGTGAGTCGGGTTCGATCGAACAGGACGCCGACGTAGTGATGTTCATCTACCGCGACGAGTACTACAACCCGGAAAACCACGAGAACAGAGGCATTGCCGAGGTGATCGTTGCCAAGCATCGAGCTGGCTCCACGGGTCCCGTCCGGTTGACTTTCCAGCCCGAATTCACCCGCTTCGCCAACCTCGGCCGCGACGTCACCTAGGAGCCTGAACACCACATAGACAGGTGTATTCTTGACCGGTTATGTCGAACCGAGCATCAGACGCTGCCGGCTCCCCGCCAGGGGGTGACCTCGAATCAGATCTGCCCCACCACCCGGCGCCTGAGGGCACCAGGGGCCGTTACCTACTCCTACTTTCGGTAGGAGCCCTCGGCGTCGTCTACGGGGACATCGGCACCAGCCCGCTATACGCTTTCCGGGAATCGTTCCACGCCGCCGAGGGTCCCGCAGTCAACACCGAGAGTGTGTTCGGCATCCTCTCGCTTATGTTCTGGGCTCTGGTCTTGATCGTCTCGATCAAATACCTCGTCTTCGTGTTGCGTGCCGACAACCACGGTGAAGGAGGAATCCTCGCACTCACCGCCCTAATCGCTCCGGCCCACCGCTCTCGCCCCGATCGAGGCAAGTGGTTCCTGATCCTCCTCGGCCTCTTCGGCACCGCCCTCCTCTACGGTGACGGGATCATCACTCCGGCGATCTCGGTGCTCTCCGCGGTCGAAGGACTCGAGATCGCCGCCCCGGCGTTTGGTGACTATGTCATCCCCATTGCAGTGGCGATCCTCATCGCGCTCTTCAGTGTCCAGCGATCCGGGACTGCGAAGGTGGGTGCCATTTTCGGCCCGGTGATGATCGTGTGGTTTGTTGTCCTCGCCCTGCTCGGTGTCGGGTACGTGATCGACAATCCCGGGATCCTCGCTGCCATGAACCCGCTCCATGCCATCGACTTCGTAGTCGGCTATCCCCGAGCATCGTTTCAAGCCCTCGGGGCGATCTTCCTGGTCGTTACCGGAAGCGAGGCGCTGTATGCCGACATGGGTCACTTCGGCCGACGCCCGATCCGGCTCGGTTGGTACGCGGTGGTGTTCCCTGCACTACTGCTCAACTATTTCGGCCAGGGGGCGATGCTCATCTCCAATCCCGCGGCAATCGACAACCCGTTTTTCAGAATGCCACCGGGATGGGCCGTCCTTCCCCTGGTCGTCCTGGCGATGTTCGCCACGGTCATCGCATCACAGGCGCTCATAACGGGTGTGTACTCCCTGACCATGCAGGCGGTGCAACTCGGATATCTCCCCCGCTTGCGTATCGACCACACCTCGCCCCGGGAATTCGGGCAGATCTACATCGCAAGCATCAATTGGGCCCTCATGGTCCTCTGTATTGGCCTCGTCATCGCCTTCAGGACGTCGGGCAATCTCGCCGCGGCCTATGGCGTCGCTGTCACCACCACGATGGTGATAACCAGCCTCTTGTTGTACGTGGTGATGCGCGAACGCTGGAGATGGAGCCGCCTTGTCGCGATATCGTTGACAGCGGGGTTCCTCATGGTCGACCTGGCGTTCTTCGCAGCCAACATCGTCAAGGTCCCCGACGGGGGTTGGTTCCCTCTCGCCGTCGCTGCCTTCGTCTTTACGCTGCTCACCACCTGGAAAGCCGGTAGACAGCGCCTGGCCAAAGAGATCAGGCGCGGCGAGCTCCCGGTGGAACGGTTCATCGGGTCGATCGCGACCCATCCCCAGGTCAGAGTCCCGGGAACAGCCGTATATATGTTCCCCGAGCCCGGGACCACCCCACCCGCCCTGCTCGCCAACCTGAGGCACAACAAGGTACTCCACAAGACAGTGGTGCTCGTGTCGGTTCGCACCGCGGGGAGGCCGAAAGTTCACCGGGCGAAACGGGTGACGCTGCACAATCTTGGGGAAGGCTTCTTCCAGGTGGTGCTTCTGTTCGGTTTCATGGACGAACCCAACGTCCCCCGGGAGTTGGAGAACATCGTCGATGCCGAGCTCGGAATTCATCCCGAGGAGACGACCTACTTTCTAGGGAGGGAGTCGGTGGTGAACATCGCCGGCGGTGAGATGCGGGGATGGAGAACCGGGTTGTTCTGGTTCATGTATCGCAACGCGACCAGCGCAGGGCAATATTTCGGGTTGGATACCAACCGGGTGGTCGAAATCGGCGCGAGGGTGAGAATGTGAGGTGGGCAGGGGGGGCCCCCGGGGGGGGGGGGGGGGGGGGGGCCCCCCCCCTGGAGGGGTACAGCCAACCCGAGAGCTGGGGGACTCCACGAGGGGGACTCGTCTATTTGGGGGAGCGTGTACTTGCTACGAGTATCGGTGAAACCAGGCCTGGTTGTCCAGAGGCCTTAGCCCATTTTCGAATTCACCCGATTGCGCTAGTCATCCGATCTGCCGAAGTCGCGGTGCGACCGGCTGGCGGTGGGACCGCTCTGGCCCTGGTACTTGGAGCCGAGTTCAGGCGAGCCGTACGGGTACTCGGCCGCCGTCGTCATCTGGTAGAAGCTGATCTGGCCGATTTTCATCCCGGGGTAGATGGCGATTGGCAACGTTGCAACGTTGGATAGTTCCAGGGTGATATGGCCTTCGAACCCGGGATCGATGAAGCCGGCCGTGGAGTGGATGAGCAGTCCGAGACGCCCCAGGGAAGACTTGCCCTCCAGCCGGGCCACGACGTCGACCCCAAGCCGAACCCGCTCCAGCGTCGATCCGAGGACGAACTCACCGGGGTGGAGCATGAACGCCTCTTCGTCACCGACCTCGACCAACTGGGTCAGGTCGGCTTGCGGTGCCCGGGGATCGATCTCGGAGTAGCGGTGGTTTACAAAGACTCTGAAACCGTTGCCCACCCTGAGATCCACTGAAGATGGCTGGACGAAGCTCGGCTCGTACGGTTCGATGGCGATCTTGCCGGACGAAATCGACTCTTTGATCGTCCGATCCGAGTAAATCAAGTGGCTCTCCTCACGTCGGTGGGAGATAGTAGAGGCGACGCGGCGGATTCCTGCAGCCGCTACCTGGATTCGACGTCCTTCCAGAATCGGTTCAGTGCGTCGAGGGTCTGCTCGGGATTGTCGAAGTGGGGCAGCCCGCGGGTACCGGGGATCCGCTCCGCATGGCGCGTGCCGTCCCCACCGGCGGTGAAACCGGGCAGGTCGGCGAAGTCGGTGTACGGGTCCTCGTCGTAGATGACCAGGGAAGGGACCAGCAGGGGCTCGTAGACCCGGCTCAGTGCGTCGGCCGTGAACAGGCGTCCTCGGATAAATGCGAGCGGCGCGTGCCTCGCTCCGGGCTGGCGTGAGGTGAGACCGGAAAACACGGATAGGCCGGGGTCCACTTCTCCGGCAAAACTCTTGTCTAGGAAGTAACGAATCGAAGGCTCTGTGATGAGAAGGTCGAAGATGGCCTGCCCCAGCACCGGAGCGGTCAAGATGCTGTCGAACACCGAGTCCTCGGCTTCGTCGACCCTGCTCTTCCGGCCCATTCCAGTGGGGGAGATGAAGGTGAGCGATCGAACCCGGTCGGGCCGGATCAAGGCTGCCCGCGCCGCGAGTTCGGACCCGAGTGACAGAGCGACAACGTGGACCGGGCGGTCGTATGTCCCGAGGACGGAGGCGATGGCCCCGGCCATCAGCTCAGGCGTGTAGGCGACGTCGGGTCGATCGGAGTGACCGAACCCGGGAAGATCCATAGATGCGACCTGTCGATCACGCTCGAGGCGTTGGAATAAGGGCCCCATCTCTGCGGACGAAGCGGCTGCGTTCACGGAATGGACGAGGAGCACCGGCGTGGTGTCTTCGTCAGCCGCCTGACTCGATCGGTGTACAGCGATCCGGCCGGCTTCGAGGTCGGGGACGAATTGGAGGTCTGAGGGGAAAGGTGAGGGGAGTGGAGGATACTCGCGCTTCTTGAAAGCCGAGTAGCCGATCCAACCCACCGCAGCAGCGGTGGTGACTGCCGGGAGCCTCCTCACAATCCCGAAGGAGGTCTTCAAAGTAAAGCCAAAAATTCCCATGGTTTGTTTTACCCGGTGGTGGGCTCGGGCAAACTCAGCGTCACCGTTGGGTGCGTTCCCCCTCTGTCTCGCCCTTTGGGCTCGACATCTCCCCCATTCGGCTTCGCCTCTGGGGGAGAGACGCAAAATCCAGAGGATTTTGCTTGGGATTTTGTTTGGAGCGGGTGAAGGGAATCGAACCCTCGCTCTCAGCTTGGGAAGCTGAAGTTCTACCATTGAACTACACCCGCGGCAGCATCAGATTACCAAAAGGTCAGAGCCAATTCGAAGGCGCTTTCAGCGGACCAGGCTGATTACCCCCCAGATCGTCATCAGCACTCCGACAGCCATCAGGAACCGCACCCTTCCCGGTCGATATGCGGCGTCCTCGACTCCTTCCGGGGTTTGTCCCTGGCGGTTCTTCCACCAGGCAAGTCCGTTTCCGATGAGCAGAGCCAGGCCTAAACCGATGATGAGTTCGGGGAGGAGATCGTCGATTCCAAGGAATTCGGCCACGGATAGAACGCTAATGGTGAATAGGCTCCAATCGTGATCTCGCAAGCAACTGCATCTGCCCCGGCGAGCAGCGCCAATCTGGGCCCGGCCTTCGATGCAATGGCCCTTGCCCTCGAACTGCGTTGTGTCGTCAAGGCGGAGCCGGCCGACGCGTGGGCTGTGGAACACATCGGCTCGAACCGCCCGGCTCCCGGCGAGTCCGATGCTGTCCTCATCGCAGCGCGGATGGCGGTTGGCGATGAAGCACGACTGCGTCTCACCGTCGACAATGCCATACCCATCGGTAAGGGGCTCGGCTCGTCGTCAGCCGCCTTTGTCTCCGGGGTGGCGGCGGCATTGCGTGCCATGGGCAGTGAGGCCAATCCGGACCATGTCTTCAGAGTCGCCGCCGACCTCGAAGGACACGAAGACAATGTGGCAGCCGCGGTTTACGGGGGTTTGATCCTGGTTCCTGCCGAGGGCATGCCGGTCAGGTTGCCCATCCACCCCTCACTCCACCCGGTGGTGGCGGTGCCCCCAACGCGGCTATCGACCAAAACGGCCCGGACGGCAGTCGCCGCCAGTTTCTCGAGGGAGATCACGGTGCGGAGTCTGGCCCGGGTCGCGGCCCTGACGGCGGGGCTGATCACTGCCGACCCCGAATTGCTTTCGGCTGCCCACGGCGACGAGATCCACGAGTCGGTGCGCGCTGGACTCTCCCCCGAAGTGGAGCAGATGATCACAATCGCTCGTAGCGCCGGAGCGTGTCACGCCGCCAGGTCCGGGGCAGGCCCTTCAGTATTGGCCCTGGTGGGTCGGGACGGCGTCGACGACCTCGTGTCTGCGTTGGAGAAGCTTGGAGTCGACGCATTGCAGCCGGGGGTCGCCACCACCGGCCTCGTGTGAGTTCAATGTTGGGATCAAATGAGAACTGAGAAATCGATGACAGATTCCGGTCCGGCCCGGACATACAGCTGTTGGTGAAGGCCAGAACCACTCGTACTGAGCAGTTCGAGGACATCGTCAATGAAGTCTTCGAACCGCTTCAGAGATACCTGCATCGGCGGATGCCCGCCGATTCGGTCGACGACGTCCTTTCTGAGACGCTGATGGTGGTATGGCGCCGCCTCGATGAGGTCCCTCCCGACGCGAGTCTTCCCTGGTGCTACGGCGTTGCCAGGAAGGTGCTCAGCAACCACCGCCGCGGCCAAGAGCGCCGGCTTCGCCTCGTCGACCGTCTCACCGCCGAGCCTCAGCAGGTTTCCACCGACCCGCAGGGCGTCGATGACGGCGACCCTCATCTCGAGGCTGCTCTCGAGCTCCTGAGCGACCAGGAGAGAGAGCTCATCCACCTCTGGGCATGGGAGCAGCTGGAGCCTCGGGAGATCGCCCTTGTCGTCGAATCAACGCCGAATGCAATCAGCTTGCGCTTGACCCGGGCGAAACAAAAGCTGGCAAATTCACTCGAGCGACAGAATCGACCGGCATCCGGACACTCACCCGACAAGCAAGTCCCGGAATCGAGTGTCGGAGAGATGTGATGGAAAACGAAGATCTGAGAAGTCGTCTCCAGAAGCTCGACCCCACCGCCTCCGGGGTGGAAATCAAGTCTGTCGACGAAGCCTCGTCGCAGAAGATGTTGGAGACAATCATGAGTCAATCTGCTGGATCGGAAAGTATTCGCCCCGCCTGGTACTTGGTGGGTGCAGCCGCGGTCGCGATGGTGGCCTTTGGCGCCGTGACCCTGTTCGGAGGCGGGTCGACGCCTGACGTGGTGGCCGGCCCCGACGAGGATGCCCTGGAGTTGAATGTCGGGGCCGAAGACACCCTCGCGAGTTGCATGGCCCTCACGCCGGAGCTTCTGAGAGATGTCCCGCTTGCCTTCGCAGGCACGGTGACGACCGTCGAAGGCGAACATGCGACATTGACCGTCGATGAGTGGTTTGTCGGCGGCGATGCCGCCACCGTCCGTCTGTTTGCGCCGGACGGGTTCGAGGCGCTCATCGGGAGTATCGACTTCGAGGAAGGCAAGTCCTATCTCGTGTCGGCCTACGACGGAGTGGTCAACTACTGCGGGTTCAGCGGTGAAGAGACACCGGAGCTTCGCGCCATCTATGACGAAGCCTTCGGAGGCTGAGCGGCACCGTCAACCTGCTCTGAAGAGTGTGCCCCGGGACCGGGGCACACTCTGTCTCGGCCCCGCCGGTTTTCGGAGCGCGGACGGTTCCGGCATGCGATACTTGCTCCATCGAGCAATGGTTGACAATGTTTGAGTTTGTCTGTGAGCGCATCATTCCGGGCTGCAGTTTCACTGAGCGAGGTGACACCAAAGAGAAGGTCCTCGAGCAGGCGATGGATCATCTCCGAGAACGTCACAACATGGACTACATCGACGAGCCTCTCAAAGAGCGATTGTTGTCCGTTGCTATCCTTCCCCTGAAGTAGCCTGCTATGGACCGTCACATCGACATCGCCTCGTAGAGGCGGACGCTGGTCATGATCGGACAGTTGGCGAGCAACTTTTCGGCATCCTCCATGCTCTCTGCCTCGACAATCGTGTAGCCGGTCGTTGAGCCCGGTTCGAGCGGTAGGTCTTTCGCCCCGTCTTTGGTCACCTCTCGCCCTGGACCAAACGGATTACCGCT